>MUGK01000051.1 GCA_002007425.1 Chromatiales bacterium USCg_Taylor | reverse complement strand
GCATATTCATGATCAATTGGCGATCCCCCTGCAAACAATTTTTTCACAGCCTCTGAGCGGTTACTTGGCATAAGCTCTCAATGGTACGGTCATCGTACGGCGCTACACAATATATCTCCGAATATCTCCGAACGAGAGGGGCGAAGTCAATCGGTGCTCCTCAAGGCGTGCATGCTAAATGACGGCGGGCCGTAGCCGCCGCCAGGCGGTGGTAGCTGTTGCCCTAATGCATGGGTCGGTTATTATTTGCGGAGCACAGTCATCCCTCTACGCCCTGCGCAGCCGCTGACCGGTGTCACCGTGGGCGCGCGGTACGCCGGAGGGGACTCTGCGGTTATGCTATTCGTTGGAAGGCGAGGTCGCGCGCCTGCGGATTCCCGTGCCAGAGACCCCGCGTCGTACCGATGGTCTCTGGCAGCACACACCTGTTGCGAGGCGTTCGCCGGTCATGAAGTTTGGTATCGACCGACTGCTGGAAGAACCTGTGCTGCGCCGGCCGCTCGCCGGCCGCCGCGTGGGATTGCTCGCCCACCCGGCGTCGGTGACCCAGGATCTCACCCATTCGCTCGATGCGCTGGTGGCACTTGGCGACGTCCCGCTCACCGCGGCTCTGGGACCGCAGCATGGGCTCCGCGGCGACAAACAGGACAACATGGTCGAATCGCCCAATTTTTACGATCCGGTGCACGGCATTCCCGTCTTTAGTCTATACGGCGAGGTGCGCCGTCCGACGGCGGCCATGATGGACGCTTTCGACCTATTGCTGGTCGATCTGCAAGACCTAGGCTGCCGCATCTATACGTTCATTACGACCTTGCGCTACGTCTTGGAAGAGGCCGCAAGACACGGTAAAGCGGTATGGGTGCTCGACCGACCGAACCCGGTAGGACGCCCCGTGGAAGGACTGCGCTTGCGTGCGGGTTGGGATAGCTTTGTCGGTGCCGGCCCTCTGCCCATGCGGCATGGCCTGACGATAGGCGAGCTGGCACGTTGGTTCATCGACACTTTGCGCCTGGATGTGGATCATCGGATAATTCCGATGGACGGCTGGTTACCCAACCAGGGACCCGGCTACGGCTGGCCGCTCAGCGAACGCTGCTGGGTTAATCCTAGCCCCAATGCCCCCAATCTCGGGATGGCGCGTTGTTATCCGGGTACGGTCATGCTCGAAGGCACCACCTTGTCTGAGGGCCGGGGTACCACACGCCCGTTGGAACTATTCGGCGCCCCCGACCTCGATGCTCGCGCGCTCCTGGCGGAAATGCGCTCGCTAGCGCCGCACTGGCTGCAAGGCTGCCGTCTGCGGCCCTGCTGGTTCGAGCCCACCTTTCATAAACACGCGGGCACGCTGTGTGCCGGCCTCCACGTGCATGCCGAGGCCAGCAGCTATAACCACCATACTTTCCGACCTTGGCGCCTGCAGGCCCTCGCATTCAAAGCGCTGCGCCGGCTGCGCCCCGACTATGACTTGTGGCGTAATCTCCCCTATGAATATGAGCACGATCGTTTGGCCATCGATGTCATTAACGGCAGCGAGCTGCTGCGCTCATGGGTTGATGACCCCAATGCAACTCCGGCCGATCTGGAAGCTTTGACAGTACCCGATGAAACCTCCTGGATAGAGGAGCGAGAGGCGATGCTCCTTTATTCTTGAAGCGCCGCTACCGGCCGATCGGTTCTACACTACACTTCTGCCATTTCATCCCACCGCCGGGCTCACGTTTTTACGGTTGTCCGATGGCACGCCGTAATTCCGGCGAGAACGATCGCGCCGCCGAGCGCTTGCTGCACGCCAAAAGGTTCGGCGAGCAGCCCCCAGGCAAACACCGCGGCTGCGACCGGCTGCACCAGCAGGGTGACCGACGAGAACGATGCCGGCAGAAGGGCCAGCGCATAGGCGATCAAACCCTGTCCCATAATCTGGCTCACGAAAGCAAGCCCCAGCAGCACCGTCCAGCCACGCCCGCTTTGCGGCCATAGCGGCTCGTCGAGCAGCAGCACCACGGGTAGCAAAGCTGCGGCGCAGGCGAGGGTGCTCCACCACATCACTTCCACCGTCGACGCACGCTGCCGCAGGCGGCTGACGCTCAGCAAATAGCCTGAGTAGAAGACCGCAGCGATCACGCCAAAGCAGTCGCCCCACACAGTCTGCGCGCTTACCGTGAAACTGTCCGCAACCAGCACCGTTGAACCGGTGACTGTCAGCGCCAGACCGGCCAGAAAGCGCTGGTTAATCCGCTCGTTAAACAACCACACCGAGCCCGCGGTGACGAACAGCGGCGCGAGGTTGGCGAGCAGGGTGGCGTTGGTGACTGAAGTAAAGCGGATGGACTGATGCCACACGGCCAGATCGGCGGCAAAAAATACACCCGCTAGCCATAGCCAGCGTTGCCGGTGGGAGCTGCGTTCAGAAGCGTGCTCTTGCCGAAAATACCACAGCAGTCCCAAAACCGGCACAGAGAGGGCGACGCGCCAAAACGCGGCTGCGGTGTAGCCGACGTCGATGAGACGCACGAAGATCGGCGCAAAGCCAATGCACAGGGCGCCGGCGATGAGCGAGGCCAGCGCTTTGCCGTCTCTGTGAGTAGGAGGCCGCTTCAAGAAAGTGGGATCATACGATTAGGCCGCCGCACCATTGTTCTTCCCGGTCGAACCATCAACCCAATAGCACGGGGCAAGAACTTCGGTGTGGGCCACAACAAAAAAGCCTCGCTAGACGATGCCGTTGTGTCGATTCAAATTATATCCGTAGCCCCTGGTCCGCAAAACGCGCCCCTACGCGGCCGTCATCATTACCGGCGCATGGTCGCTGGTTCCGAAGTCGGCCAGAACGACACAGCTCGCGGCGCGGGCCGCGACCGCCGGTGAGGCGAGTATGTAATCGAGGCGCCATCCGATATTGCGCTGGCGCATGTTGCGCCAAGGCGCCCACCAGGTGAACAGGCCTGGATTGTCCGGGTCGAGCGCGCGGCCGACGTCCACCAGGTGCTCGCCGAGCAGCGCCTCGAACAGCTCGCGCTCTTCGGGCCGTTGTCCGATGATTCCCGGCTTGCGCTCCTTCGGGTGCACGTCTATCTCGGTGAGAGTGATGTTCATGTCGCCACACAGGACGAGCTCGCGTCCTTCTTGGTGCAACCGCTTCGCCCACGCCGCAAGCCGGGTCATGAAGCTCAGCTTCGCTTCGTAGTCCTTGCCGCCGTTGGGCACGTAGACCGAGGCGAGGACGAGCTTGCCGAGCTCGGCCTGCACGATGCGGGATTCCATGTCGAATTCAGGATGACTGAACGTGGGCTCGGCATCGAGCAGACCCTTCCTGATGTGCAGGGACACGCCGGAGTAGGCGCGACGACAGTGCCAGTACGCGTGGTAGTCCGCGAGCTTGCACTGCTCGGGAACCTGTGAAAGCTCCGCCTTCAGCTCCTGCAGGCACACGACATCCGGACGGTCGCGCTCCAGCCACTCGCAAAGCTGCGCCTGGCGCGCTCGGATGCCGTTGACGTTCCAGGTGGCGATTTTCATCTCAGCAGTATAGCGTCTGCGGTAATTGCGATCGGCGGGCACTTCCACTACGCCCCGATTTTCCGGGTATCGCTCGCGTGACGCGCACTGACCTTATTTGATATGGTTCAGGATCCCGTCAAGCTCATCGAGCGAGGTGTAATAGATCACCACGCTGCCGCGGCCGTGCCCATCATGGCGTACGCTGGTCTTGGCGCCCAAGCGTTCCGAGATCTGTTGCTCCAAGGCCGCGATATTGGGATCCTTCGGCGGCTGCTCGCCCGCTGGCTTAGCCTCCTGGAGCCGGCGCACCAAGCGCTCCGATTCCCGCACGGACAGGCGCTGGGCAACGACGCGTTGCGCCGCTTCGATCTGCGCCCGCCCCTCCAGGGCTAAAAGGGCGCGGGCATGGCCCATCTCGAGATCCCCCGCCTCGAGCTTGCGCTTGACCTCCTCCTGCAGCTCCAAAAGCCGCAACAGGTTGCTCACGGCGGCGCGCGATCGGCCGACGGCATCCGCCACCTCTTGGTGGGTCATGCTGAATTCGTTCACCAGGCGCGAAAACGCCGTCGCTTGTTCTAAGGGATTGAGATCCTCGCGCTGAATATTTTCGATGAGCGCGATGCTGAGCGCGACCCCGTCGGTGACATCGCGCACGATCGCCGGGATCTCGTGCAGACCCGCGAGCTGGGAGGCGCGCCAGCGGCGTTCCCCGGCGATGAGCTCGTAACGCTGACCGCCGCCGAGCGGACGGACGACGATGGGCTGTACCAGTCCCTGAACGCGGATAGATTGGGCCAGGTCTTCGAGCGCTTCCGGACGGAGGTCGAGCCGGGGTTGATAGCGGCCCTTTTGGATCATTTCGATCGGGAGGGCGCGGACTTCTCCAGCGGGTGCCAGGCCGGGCGCCGCGTCCGCCCCCAGCAAGGCCTCCAGACCTCTCCCCAGGCCCCGTTTCTTAACGCTCATTGTGCATGGCTCCGCCCGCTACGATTTGCGCCGGTACGTCCGGGGCCACGGGAAGCGCATGCCGGCGCAGGATCTCCCCTGCCAAGGCGAGATAGGCGATCGCCCCGCTCGAGGTCTTGTCGTACTGCAGGGCCGGCAACCCGTGACTCGGGGCTTCGGCCAAGCGCACGTTGCGCGGGATGGTGGTGCGATAGACCTGGGCGCCGAAATGGTTCAGCAACTGCGCGGAGACATCGTTCGCGAGGGTATTCCTGGGATCGAACATCGTGCGCAGCAGCCCTTCGACGCCGAGCACGGGATTCAAACGGTGCTTGATCGTAGCTATGGTCGTGAGTAGCGCGGTCAAACCTTCCAGCGCGTAGTACTCGCATTGCATGGGAATGATGACCGAGTCCGCCGCCACCAACGCGTTCACGGTGAGCATGTTGAGCGCCGGCGGACAGTCGATAAAAATATAGTCATAGTTCTCCACCACCGGCGCCAGCGCCGCGCGCAGGCAGGACTCGCGGCTGTCCAACGAGAGTAATTGCACCTCGGCGCCGGTGAGGTCGCTGTTGGCCGGCAGCAGATCGTAGCCGCCCGCAGCCGCCGGGATGGCAGCGTCCGCGATCGAAACCTCACCCGTGAGGGCATCATAGGCGGAAGTGGACAGCGAGCGCTTATCGACCCCGCTTCCCATGGTGGCGTTGCCTTGCGGGTCCAGGTCCACGAGCAGCACACGCCGCTTGGTCGCGGCCAGCGAGGCGGCGAGATTGACGCTGGTCGTGGTCTTACCCACGCCCCCCTTCTGGTTGGTGATCGCGATTACTTTCCCCATGTCGCCTGCCGTAGCCAGGGTTATTGTACCGTCAACCGGCGATCACTTTCGAGCGGCCCTCCTGACCTTAAATACAACAATCAATTCTCTGCCCAAGCTCAGGCCACGGTCAATGTACGTTTCGCCTATTTTTTGGAGTGGCGACGTTGCACACTTGCACGCTAACTTTAATCAAAATACAGTACAGTCAGAAAATTCGGAGCTCCTACCATGGCGATCAATAAGACAAGCCTCATAACCCTGATTCGCCGTCTTCCGTTCGGTGTGGTGGCGGCAGCGCTCGCGTTTCCCGCCTCCTCGTTCGAGCGCGACCCGATCGAGGTCGCCCCCGGCGTTTACATGCTGAGCGTGGACGAATTGGCTCCGACCGACAGGACGACGCCCTGGCCCGGCGGTGATGCAGAGGATCGCAGCAGCCGCATTGTGGGCGGCACGGAGACCACGATCACAAGCTGGCCGTGGCAGACGGGGATCGTCATTCGCCCCTCGGTCGCGCCCGGCACCGGCTTCGAGCGTCAGTTTTGCGGCGGCAGTCTCGTGACGCCGACTTTCGTCATCACCGCCGCCCACTGCCTTTTCGATAACCCCAGTGGCAGCTTCATCGATCCCCTGCTGTTTTCGGTGATCACGGGCCGCACGACCCTCTCCAGCAGCGAGGGCCAGGAGATCGACTTCGACACGTACTTCGTCCCCGCCTTTGTCTCCGCCACCGACGTCATCCCGCTTTTCAACCCGGACGACTTCGACTTCGACTTCGTGATCGTGAGGCTGAGCGCCCCCTCCAGCTCCCCGACGGTGCAAATCGCCGGGCCGGACGAGCGCGCCACCTGGGCGGTGGGTCAGCCGGCTTTCGTCACGGGTTGGGGAGCTACCGCCGAAGGGAGTGCCACAACCGACGGCCTGCGCGCCGGTCGCGTGGCGATTGTGGATGACGGCACCTGTATCAACAATTACGCGGCCGCGGGTGTGATCGTCCACGCGGAGGCGATGGTCTGCGCAGGGCTACCCCAGGGCGGTGTCGACAGCTGCCAGGGCGACAGCGGCGGGCCGATCGTCGTCCCGATCTCTGGGGGCGGCTTCCGCCTTGTGGGCGACACAAGCTTCGGGATCGGATGCGCTCGGCCGGGTTTTCCAGGCGTCTACGCCCGTCTCGCGGACGATCTCTTCCGCTCTATTATCGAGAATTTCATCTTCGCTGAGACCGGCATCAACGTTATCGGGTCCGGCGCCCAGCCGCTCACCCCTCCCCTCACAAGTATCACGAAGGGCCCAAAAAAGAAGACCTTCGGGAAGAGGGCGAGGGTTACGTTCTTGGCGAGCGAGCCCGCCTCGTCCTTCGTGTGCAAGCTCGACCGAAAGCCCGAACGACCATGCGTTTCCCCTTTTAGCGTCAGGGTAAAGCCGGGCCGGCACAGGCTCTCGGTCACGGCGATTAACTTTATCGGCGAGCGAGGCCTGCCCGCAAGGCGCCGGTGGACGGTGCTCCCCTAGGCGTTAACAACAGCGAGCAGACCGGCCGGTCCGCTCAGAAACTGCCGGTGGCTCAGGGACTGGCCCGAGAGGTTGATGGGCAACACAGGCTGACGGCGTAACGGTGTTTGGGTCAAGCAAATGAAACAGTGCCGATGACCCAGCGATCAATCGCCTGCATCTGGTTGTAACGTATCGCCGCATCGATGTCGGCAATGAATGCCAGATGCAACTGGTTCTTCCGCGCCAGCGCTGCTCCGCTTATTCTATCCCACGCTGTGGCCGCGAGCTCCTCCGAAAAGCCTCATCTCCCACGTACCCCGCCTCAAAGCGAGCGAGCAACTCACCACCGGCGCCATAAAGCTCGAGACCCTCGCCAAGGATCCTCCACTTGACCGTCGCCTCGAGGGCTCTGAGAAAAGCTTGTTCCTGCGCCATGCCCTCCTTGCACGCCATGCGCGTCGTGGCAAGCCTGCCGAAGCGCAGCGACTCCCCCTTCTGCTCGAAGATGCTTGCAAATGTGTTACAGCCAGTCGAACCTTGCACCCGTGCGCCCTCCTTCACCAGCCGGACATGCGGCTCGCGCCGGGCGCTGGCCACAACGACCGGCCCGTCACCGAGCTCCACGAGCCTCCAGTAGGTGTCGTGCAGGATCGGGGCTGACCAATCTCCGCCTCCACTCTCCTCCGTGGAGATGTGAATGAACGGTTCTAGCGCGCGAACTTTGTGTTCGCCCCCGCCGTCCCTGCGTGGCATCTCGCCGATTTCCCTTCGGCCGTTGGCGCTCAGGACCTCGCCGGCGGGTGACTTCGCGCTCGCCAAATCGCGTCCCCATCCATCGGTGAATGGCCTGCCGCAGCCAATGCCTGACAGGAGAAGCGCGACAGATACTACTCTTCTCAATGACATCACAATCCCCTTTCGAGTGATGAGCCGCATGCCCAGCGCATAGGACCTGATTGTACCTCCGCTCAGTCGAAAAAATACACGTGGCGGGCCGGATATCGGTGGGGTTGCTCTCAAAGGGAGGTTACAATTCGGCGGACATTGGGTGAGGTAGACGCCGCGCGTGATGGACAACGGCGGCTAGCCAATGCCTGGGGAAACACGATCGACACGCTCGATCTCAACCGCTTGTAGGAGCATAGAGCATGAACACCGTACAGCCACTTGGTCTCCTCGTGGGCCGCGTCCTACTGGCCCTCATCTTCATCGGCTCCGGCTTTAGCAAGATCACCGGATTTGCGGACACCGCAGCCTCCATGGCCGGCAAGGGCATACCGATGGTGGAGGTGTCGCTGATTATCGCTATCCTCATCGAGTTGGGCGGCGGCCTGCTGCTCGCCCTCGGGTACAAAGCCCGCTGGGCGGCGCTCGCGATCGTCCTGTTCTTGATCCCGGCCACCCTGATCTTTCACGACTTCTGGGCGGTAGACCCCGAGCAAGTGAAGATGCAGCTTATCCAGTTCCAGAAGAACCTGGCAATTATGGGCGGTATGCTCAATCTACTGCGCAGCCCGCCCGCATCGTTGCGCGGTGCTCGGAATCCTCATGTATTTCCACATACACTGCGGTTCCTGCGCGCCGTGCGCCTCGCGGGCAGACTTGCTCGCTACGATTTCTTCACAAGCTCTGAGCCGCCCGTTTCCCGACGTTATGCGCATGCGCCATCGGCACCTATTGATGGTCTACCCGGAATTTCCGAAGACCTACTGGGGAATGCAATACTTTCTTCCTCTCATTGGCAAGAAAGCCCTGATGCCGCCGCTCGGGCTTATCACCATCGGCGCGTTGACTTCCAGCCGCTATGAGATCCGCCTGTGCTCGGACGCTTACTGCGGACGATCTTGGCTGCGCCTCTCCGTTAGTGTCTCCGGCGCTAGCGCGGCCAACGGCTGATCTTATATACACATGCGTTCTGAATCCCGCCGACCTCCGTTGACTGACGATCGCGCCGACCTCAAGGCGTTGCGTATGGTGCTGCCCTATTTGTGGGAATACCGCGGGCGCTTAGTCTTGGCGCTCTCCTTCCTGATCATCGCCAAGCTTGCCAATGTATCGGTTCCTCTGATCCTAAAACAGATCGTCGATGGGCTGAATCAACCCAATGCACTGTTGATGGTGCCGGCGTTTCTGCTAATCGGCTATGGTTTGCTGCGATTCTCGACGACGCTATTCACCGATCTCAGAGACGTCGTCTTCGCGCGCGTCACGCAGCGTGCGATCCGGCGCCTAGCGCTCGAGGTATTTCAGCATTTGCACGCGCTGAGCTTGCGCTTCCACCTAGAGCGCCAAACCGGGGGCGTGGCGCGCGATATCGAGCGCGGCACGCGCGGGATCGAAACCCTGATGCGCTTTCTCATCTTCAGCATCCTTCCGAGCTTGCTGGAAATGACGCTCGTGGGCCTAATCCTCGTCACCCAATATGAGATCTGGTTCGCGCTGATTACGCTCGCGACTCTGGTCATTTATATCGTGCTGACCATCAGCATCACGGAGTGGCGCACCAAGTTCCGCCGCGCGATGAACGAGATGGACTCCAAGGCCAACACCAAAGCCATCGACAGCCTGCTCAACTACGAGACGGTCAAGTATTTCGGCAACGAAGAATTCGAAGCGCGGCGTTACGACGATAACCTGCAATGCTGGGAGCAGGCTTCGGTGCGCAGCCAAACGTCGCTTGCCGGCCTCAACATCGCCCAGAGCGCGGTCATCGCGACTGGCGTGACGCTGCTCCTGTTGCGGGCCGCAGATGGCGTCGTGCAGCATACGATGACGCTCGGCGATCTGGTGCTGATCAACACGCTGATGATCCAACTCTACATCCCGCTCAACTTCCTCGGTATGGTGTATCGCGAGATCAGGCAGTCGCTCGCCGACATGGAGAAGATGTTCAGGCTGCTAGGAATCAACGCCGAGATTCAAGACGATCCGGGCGCCAAAGATCTGGTCGTCGGGCCCGGCGCCGTGCGCTTCGAGCATGTTGATTTCGCCTACGACCCTCGGCGCCCGATCCTGCATGCTGTGAGCTTCGACCTACCGGCTGGCCACAAGGTCGCGGTCGTGGGGACCAGCGGCGCGGGTAAATCGACGCTGTCGCGCTTGCTGTTCCGCTTCTACGACGTGAGCGGCGGCCGAATCGTTATTGACGGCCAGGACATTCGCCGGATCACGCAGAAAAGTCTGCGCCGCGCCATCGGTATCGTGCCGCAAGATACGGTGCTCTTTAACGACACCGTCTATTACAACATCGCCTATGGTGAACCCCACGCGTCGCGCGCTGAAGTCATGCAGGCGGCCAAGCATGCGCATATCCACGATTTCATCGAGTCGCTGCCCGACAAATATGACTCGCTCGTCGGCGAGCGCGGTCTAAAACTCTCGGGCGGCGAGAAACAGCGCGTCGCCATCGCGCGCACCATCTTGAAGAATCCGTGCGTCTTGGTGTTTGACGAAGCCACCTCTGCGCTCGACTCCCAAACCGAGAAGACCATCCAGGCCGAGCTGGAGCAGGTGGCGCAGAACCACACGACCTTGGTGATTGCCCATCGCTTGTCCACCATCGTCGACGCGGATCAGATCCTTGTCATGGAGCAGGGCAGCATCATCGAGCGCGGCAGCCACCGCCAGCTACTCGACCTTGGCGGCGCCTATGCGCGCATGTGGGCCCTGCAGCAGGAAGAAGAGGCGAAGGAATTGGAGCATGCTAAAAAGGTGCGCTTGACCGAACCGATCGTCGCGGTCGGGTGAGGGGACCACGCGTTCATACGACCCGCACTGCCGCCTCGGCGGGCATGTGCGGTCGCGTCTTGTGCTCAGTGGCCTCGGACGCCGGGCTCGGCTGGCGCTGCGCCGCGATCAGCGAGTAGAACACCGGCACGACGAAGAGTGTGAACAGCGTGCCGACGGTCATACCCGCAACCAGCACGGTCCCGATGCTGTTGCGGGCCGCCGCTCCCGGCCCCGACACAAGCACCAGCGGGAGGTGGCCAAAGACGGTCGCCGCCGAGGTCATGAGCACCGGTCGCAACCGGGTCAATGACGCCTCGCGCAGCGCGGCCACTTTCGAGAGGCCGCGGGACTGCAGCGTGTTCGCGAATTCCACGATGAGGATGCCGTTCTTCGCGATTAGCCCCACGAGCGTTATGAGTCCCACCTGCGAGTAGATGTTGATCGTGGTTAGGTCCAGGAAGCTAAACAGCAGCGCGCCGGAAATTGCCATCGGCACCGACCCGAGCAGCACTATCAGCGGATCGCGAAAGCTTTGGAACTGCGCCGCGAGCACCAGATAAATGAGAACGACCGAGAAGCCGAGCGTCACCGTGAGTGCCGCGCCCTCGTGGCGGATCTGCCGCGACTCCCCGGCGTGATCGAGGACGACGTTCTGACCACCGGCGGCCGCAGCGGCGGTCTCGAGGACGCGCAGCCCCTCTTCCTTGGTCACGCCGAGATTAACGCCGCCGAAAATGCGCACGGCGTTGCGCTGCTGGAAGCGGTTCAGCGTGCGCGGTGCAGTGCTCGTCTTCACGTGCGCGAACGTCGATACGGGCACGAACTGGCCGTCCGGCGTCTTGATCTTAAGGTCGAGCAGCGGGCCGAGCGTTGCCCGGTCCTCTGCGCCGATCTGCGGGATCACCTTGTAGCTACGATCGAAGAAATTGAATCGGTTCACGTAATCGCCGCCGATCAGCGTGCCGAGCTCCTGACCGACGCCGGCGAGGTCGAGCCCGAGATCGGCGATGCGCTCGCGATCGAGCACGACTCTAGCCTCGGGCAGGTCGATCTTCAGGTCCGTATCGACGTACAGGAACTTGCCGCTCTGCCAACCGGCACCGAGCACTGCCGCGGCTGTCTCCACCATCTGGTCGGGCGGCGCGTCACTTTGTAGCACCAGCTCGACGTCGTACTGACCGGGCGTGGGCAGCGGCGGGTCCAGGCGCGGGAACACGCGCAGGCCGGGGATCTGCGAAACGGCGCCGTACACCTCGCCGAACATCTCCTCGGTCGAGCGCTCGCGCTGCGTCCAGGCCTTGGCGACCAGACCCCCGAAACCGCCCCACGCCGCGGTCAGCGACCATATGAAGTCGGTTTCGGGAAACGCGGCGATCGCGCGCTCCACCTCAAGCGACGCGCGGTTGGTTGCAGCCAGCGTCGAGTCGGGTGCGGCCTCGAAGAACAGACTGATATGGCTTTGATCCTCGACGGGTGCGAGCTCCTGGCGCGAGAACGTGTATAGCGGCCAGGCCGCCGCCGTGACCAGCAGCGCCACCACAACGATCGCCCAGCGCATTCCGAGCGCCACATCGAGCATCCATGCGTATCCGCGCCTGACGTACTCAAAGCCGCGGTTGACCAACGCCGTCAGCCGGCCCTCTTTGCCGTGCGCGTGCACGAAGCGCGAGCTCATCATCGGCGAGAGCGTGAGCGCGACGACCCCCGACACGACGACCGCGGCGGCGAGCGTGATCGCGAACTCCAGGAACAGCGAACCGGTCAGGCCGCCCTGGAATGCGATGGGCGCGTACACCGTCGCGAGCGTGATGGTCATCGCGATGATCGGGCCGCGCAGCTCGCGAGTGCCGATCAATGCGGCCTCGATTCGCGACTTTCCCAGGCGCACGTGCCGCTCGACGTTCTCGACGACCACGATAGCGTCGTCGACCACCAGGCCGACCGACAGCACGATCGCTAGGATCGTCAACAGGTTCAGGCTGAAGCCGAACGCGAACATGACGATCGCGGCGCCGATGAGGGATACCGGCATCGCGACGAGCGGCACGAGGGCGGTGCGCACCGAGCCCATGAACAGGAACACGACGAGCGCTACAATGGCGATCGTCTCGCCGAGCGTTTTCGTGATCTCCTTGAGCGCTTCCCGCATGAACATCGTACCGTCCCAGACCAGACGCATGTCGATGTCCGCAGGCAGCGTCGGCCGGATGCGTTCCATCTCGTCGCGCAGCCCCCCAGCAACTTCGATCTCGTTCGAGCCAGGCAGCGGCCAGACTCCCAGATAGACGCTCTCGCGGCCCTTGTACTTGGCGACCATGGCGGCTTCCTCGGCGCCGAGCTCCACCCGCGCTACATCGGAGAGCCGCACCGTCGCCCCGTCGCGATCGGCGACGATCAGGTTCTCGAATTCCTCCTGGGCGCGCAGATCGGTGTTCGCGAGGAGATTGACCTGGACGAGGTTGCCCTTCGTCTGGCCGACCGCGGCGAGGAAGTTGTTGCGCTGTAGCGCCGCATGCACGTCGCCGGGCGAGAGATTCAGCGCAGCGAGGCGATCGGGATCGAGCCAGACGCGCATCGCGATCGCCTGGCTGCCCTCGAAGCTGACGCGTTGCACGCCGGACAAGGTTGAGAGCTGCGGCTGCAAGCTGCGCGAGAGCCAGTCCGTCAGCGTGGGGACATCCCGCTCGGTCGATGTGAAGCCGATATAGAACGTCGCGTACGGCCGGTCGGCGCGCTGCACTTCGACCACCGGCGGCTCGGCTTCCTCCGGCAGCTCGGATCGCACCTGCTGCAGGCGCGCGGTGACTTCCGCGAGCGCCGCTGTGCTGTCGTGGTTGAGCTCCAGGCGCAAGGTGATGGTGCTCACGCCGGCTCGGCTGGTGGACTCGAGGTAGTCAACGCCACTGATCGCCGACACGACGCGCTCGATCGGCGTGGTGAGAAAGCCGCGGACGGTTTCGGCACTGGCGCCGGTATAGACCGTCGTGATCATCACGGAGGAGCTTTCGATGCTCGGAAACTGCTGCACCGCAAGGGTGAGCAACGCGCGCGCACCCACCAGCACGATGACGAGATTGACGACCACCGCCAGCACGGGGTGTTTGATGAAGACGTCGGTGAACGAGCGCATGCCGATGTCCTTATGGCCGTGCTTCTTTCTTCGTCAGCCGATCATCGACCCTGCTCGCGACTGCTGCGGGGTCGCTCGCGATCGCGACGAGCGTCCCCTCGTTCAACTTGAAAGATCCCGAAGCGGCCACCTGCTCGCCGGCGGAAAGTCCGGCGAGGATCACGAACTCGTCGCCGAGCATCGCCCCGCTCTGCACGGCCCGCAGACGCGATCGGAGCTTGCCTTCCTTGTCCGGCGCGATCACGAACACGTGGTCGCCGCCTGGTCCCTTGCGTAGCGCGCTCGCGGGGACGGCGATGGCCATGCGCGGCGGGCCGACCGGGACTCGGACGCGCACTGAGGCGCCCGGTGCAGGCACGTTAGCGGCGCCCTCGATCCGCGCGCGCACCATGGCGTTGCGGGTCGTGACGTCGACACGCGCGTCGACTGCGATGGTCTTCGCCGCGATAGGGTCCTCGTCGCCGGTCGCGAAAACGTCAACGCTGTCGCCCTCGCGCAGGCTCGCGGCGACGAGCTGCGGGACCGAGAAGGCCACATGCACCGCGTCGTCAACGCCTTGCAAGGTCGTGAGCTGAGTGCCCTCTTCCAGGTATTGGCCGGGGTGCAGGTCCGCCATACCCACGCGCGCGCGGAAGGGTGCGCGGATCGTCTTGCGGGCCATGACCGCCCTGGTGCGCGCCATTTGCGCCAGCGCGACGTCGCGCTCCGCGCGCGCGCGATCCACGTCCGTATCGGACGCGACACGGTTCTGACCCAGGCGCTGCATGCGGCGGAGCATCGTCTCGGCCAGGGTGGCTTGCGCCTTCTGCGCCTTCAACTCGGCCTCCTCGACAGAGACGTCGAGAGCGACCAGCACGGTCCCCGTATCGACGATTTGCCCAGGCGTGAGCATGACCCGGCGGACAGTGCCGGGGCGTTCGTTGCGCAGGGTGATCGAGCGCAACGCCAAGACCGTCCCGATCGAGGTCGTCGTCCGGCGATGCTCGCGTTCCTTCGCGACGGCGACCGTCACCGACTCTATCGGTTCGGGCTGGTTCGCAGAGACCGCATCTGCTTCCTGAATAGACGCGTACTTCCACGCGGCGAGACTGCCGCCGGCCGCAACAACAGCCACCAGCAGCAGAGAGGATCCGATCCAACTACGACGATTCACGAGCGGTGACCTCCTGAGCCCTTGGCCGCGCGGACCGCGGCCTTGGGCGACGAGCGAGCCGGCATTGAAGGCATCGAGCGGGCGAGCATGTCTTCGAGCGCGATGCGCACCCGAACCACCAGCTCCTGATTTACCGTGGCCAGACCCAGCACCCAGTAGAGCCACAACCCGTCGATCGCCGCGGCGACGGCCTCGCCGACGCCCGGAGGCAGGCCGTCCTCCGCGACGCGCCGATGGAGATCGCTGTAGACTGCGCGCATCGGCTCGATCAGGGAGGGGTTTTGCGCCAAGGCCGCAAAACACGCTGACGAGCTACGCTGGAGCTCCCCCGTCCAGCATTGGGCATCCGAAAGGCAATGGTCCAACAGGGCCCGCGCCATGCGCCCCGGTCCTTCGGGAGTGCGCTCATAGGCTTCCATGTAGCACGCTCGCCAATTACCCGCGGAGCGCGTGACCAGCGCCTCAACGAGGCGGTCCTTGGTCGGGAAATGATGCAGGAGACCGCCCTTGCTCATTCCTGCCTCGGCGGCAACGGCATCCAGCGTCAGGTTGGCGATACCCTGCCGCACGACCACCGCCTCCGCGGCGTCCAGCAGTGTGTCCCGTAACTTGTTCGTGTCCGCTCGTTCCATGGATTCACAATACCGTCCGGACGGTCTGTTGTCAACCGTCCGGACGGTCTTTCGTCCGTCCTATGTGGGTCCTTCATGGCTTCCTCCTTAATCGTGGTCGAACTGCTGTGGATACCCGATAGACGTTCGGCGGAGCCCAAAATCGACAAAGGGGCCGAGAACTCTCTACGCTTGCGAAACCGCGTTGAATATCCTATCGTTCCCTTGTTGCTGACGAGATCGATGACCGTCACATCGCTGCTGTCCTGGTTGCTGATGTAGGCAAAGGGCGCCGCAGGCGCCGGCAGAACGCTGCTCTCCACCGATTCTTGGCTGCCATATCGGCCGCGCCGCTCGAACCGATCCGGGGATCCCTCGCCATGCATATCCGAGTCGTGTTGGTCTTATTGAGTTTGCTTTGCCAGAGCCTCGGCACCGAGGCGCGCCCGCTTCGGGACAACGAGATCCCGCCTAGCCTCGCTCCCTGGGTACCGTGGGTGCTGTACGAAGAGCGCGATCGCGAGTGCCCGTTCATCCATAACCAACCCGCAGTGCGGCGCTGCGCCTGGCCGTCAAGGCTGGTGCTCAAGATCGACCAGGGCGAGGGGGAGTTTATCCAGTTCTGGCGCGTCTACCGCGAAAGCTGGATCGGGTTGCCGGGAGATCTCGATCGCTGGCCCCAAGAGGTGCAGGTGGACGGGCAACCTGCTTCCGTGATCGAGCGCGAGGGTAAACCCGGCGTGTCGCTGTCACCGGGACGCTACCAGATCACCGGCCGGTGGCGCTGGGAACGCCTGCCTGAATCCCTGTATGTACCGCCCGATACCGCTTTGGTGTCACTCATCGTCAATGAGACAGCCGTAAGCTCGCCTGACATCCGGCCCGATGGACAGCTCTGGTTGAAGCAACAGGCGGGAAAGACCGCGCTCGAAGAGCGGCTGGAGATCCAGGTGTTCCGCCGCATCATCGACGAGGTGCCGCTTGAGCTTCTCACCCGGCTTGAGATCGATGTCGCCGGCGAGCCGCGCGAAGTGATGCTAAGCAATGCGCTTCTGCCCGAGCTCATTCCCCTGGGCCTTTCCAGCGCCTTGCCCGCGCGTCTCGAGCCCGATGGCCGCTTGCGATTGCAACTGCGCCCGGGGCACTGGGCGGTGGAGTTGCGCGCGCGCGCCCCGGGCGCGGTGAGCACGCTGCACGGGATCTCTGCCTCCGATCCCTGGCCGCAGACGGAGATCTGGGTATTCGATGCCCGCAATCACCTGCGCCTGGTGGAGATCCAAGGCGTGACGACCATCGATCCGCGCCAGACCAATGTGGCGCCGGACTGGCAGTCTTTTCCCGCCTACCGCGTGGGTCCGAAGGATGTCATGGAATTCAAGCTGGTGCGCCGGGGCGATCCCGATCCGGCCCCCGACCGCTTGGGTCTCGTGCGGAACCTGTGGCTCGACATCGAGGGGAGCGGCTATACCGTCCGCGATCTCGTGAGCGGCGCGATGACGCGCGGTTGGCGGCTCGAGGCCGGAGACCAATTACACCTCGGACGGGTCGCGATCGACGCTGTCCCGCAGTTCATTACCACGCTCCCCGACTCCAACCGGCCCGGCGTCGAAGTCCGGCGCGGCGCGTTGAATCTCGATGCCGACAGCCGTTACGAGGGCGATGTGGGCCGCTTCCCCGCGGTCGGTTGGAATCAAGACGTCCAGTCGCTCCAAGCGACCCTCCACCTTCCCCCGGGATGGCGGTTGCTCGCGGCCTCCGGCAGCGACGATGTGACCGCGAGTTGGGTCGAGCGCTGGACGCTGCTCGATCTCTTCGTGGTCATAATTGCCGCGTTGGCGACGGCCCGGCTGTGGCATTGGCCCTGGGGCCTCGCGATGCTCGCCGGGCTCGCGCTTATCTGGCACGAAGCCGATGCGCCCCAGTTCATCTGGCTCCATCTGCTGGCCGCGAACGCCCTTATCCGGGTACTGCGCGCAGGCCGCTTCCTCGCTCTGGCACGCGGCTACCGAAATGTGAGCGCCGCGATTTTGCTTTTGATAGCGATCCCGTTCGCGATCGAGCAAGTGCGCCTCGGCCTCTATCCGCAGCTCGAGCGGCCCGGGCCTGTGCAGCCGGTGATGGCAGTTTCACCGGCCGCCCCGCCCGAGGCGGCCACCCTTAGCCAGCCCATGGAAGGGGCGGCCGGCGGCAGGGTGGACAGTTTGGATGCGCCCATGAGCGTAGAGGAGACGAGAGAGCGTGCCGAACAGAAAGCGGATAGGATGATCGCGCTTCCCGCGAAATCAGCCCGGCTCGCCGCGAAAGTGGCCGTCTTGGACGAGGTCGACCCTAAGGCCCGAGTTCAGACCGGCCCGGGCCGGCCCGAATGGCGCTGGAACGAGGTAGCGCTGCGTTGGAACGGTCCGGTGGAACACGACCAGGAGGTGCGGCTGGTGCTGCTCTCACCGGCGATGAACCTAGGCTTGAGCCTCGCGCGCGTGATCCTGCTCTTGGTGCTGAGCGCACGGATGATAGTGCCGTTCGCGACCACCTGGGGCGCCGGCACGCCGATGGCTAAGACCTCGGCGCTCTTGGTTCTTGCTTACCTTTTCGCACCAGTGCCCGAGGCGCGCGCCGAGTACCCGAGCGCGAAGCTCCTCGAACAACTCCGTCAGCGTCTGCTCGCCCCGCCGGAGTGCCTGCCCAACTGCGCGCAAAGCCCGAGACTCTACGCGGAAATTACGTCCACGTTGATGCGGTTGCGCATCGAGATCCATGCCGCGGAGTCCGTATCCGTGCCCCTGCCCACCCAGGCCGGTCAGTGGCTGCCGGAAGAGATCTTGGTCGATTCCCAGCCGGCCACGGATCTGGCGCGCACCGAGGGTGGCGAGATCTGGGTGCACCTGGAACCCGGACGCCATGAGCTTCTGCTCTCGGGAGCCCTGCCGCCGCGCCCGCAACTGCAATTGCCTCTACCCTTGAAGCCGCATCGCGTCGAGGTGCGCGCCGAGGGCTGGCGTGTCGATGGCGTGCATGAGAACGGCGTCCCCGATGCCCAGATCCAACTCACCCGCACGGCGGGCACGGACGATCGTCCGGTCTTGGAACCGGGACCTCTGCCCTCGTTCGCACGGGTCGAGCGCACCTTGCGGCTAGGGCTCGATTGGCGCGTCGAAACCACCGTGACGCGCATCTCTCCAACGCTCGAGCCGGTGGTCATTGAAGTTCCACTGCTCGCGGGCGAATCGGTGACCACCCTCGGCGTGCGGGTGAAGGACAAGAAGGTGCTGGTGAGCCTGGATGCACAACAGGGATCGGTACGCTGGGACTCCGTGCTGGAGCATACGCCCACCCTCGGGCTGACCGCGCCCGAGACCACGCAGTGGATCGAGACCTGGCGTGCGGACGTGAGTCCGATCTGGCATCTGGCGGTGCAAGGCATCGCGGTCGTGCATCATCAGGATCCGAGCGGCCGCTGGTTGCCGGAATGGCGCCCTTGGCCGGGCGAATCGGTCACGTTGGGTATTTCTAGACCCGCGAGTGTCTCCGGCTCGACCCTGACGGTACAGAACAGCCGGCTGACGGTCACCGCGGGGGAACGTGCGATCGATGCCACCTTGGACCTCACCCTCGAGAGCAGCCAAGGGGGCCAGCACACGCTCACGCTGCCCGAAGCGGCCCGGCTGCAACAGGTCACCATCGGCGGCGCCGCCCAACCGATCCGCAGGAAGGCCGCCGGGTCACCTTGCCGGTGGTGCCTGGGACGCAACGTTTTCAACTCCTGTGGCGCGAGCCGCGCGGGATGGGGACGCGGTTCCTATCGCCCGAGGTCGATCTCGGCCTGCCGAGCGTCAATCATTACCTCAAGGTCACGCTGGGCAACGATCGCTGGCTGCTCCTGAGCCGGGGGCCGCGCCTCGGGCCCGCGGTGCTCATTTGGGGCGTGCTGGCGGTGCTCGTGCTCGTGGCGTACGGGCTCGGGCGCACGCGATTCACACCGCTCAAGGGCTGGCATTGGTTCTTGCTCGGAATCGGACTCAGCCAAGCCTCGATCTGGGGGGCGCTCATCGTCGTGGGTTGGCTGCTCGGCCTCGGAGGGCGCGCGCAACTGAATCCCGCCATCAAACCCTACGCTTTCGACGCCATACAGCTTGGTCTGGGTTTGCTTACAGTGGTGGCATTGTCCTGCCTTTTCGATGCGATCCAGAACGGGTTTCTGGGATATCCGGAGATGCAGGTCGCTGGCAACGGCTCGAGCGCCTATGATCTCAATTGGTATCAGGACCGCAGCGATCCGGCCTTACCGCAGGCCGAGGTGTGGTCGGTGCCGCTCAGCGCTTACCGGTTACTGATGCTCGCCTGGGCACTGTGGCTCGCCTATGCCCTGCTCGGATGGCTGCGCTGGGGATGGGGATGTTACTCGACCCACGGCCTATGGCGATCGATCCGCCCGCGCATCGCGGAGACCCCCGCGCAGGCCGCGCCATAGCAAGGGTCAAGGTACATGCAGCGACAGACCTCTAATTCGATTCTTAAGGGCCTCGCCATGGGGCGGGAATAGATCTTAGAGGCGCAAGATGGTAGACCCCTTGCCTGATTCCTTGCCTGCTTTACATAGCCACACCTCCTTGTTAGCACGAGCCGTTGACCTATACTTGGGTCGGAGGCGACGCTACACAGAGTCCGGATCCAGTGCAATAAGCGTATTCTGCCTAGCACACTTATTTCGGATTCTGTCTAATCAACTATTTAGGCCGACAAATGCGCGAGGCTATCGATGGAATGGGTTAAAGCGTTCGCCCAGCTGATCAGCAGCTTCGCGTGGCCGGCTACTATCGTCATTCTCGTCATCATATTTCGGCGAGAAATCCGCCAGCGCTTAGCGTCGCTTACCGAAGTCAAGTATCCAGGCGGCTCTATCACCATGAAGGAGGTCGAGAAACTTGAGGCTAGTGTTAAGGTGAATCAAGTGCCACTTGTGACAACTGGTGCGACGGATTCGCCTGCGGTTCCATACACCGACTCGAAACTTGCAATTGCGCAAGTTCGTATCGACGTAGAGCGAGAGCTTTTCCGCTTATCGTGGAGAGCGCTTGGGCATTCAGAGGTTACCCACTGGCACACGTCACGCCACATCGACGAGCTTGAGAGGGCAGACGTTATCACGTCTCACTTCGCGCAGAATCTGAGATCGTTCATTGATGTCGCCAATCGGGTAATACACGGTGTCGATATACCTGGCGCGGTTGTCGATAAAACATCGTCCATCGCAGGTGACTTGCTGTCCACGTTGCGTTACAAGCGGCTCGTATACGAGGCACAGCGCGACTTTGAGGGGCACGGTATCTGGCACATGAAGGATCGGCTCTCTGAAAGCGAAGAGAGGCACTATCTAATGTCTGCCGTGGCTTCTCAGCTTCCGGAGTTCGCGTATGACTACTCTATCTATAAAGACGCTCTCGGCCTCTTTAATGCACGTCAGCGCTCAGAAAATCCCGCGGCTTTTGGTGGTGAGCTACCCGTGCTGTCACTCAAGGAGTTCGTCGAGTCTCTTGAATGGCGAGAGAAGGAACTTCAGAGGCTCCGCGAGGCTCTGCCTAAGATCAAGTGGGACAAATATGACGAAGCGAATAGGTGGAAATGGCCGCAGGAGTGGGGAGACTTGCAGTGGTCTACATCAATACTCAGAGATCGCGTAAGCATCTTTAATGCAGAACAAGACTTGATGCAGACCCGCGCTGCATTGGATCGCCATCGCTTGCGCCTGCGCGTTGAAGATCAAGGCACCACCAGGCGTTACACTGCCTAACTTTTCGCCCCAGCGGACGGACCAAAAAGCGGTCCGCCGCTGAACTCTGGCGTGTGTGCCGGGCATGGCACGAAGCGAGTCGGGTGAAAGTCCCGATACCAGGTATTCGCAGAGCCGAAGGTTAGGAGAAGGGCAAGGGCGTCATC
>MUGK01000006.1 GCA_002007425.1 Chromatiales bacterium USCg_Taylor | reverse complement strand
CTGGCCTCGATGCAGAGGCGCACAACGCTCGTTTGTGCATTCTGGAAACAAGCTGAACTGCCTCTCTGGTAACTTCACTAATTATGCAAGGCTCAATAGGACGCGCTGATCGAGCGCTGCAAGCCAACCAGCGGGACCTGCGCGGCGATGTCCTTCGCGATGTCGCAATAACGCCACGCCTCGGCCAGATCGCCGCGCTGCAAGGCATACTCGCTCTTGCCGGCATAGTCGGAGACCAACCCATCCAGCGGGCGCCTGGCGGCCGGATGTCGCTCAGGGATCGAGGTAAAGAAAGTCGCGGTAAATGGGCCATGTAAGTCTCTTTGCTCATACTGTTAGACTGGATCTGCGTTTGGGCTCTCACATTTCAAGCAGATGTCACCGATGGCGGCGATAAAGCGCTGCACGTCATCGGCGCTGATGGCGCCCATCGTGGACACCCGGAACAAGACCTTGGCAAACGCCGCCTGCCCCGCGTAAATCACGAATCCATGCTGTTTCAGCTGGTCGTGGAGCGTGAGGTACTCCATCCCTTCAGGCAAATGGAAAGAATTTAAAACCACGGAGCATGCCGCCGCCGGAAGCAGCGGCCGGATCCCCACCGCGGCGAGCCCCTCGCGGATATGCGTGAGGTGTTCTCGGTAACGCCGCTGGCGCGCGCTCCATCCGCCCTCTTCTTCCAGTTCCGATAAGGCCTCGTCGAGGGCGTAGAAGCCCTGCACGCTTTGCGTATACGGTGTACTGCCGGCGTCTTGCGCTTCGCAATACTGCCGGAGATCGAGATAAAGACTCCGCGCCGCTTGGCCTGCGGGCGGGAGCGCCTGGCGCTGCACGACGACGAACGCTACCCCCGGCACGCCGTGCAAACATTTATTGGCGGTAGCCGCGCAGGCCGCGATGTTCCAGCGCATGAAATCAAGGTGCTCGGCTCCGAAGCTGCTCACGCCGTCGACCAAGAGGCCAACGCCTCGCGCCGCGCAGATTTCCGCCAGCTCGGCGATCGGATTCAGGCGGCCGGTCGTGGTTTCGTGGTGCACGAGCGCGACGTAGTGAAACCTCCGGTTTTGATCAAGGCAAGCGCGCACCGCGTCGAGATCGATCCCTCGGTCCCAGGCGTGGTGAAGACGCACGTGGTGTAGCCCGTGGATGCGCGCGATCGCGGTGAGCCGCTCCCCGTACACACCATTCTCGAGTATGAGCACACTACCTGTATCTTTAATCAGGGTACTCATCATCGCCTCGACCGCGGCGGTTCCCGAGCCGGTCAGCAACACGGCCGCCCAATGATCGGGGGGCAGGCCATACACGCCGAGTAGCCGCGTGCAAATGCTTTGTTGAAGCGCGGTAAACTCCGGTTCCCGGTGACAGAGATCCGGCCGCAGCAAGGCCTGGCGAACGCGTTCGCTAAGAGTGACGGGCCCGGGGTTTAGAAGGATCATCGGGCCCCCGGCTAGGCAAGCTCTGCAAAAGCTACTGCGCAGCCCATCTGCTTTCCTCGCTCCTCAAAGCGCGGCCGTCCCTGGGCCGCTCCCCGCGTCTTCGCGTGCTCGCGCGTCTGGGCTTGCTCGCGACACTTTTGCAGAGCTTGCCTAGAAGCGCGAACCGATGTGTGACATGAGCCGCCGCACAACCTCGGAAGGGGAGACGGCCGGACGCGGTAAGTCGGGCAGGGCGCCGGTGCGGATCTTGACATGGCAAAAGAGCGGCTTGCCTGCCGGGACCGCATCGAACAATGCATCGATGACATCGGGATCGTCGCCTGTGAAGCTACCCCCGTAACCGCACGCCTGGGCGATCTTTGCAAAAGAGACATTTGCCGACACCGTGGCTTGGGCACCGGTCGAATCGTGCGCTTCGTTGTCGAGCAGGATATGAATGAGATTAGGTCCCCCATAGGCTCCGATGGTGGCGAGATTGCCCATGCGCATGAGCGCCGCGCCATCTCCGTCTAGAATGACCACGCGAAGGTCGGGCCGCGCGAGGGCGAGGCCCAGCCCGAACGAGGAGGCGCAGCCCATCGAACCCACCATGTAAAGTTGGTTCGGACGGTCCGCGAGTGCATACAGCTCGCGTCCCGTGTAGCCCGTAGTGGCAATGATGACCGTGTCTTCGGCGGGTGTGCGTTCAAGAACGCGGAGCAAGACCTCGCTCCGGCTCGGCCGCGTTTGCGCTCTCACCATCTCGACATGCGTTCCCAGTACGGTCGCGCGCGGCGGTTTTCGCTGTGGATCCAAGGCGTGGGCAGCGACCGTCCCTCGGCGCATGACGAAGGCATAGGGCCGTTCCTCGCGCTCGATGAAGGCGCGCGCCCGGTTCCATGCCGCGTGGATCGCGCCTGGCTCGATGGGAAACGGTTCCCAGGGGATCTCCATTGTTTCCAACAAGAAACCGGTGATCCGCCCCATCAGCTCGTGTTGCGGTTCGTCCTTGAGGCCGGGCACGCCGCGGTGCGTACATATCAACAGCAGCGGGATGCGGAAAACGTGATTCAGCGAGGTCAGCGGGCTCACCGTGTTGCCCAGGCCCGAGTTTTGGATCATCACGGTCGACCGTTGTCCGCCGACGGCGGCGCCGCTCGCGGTCGCCACGGCGTCGCCTTCGTTGGCCGAGGAGATATAGCTCAGGCGTTCGTCGTTGATGACAAAGTTGATAAACGGGGTCAGAAACGAACAGGGCACGCCCGCGTACGAAGTATAGCCGGCCGCACGGGCTATATCGACGAAATCCTGCGCCTCTATCATGATGAGATCAGTGCCGTCCCTCGGCGAACGAACCGGCCCGATCGAGATCATCGAGCGTGTTAACATCCAGCCAGTGGCCATGGATATACAGCACGCGGACCTCATGGCCGGAGCTGACCAAGTGATTGAGGAGATCAGGCGTGTTCAAACGTGAAAAGTCGGCGCGCGCGCGCAGATCCGCGAGCCCTTTCTTAAGCGCCCGGCAGCCCTCGCCTTGGGCCCGCCACATGCCAATCCAACGTCCCGAGGGCAACCGGGCGCCGGGGGGCGGATCAGCGGTGATCCGCTCTAGGTACGCGTCCTCGCTCAGGAGCGAGCGTGAATCGGGCTCGGTACAATAGGCGTAATCGGAAGCGCTGCCAGCCGAGGCATGGGTATCCGCGGAATCTACGACCACCACGATGCCGGCGTCACTGTCCAAGAGATCGCGCAGGATATAGTTTCGGAACAAAAGATCTCCATAGAGGATCACCGTGTCGTCACCGAAACACGATTCCGCACGGCTGAGCGAAGCAAGCTCGCCGGAGTCCTGGTAGTCGGGGTTCAGGACAAGACTAATCCCGGCCGTCTCTATCGCTTCGGCGCGGTACCCGGCCACGACGGTGATCTCGTTTACCGCCTGCTTCTTGAGCTCTTCGACGAGCCGCCGCAGGATAGGTTTTCCGCCAATCGGTAACATAACCTTGGGTCGGGTCGCAGTCAGACCGTAGAGCGCGTCACCGCGCGTCGCCGCCAAGATGACCCCACGCGTTCGCGAACGGCCGGAAACGGCGTAGCGCCGCTCCGCCGCCGAGAGCTCCTCCGCTCCTTGCAAGCGAAAGATTTCCTCTACCGGCGCTATCCGATCCTCGACATAGACCGGTGTTTCGATCTCATGAATGGCACAGGCGGCGCTTTGCATCGCCGCTACCGCCGCGCGTAGCATGTGATTCGCCCAGATCACCGCACTGATCCCGGCCTGGCGATAGACATCGGCCGGGGTGCTGTAATACTTCGTGGGCACGATAACGAGAGGCGCGCGGCCCGCCCATTCCGCCGCGAAGGCGAGGATTTGATCGGGACGCGACAGCTTGCTGTGGATTAAGATAGCGTCGGCCCCGGCCGCGCGATACGCTTCGGCGCGCAGCAGCGCTTCTCTCAGGTCCCAGCCGGCGATCAGCGCCTCGACCCTGGCCACAACGCAAAAATCCCGATCGCTCTGGCTGTCTTTACCGGCCTTGATCTTGCCGCAGAACTCCTCGATGTCGGCGAGGTTCTGCCGCTCTCCCGCGATAAAGCTGTTCGTTTTCGGGAACAGCTTGTCCTCGATACACACTCCCGCAATTCCGCGTTGCTCGATCTTTTTAACCAAGCGCCGCAGGTTGTTGAAATTTCCGTAACCTGTGTCTCCGTCCAGTAATATTGGGATCCTGGTGACATCGGACATGAACTCGAGCATTTCGACCACTTGGGTCCAGCTTGCCTCGTTGTTATCGCGTACACCAAACTGCGCCGAGAGCGACAACCCGCTGGCCCAGATTCCATGAAACCCGGCCTCTTCCACGATGCGGGCGCTGATCCCGTTGTGGGCCTCCATAATGAATTCGAGGTGCGGTGAATCGAGCATCCGGCGCAGTTGCGCGCTCTTGGAGGGCTTGAGTGAGACGGACTCTAGATTAATCATGTTTAATCCACCAAACGCGGCAGGATCTCGCGCTCCGCGCGGCACACGTCCTCGGGGAAATCGATTTCGATCCAAGGCACGCCGCTCACATCCTCGAATCCGAACGCCTCTGGGGTTTCCAGGACCAGATCGCGAATGGCTTCTTCATACGGTTCGGCGTGTAAGCCGGCGCTGTAATAAAAATCCGCACGCTCGGCCAGGCGTGCCGCGACGGACCCGGAAAAACGGAAGAATCCAACGGACTCACCACAAAAATCATAAGCAACGCCGGCTGCGATCCGCTTACGAAACTCCACCGGGCGGCCGTTGCGCACGCAGATCTTAACCGGTTCGTCGCCGGGCTCGAAGGCGCGATCGATCAGAAAACAATTTTGAACCTGAGAATGTATCAAGCACCGCAGCAGATCGGGTCGATACAACACATCGGCATCCATCAGCAAAACGTCATCACCCTCGCGTAGTACTTGCCTTACGCTCCACAAGCTAAGAACGCTTCCGCGTTCGTAGCGCGCATTATAAACAGTTCGTACCGGGGCGCTCGAGGCAGTTCGGCGGATCTCTTCTTCGATCAGCTCCGCTCGGAAGCCGACGGCGATAACGATTTCATGGATATCGTGAGCGCTTAGCGCTTCGAGATGGCGGCAAATCAAGGTCTTGGATCCAAACGCCAAGAGGCATTTGGGGTGTTTTATGCCCAAGCGCCGGCCGGCGCCCGCGGCGAGCACGACTGCTTTCATGCATGCTTGCCGCGCGCCGCTGGAGCCTGAGCGCTAACGCCGTCCTTGGAAGGCGTCTCTGAAGCCAAAGTACGCGATCGAGTCTTTCATGTTGGAAATAAACCGGCGTGTCGCAGACATGCGCGCATCGGTCACGTATTCCATGGTGAGTACGATGCGCTCCTCTCCCTGACCGAGTGGAGTCACCCGATGGTACAGTTTGTCCCCATTAAAAACAACGAGCATCCCGGGCGCCAAGGCCAGGGATAAAGACTCGGTTTCGCGCTCCGGATCGTCGCGGCAGAGCTGGTATTCCAACCGGCTGCTGGAGCGATCGACCAGCCCGAGCAACACCGTATAACGCAACCCCCGATAGTAGGACGTGTCGTAATGCCATCCGATATGGTCACCGGGCTCGGTGTAGCAGTATAAGGCATAGGTGTGCGGATCATCCCCGGGACAAGGTAAGAGCGATCGTCCGGTGATATAGCTCAAACCCTGCGTGAACTCCGGCAGCGTATATAAACTTTCGAAAGCCGGCGCCATGCGGTCCAACATGAAGCGGCTCACGCTACCGCCTTTCTTATGTTTTGGGAGGTAGTTTCTGTGTACCGACGGACGTAGTTGCGGAAGTCGCGCCAGTAAGGGTTGCAGTGTCTCGGGACCGAGAAGGTTTTCGACGACTAGAAACTCATTCTGGGCGGCGAACTTTTGCTTAAGTAGATCGATCTCGAATTGGGCGAACACAGTTTCAAGCGCGGCTAAGGTCAAATTCCAGAAGTTCGGCCGAGGGACGAATCGCACTGCGGAAGCCGCGCTGAGGGTTCATCTTTGGTTTCCCCTGGTTTTGAAATCCTGTGAGCTTATACGTCTGAGCGCCCGAACTTCAAAAATGTAAAGACACGCCGAAACAACAAAAGAACGCATAAATATTATATGTCGTATTATTGATACTACACAACAAGGTCTGATTTGTAGCATAATAGACACATTGCGCCTGCATTTTTCGAGGATCCGAGATCGTACATGGAGCGCTTTTAAAGAACTTTGACGTACAGAACGTGAACTCATGACCTTGCTTAAAGCGTTGTTTTTAATTTTTGGCCTGGTGCTACTCGGCCTGCTCGTGCGGGACATGGATGCCGCTGAAATCCTACGGCACGTCCAGCAGGTGGGCAGCGCGGGTATCGGTTTGGTCATCGCTCTCTATGCGGTGACGTTTCTGGCCGACGTCGCCGGTTGGCAGCTCACCTTCAAGACCATCCCACTGAACCTTTGTTGGTTGCAGCGCCTTTATATCGTACGCATGACGGGCGAGGCCTTAAACAACATTACGCCGCTTGGCGCCATGGGCGGCGAGCCGGTGAAGGCGATGCTGTTAAAGTCGCACTATGGCGTGAACTATCGCGAATCGGGCGCCTCCTTGATCCTCGCGAAGACCGTCATTCTCATCTCACTGGTGGTCTTTCTTGGCCTCGGCTTCCTGATCCTGATGCCCTCCGAACATATCCAAAGCTCTTATAAAGCGGTCGCCGGGATCGGCCTGGCCGGTTTCGGTACGACCATCACGCTTTTTTTCCTCGTCCAACGCTTTCGTCTGTCTTCCTGGCTAGGGCGTTTAGTCGGGGGATCGGCGTTAAGCCACCGATTAGAGGCGGCCTTGCGCGTCATTCACGAGGTGGAAGATCGGCTCGTGAGCTTTTACACCGAGCGCCGCGCCCGTTTCGCGGGGGCGCTGGCCTTAGCGTTTATCAACTGGCTGCTCGGGGTGGTCGAGATCTATGCCTTGATGCAATTTCTCGGTCACCCGGTGTCTTTTATAGACGCCTGGATCATTGAGGCGATGGCGCAACTCGTTCGCGCGGGGACCTCGTTTATCCCCGCGAGCATCGGCGCCCAAGAAGGCGCGATTATCCTTGCCTGCTCGGCGATCACCGGGGACCCGACCCTCGGTTTCGCGCTCTCGGTCATCCGGCGCGTCCGCGAGATCGTTTGGATCGGCGCCGGGATCGGTCTCTGGTGGCTGTCTTCCTTTGGCGAGACCAGTACGCGGATCAAGCGGGACTCTATTCCGGAGGCTCCGCTGCCCTAGAGTCGCTTCTTAGCCGAGGTATCCGTTCGCGCGAAACCAATCGATAGCGTCACGCAAGGCTTCGGCGGGCGGCCGGTGGGTATAGGCGAGATCGCGTTCGGCTTTTGCGCTGCTGAAGAACATTTTCTTCTTTGCCATTCGCACCCCATCGACGGTCGCACGCGGCTCGCCGCGACCGAAGAATCGGGCCCAGCCTTCCATCATATACGCGATAGGTAACACCAGCCCATGGGGCAGACGCAGTCGCGGCGGGCGCCCGCCGGTGATTGAAGCCACGCTGCGGAGGATCTCGTACAAGCTCATGTTTTCGCCGCCCAGGATGTAACGCTCACCAACGCGGCCGCGCTGAAATGCATCGAGATGTCCCCGGGCAACATCGTCGACATGGACGACATTGAGGCCGGTATCGACATAGGCCGGCATGCGTCTGCGAGCGGCATCCAAGACGGTGCGGCCGGTCGGCGTCGGTTTAATGTCCCTGGGACCAACGGGGGCGGAGGGATTAACGATCACGACCGGCAGTCCCTGTTCCGCTGCCAAGCGGCGGACTTCGGCCTCGGCGAGAAACTTGGACCGTTTGTAGTGGCCGATCATGTCGAGGAGCGTGGCCGGGGTGTCTTCGTCGGCGGGGCTACCGTCGGCGTTTATGCCGAGCGTTGCGACGCTGCTCGTATACACGATTCGGCCGATCCCCGCCTTGGCGGCGGCGAGCAACAGGTTTCGGGTACCGGTGACATTGCTGGCGTAGATTTCCTGCGGGTTCGGGGCCCAAAGACGGTAATCGGCCGCAACGTGGAAGAGTGCTCGGCAGCCCGAGACGGCCTGTTTCAACGTGGCCGGATCGCGGAGATCGCCTGCCACCACCTCGATGTTCAGCCCCTCGATATTTCGCTGGAGGCTTCCTGGGCGCGCCAATACGCGAACCGCATGACCCGCGTTCAAAAGGCAGCGGAGCACGGCCGACCCGACGAAGCCGGTCGCACCGGTGATGAGGGTGGTCATTGCGCTTGGTGCGGCGTGCGCTGCAACGCTAAGAACTGCCTCACAACCAGCCCGGCCGCGATCGGCGCCCCTAGGGCGGCGGCGGCCAGAAACGGCACGAGAGCGTTAGAGAACGTAACCACCGGCAACAAGTACAGGATGTCTTCCGTCTCGAATCCGCCCCAACCGGGCTGCTTGGTCTCCGCTTTTCCATAGCGTTGCTCGATCAGATTGCGTATATGGAAGATCGACGCCACCGCCACGCCAGCGATGACGCCGGCGGGAAGCGCCCACGCGCCTGCCCCCGTGTTCCAAAGCCCGATGCCGATGCTCACGAAGAGCGTCACATGCACGATCGCATCGCTGGCCAGATCGTAGAGGTGCCCCGCGCGGCTGCTCTTCCCGGTGAGCCGCGCCAACTCGCCATCGGTATGGTCGAGCAGGTTGGAGAGCGCGAATAAGATCGCCGCCAGGTTCGGCCAAACGCCGCTCGCAAAAGCCGCGGCCGCCGCGATTCCCGTCAGCAGGCGAACGGATGTTAGATGATTGGGCGTGACCGGCGTGTCTCGCAGCGGCCGGATCAAGAGCGACGCGAGCCGGGCGTCCCAGGGTTTCATGCGGTTTGTGGCGATCTACGCTTCGCGCTTCCCAGCAGGGCGAGCAGGCTCGGCAATACGATGAGGGTGCAAAGCGCCATGAGCACGATCCCGACCGAAAGTAATACGCCCATGCTGGCCGTCCCCTGATGGGGGGAGACGGCGAGGTTGGTAAAGGCACTGGTGTTCGTGAGCGCACTCAGCACAACGGCCCGCGCCGTACTGGTGTTTAATAGCGTGCCGTCGTCGGGCGGCGCGGTACGAAAGCGATGCACCATATGGATTCCGTTGTCCACGCCCATACCCAAGAGCAGCGGCAAGGCAATGATATTGGCAAAGTTGAACGGGATCCCGAGCACCACCGCGGTGGCGCCCGTCAATAATGCGGCCAGCAGTAGCGGCGTCAACACCAGCACGATATCCCGCTTACGTTCCATGAACACGGCGAGGACCACCGTGATGATGAGCAAGGAATATAAAAACGCTTGCTGGAACGCGTTTACGACCGCGCGTCCTCCTTCCAAGTAATTTACCGGAACACCGCTCACATCGGACTTGACGCTGCGTACCTCCGAGACGAAGCTTCCCAACGCCTCCGAATCGTTGAGATTGCCGCGCGGAAAGACCTCGATGCGGACCGTTCCCTGTTGAGATATCCAGCGCTGTGTCAGCTCCTCGGGTAGATCATCGAGACCGACCGTTGCGGCGTCCAGGGAATCCCTGAGGGAGTCCAAGCGTCCAGGCAGCGAGGCCGTGAGACTGGTCTCGAGCGCCGCCAGGCTTCGTTCCGCCGCTGCTGTATCCAGCGAGTGAAGGTGTTGCAGAAAGGCTCCGATTTCTCGTTCGAGACGCGCGCCGCTCGCACTTACCTGTGCTTCGGGATGTTTGAGGAGATAGCCGGATAATGTGGCGCGAAAGACCTCCAAGGTTTCGCGACTGGGCGCTACGGCCGCGGCGGTCGCCGAGGCCGTGATGAGCTCGGGGCCGAGCGTCAAGGCCATGTCTTCGATGATCGGCAGCTTCTCGTTTTGGTCATCCGGGACGAAGCTCTCAATCGTGATCACGTCATCGACGCTCGGGAGCGCCTGCATGCGCGCCTTCGTCGCACGGGCCGCCGCCAGGCTCTTCTCCAGCGCGACCAAGGACCAGGGGGAATGCTCGCTGGTCGCCAAAAGCTCCTTGAACGTCTGGACTGACTCATTCGCCGGATCCTGCAGATTCAAGGGATTGTCATCAAAGCTGGATGCGGGAAGGACCAGGACCGCCGCCGTCGCTAGCACCGCCGCCCCGATGCATACGCTTTTCGCGTAGCGCAAGGGAAACTTCAGCATGCCGGCCGGGAAGGGGAGACCGGTGAGTTGCTTGCCATTGGTGCGCGGAATTTTGGGGATCACGCTGAGCAGGGCGGGGAGAATCGCCAGCGTCACGCCCAGGCTGATGAACATCCCGCCACCCGAGATCAAACCGAGCTCCGCCACGCCTGCATAGTCCGTGGGGATGAACGCGAAGAATCCGATCGAGGTCGTGATCGTACACAGAGTCAAAGATCCTCCGACGTGAAAGACCGCCCCTTTTAAAGCGTCGCGCCGATCGGGTTCGAGTTGCGCCAGCTCCGCATAGCGCAGACACAAGTAAATGGCATAGTCCGCGCCGAGCCCGATATACATGACCGCGAAGGCCACGGAGATAAGGTTCAATTGCCCGACCGCGAAGGTGGCAAAGGCCGCGGTGAAAATCAGGCCCAAGATGAGCGCGGCCAGCGTACCCAAGGTCAGCCACAGGGAACGCAAGCCGATGAACATGATAAGGGTGACGAGCAGCAGTGCCCCGATGCCCGCGTTCTGCGTTGCGAAGCTTACGCTTTGCAGCTCTTCGTAGGCGAGGGCAGCGCCGCCGGTGAGCCTGACTCGCACCCCGCGCTCGGCGGTGAGCTCAAGCTTGCGGGCGAGATCGCGGATTCCGCGCATCGCGCCCTCCCCGGGCAACAAACTGCCGAAGTCGAGTTTGGGTTTAACGATCACGAATGCGCGCCGGTCTTCCGGTTTGGCGTCTTTCCCGGTCATCAGTTCCTCCCAGGAGAGCCGGTAGCGCCGGCCTTCGCGGACAGACTGAAGAGCGGTACCGATGCGATCGAAGGCCGGGCGCAGATCGAAATCCGTATCGGATTCGGTGAGTGCGTCCCCCAACAACGAGAACAAACCGTTGATGCCGGGCTCGGATTGCAGCCGCGCGAGAAAGGGTTGTGCCTTGGCCAGATTATCGGCTAGGTCCTCGAGCTCCTCCACGCTTAAAAACAGCAAGCCATTGCGGCGAAAAAAAGGCAATGCATCGGGCATGTATACCCATTCAAACAGCGCAGGTTGGCGCTTGAGATTCTTTGCGAGCCGCAGGCTCGCGTCGCGGGTTTGATCGGGTGTGTCGCCATCCACGACGATAACGATGGTGTCGGCATATTGAGGAAATGCCTCTTTAGAAGTCCGATAGGCTTGGCGCCAAGGCAGATCCCACGAAATGAGATCGGAGGTGTCGGTGTTAAAGGTAAGGTGTTTAAAGGTATAGTCGAAACAGAAGCCGGCGCTGACCACCGCTAACAAGATGACGACCACGGCATAGCGCTGCACGCCGAGAAACGAAGATGCCAGAAGCGGTTGCGAAGCGTTAGGATGGTGATCTGGATTCAATTCGAGCCCCCGAATATCTTAAGACCGCGTTCGTGCCGGTATACCGGCACGGGGCCGGGCAGCTTGGATGCAACCGCAAGGAAAGCTTTAGCAAAGAACAATGTTATGGTGCCGCTATCGCCGGTGAGGTAACCATCCCCACAAGAAACCAACTGGTGTTGTGAATAGATTATACTTTCCTAGAATATTACCACTCGAACCGGGACGATTATAACAAACAGGCCCGTGTACTGCGTTTTAGCATACAAACTGTTTCCTCGGGCGCGCTTTCTCTGTCAGGTGCACCGCGGCCTACTGTCGATGGGCTATGAATCGCATCGTGATTTGTTGCTATGTCGACGCCAACGTTTAGAACCTGCCGCGGCTTGGCCGCGATGAGGGGGTTCCGGGCAATACGCCGATACCGTGGGCTCACCATATTATGCATTCTTTCTGCCATCTGCGGCCCCAGGACCAGTTGGGCTCATGCAATACTGATTGATTCAACAGTTCGCCAGGATGCGCGGCTGACCGCGGCGCCGAAGACTATACGCCTGCGATTGAACAGCCGCATCGAGCATGGCCTAAGCCGATTCACGCTGGAGCGCAACGGCCGCCAAGAAGGCACCGCCCTGCAGGCGGAACCGCGAGGCCCCGACCGTATCCTCGTGCACTTGCCCGCATTAGCCCGAGGCACCTCTGTCCTCCGTTACCGTGTGTTAGCCGCCGATGGCCATATTACCGAGGGCGTCCTGCGTTTCCATCTCACGCCGGGATCCCGATGACCCAGCTCGCCGGTTTCTTGGATGTCCTGCTCCGTGGAATCAGCCTGATCGGTTTCGCCATCGCCGGCGGGGGGCTGGCGTACATCCATTGGGCGTTGCGGCCCTTCGAGGCCCTCTCGCCTCTCAAGGCCCGCGTGTTACGCCGATCGCTCTGGTTTGTCATCGGCGGAAGCTTGGTGCTGGCGCTGTCGCGGTCCCTGTTGTTGTTCGTGTTGCATCCGTGGGCCTTGGCGGATGCCGCCGGACACTGGCCCGTTGCCGCATACTTAAATACGGACTATGCCCGTACCGTTCTCGTCAGCGTACTCCTGGCGCTTGGCTTGGCTGCCGCCGCCGCCCGTCTCCTAACCCAACCGAGTAAGCGCGCGCTATGGACGGTCGCGGCGGCGATATCGATCGCGCTGCTTATCGATTCCGCCTGGCTCACGCATGGCGTCAGCCGCTTGGAGGGACGGGCACAGCTCATGGCGGTCACGGTATTGCACCAGACCGGTGGGGTCGTCTGGGTCGGCGGTATCGTGCATTTGCTCGTTTTCTGGAGGGTTTGGAAACGAGGTCCCGAGGAAGGAGCTTTAGCTCCGGCTGTCCTTAGCCGCTTTTCGGTGCTTGCCATCATAAGCATGATCATGGTCCTCGGACCCGGTCTCTTTATCGCCTGGCACTATATCGGAGATTGGGGTGGCTTAACCGGGACCGGTTACGGGGTGATGGTGTTGACCAAGGCGACGCTTCTCGGGGCCGGTTTGATTCTGGGCGCGATGAATTTCTTTCTCGTGCGCGGTTGGGCCAGGCAGCGTGAGGCCGTGACGACCCCGCTGCGCGTGCGCGCCTTTGTCGAAGCCGAGGCCGGTCTCGGCGTTACCCTATTGCTGGCCGCCGCTTCCCTGACCTCCCTCCCGCCCTCCATCGACATCGTCGCCGATCGGGCCACCTCGGAAGAGGTAATCGAACGTTTCGTCCCCAAGATGCCGCGCCTGAGCTCGCCGCCGGTATCGGATCTGCTTGCCGTGGCCGCGCCGATCGATGACACGCTCGCCACCCGGCAACCCGAGGAGTACGCGTGGTCGGAGTTCAATCACAACATCTCGGGCCTGTTCGTGTTCGCGATGGGTCTATTCGCCCTGCTGGAGCGCACCGGTAAAGCCCCTTGGGCGCGCCATTGGCCGTTGCTATTTCTGGGGCTCGCGGCGTTCATGTTCTTGCGTAACGATCCGCGCGCCTGGCCCTTGGGGCCGGCGGGTTTCTGGGAGAGCATGCTGCTCCCCGATGTTCTTCAGCACCGCATCGCGGTGCTCGTCGTCATTGGTTTGGCGGTCTTCGAATGGATGGTGCGCACCGGGCGCTTACAATCGCGCTGGCGGTTCGTGTTTCCTCTGCTGTGCGCGTTCGGCGGAACGATCCTGCTGACCCATTCCCACGCGATGTTTGACCTCAAATCCGAATTCCTTACCGAGGTGACGCACGCCCCGCTCGGGATCTTTGCCGTAATCTCGGGTTGGGGACGCTGGTTGGAGATCAGGCTGCCGCGCGAGGATCAGCGCCTTCCCGGTTGGATTTGGTCGACGGCCTTCGTGATGATCGGCCTCACGCTACTTTTCTATCGGGAAGTGTAGCCGGTTTTCCGATGCCACCTCTACCGTGAACGGGTTGCTCGACGCCGGTGACGATCCGAGTGAGGATCTCGCCAACGGCTTGCTGCGCGCGAGCCACCGGCTCTTGGAGTTCGCCGCCGAGGCATTTTAGAAGCAGTGCCTCGGCGCGCCGCCAGCGCGGCTTGGGCCGGAGTGACGCTCCCGATCGCTACGCGTGGCGGCGGCCGAGTTAGAATAGCGATCGTGATCCATCAGAATGGAGGTTGGCAGGAATGGCGGACGACAGTGGGTATGCGGTGCGCGAGCATCACGCGGAGCCATTCGATTTACCCGCATTAGTCCCGGCCGCACCGGTACCCGCGTCACGGTACTCCAAGGGTGAGGCGGTGACACGCCTGGAGCGTCGGATCCTAAGAACGATTCTGGACGTTCTCGGCCACCCGCCCTTCGCCATCGCCCTATGGAACGGCGAGGAGATCCGCGCTTTGGGAACGGTGGCGCGGAGCGCGCTCATGATTCGGAGCCGGGCGGCCCTCTACCGCTTATGCCTCAACCCACATGTGTTCCTCGGGGAGCTGTACACAAGGGGCGACATTGACGTGCGCGGGGATCTACGCGTATTCCTGCAGGATGCCTTCCGCGCCTACGAAACCGCGTTGGCCCGGCGGCCTTATCTCGTGCGCCTGTGGCGCGAGCGCCGGCCCCGGCGCGGTTCACAGGAAGCGTCGCGCGCTCACATCCGCCACCACTATGATCTCGGTGACGGTTTCTACCGGCTCTGGCTCGATCACGCCGCGATGCAATATACCTGTGGCTACTATCCGCGACCGGGGATGAGCCTGGAAGCGGCGCAGATCGCCAAAATGCATCATATCTGCCGCAAGCTACGCCTGCGGCCCGGAGAGGCCGTGGTCGAGGCCGGGTGTGGTTGGGGCGGTCTGGCGCTCTTCATGGCGCGGACTTACGGGGTGACGGTCACTGCCTATAACCTCTCCAAGGGGCAGATCGAATACGCACGCAAGCGCGCCGCCGACCAAGGTCTCGCGGAACGGGTGATGTTCATCGAGGACGATTACCGGAATATTCGCGGACACTACGATGCCTTCGTATCGGTCGGGATGCTGGAACACGTGGGCGCCGCGCATTACCGGGCGTTCGGATCGGTGATCGATCGCTGCTTGAAGGACCATGGCCGCGGCCTCATCCACTGCATCGGCCGCAACAAAGCCTATCGCGTGAATAGTTGGGTCGAAAAGCGCATCTTTCCGGGGACCTATGCCCCGACGCTGCGCGAGATCATGGAGGTATTGGAGCCCCATGCCCTGTCGGTCCTGGACGTCGAGAATCTGCGCCTGCACTACGTTCGCACCCTGGGCGATTGGCTCGCACGCTTCGAGCATCACGCCGAGCGCGTGGGTGGCGAGCATGGCGAGGAATTCGTCCGGGCTTGGCGCCTCTATCTTTGCGGTTCCATCGCCTCCTTCACCACCGGCTGGCTGCAATTATTTCAAGTCGCCTTCAGCCGCCCCGGTCTCAATGATCTGCCCGCTTCACGCGCGTACCTTTATGCAGCGGCACCCCCGCGCGCCGACCTTGGGCTACAATAAGAGACGACCAAAGGCGATTTTCAAGGGAGAGCTAAGATGCTACGTTCAGTCTTGCTTACCGCGTTCTTTACTTTACTCGGCGTCATTGGCGCCGGCGCGCAGGCGGCGGCCGGTTTCAAAGCGACCGAGGTCTTCAAAGGCTCGACGACGATCAAGGGGCAAGCACTCCAATACCCAGCAACGAGCCAACCCGAAGTGACCGCGCTGCTCGTTGATCTCGAACCCGGTGGCGAAAGCGATCGCCACCAACACCCGAGCGCCCCGTACATTTACGTCATCGAGGGTACGTTCACGGTCGAGTTCGACGACGGCACGCGGCAGTCTTTCCAAGCCGGGCAAGGGTTTCTCGAGGCCGTGAACACCTGGCACAAGGCGCGCAACCTGGGCACCACGCCGCTCAAGTTCATGGTCGTATTTACCGGGGAACAAGGGAAATCCAATTTCATCAAGCCGTAACCCACGGCTCGATGCTCGATAAACACGGCGCCCCCCTACATCGCCGCTAGGCCGCGGCGCGGTTGCGGATGAGATCGGGAACCACGGCGGGATCGGCAAGGGTGGTGATGTCGCCGAGACTATCGATCTCGTTCGCCGCGACCTTGCGCAGGATGCGGCGCATGATTTTTCCCGAGCGCGTCTTCGGCAGGCCGGGCGCCCATTGGATCACATCCGGGGTGGCGATGGCGCCGATTTCCCGCCTCACGTGCTCCACCAGTTCCTTGCGCAGCGCCTCTGAAGGCGCCTGTTCGTTCATCAGCGTTACGTAGGCGTAAATCCCCTGGCCCTTGATCGGATGGGGATAGCCGACGACCGCGGCCTCGGCGACTTTCTCGTGCAAGACGAGCGCGCTCTCGATCTCGGCCGTGCCCAGCCTGTGACCGGAGACATTGATGACATCGTCTACCCGCCCGGTGATCCAATAGTAGCCGTCGGCGTCGCGGCGCGCCCCATCCCCGGTCACAAAAAAGCCCGGATAGCGCCGGAAATAGGTGTCCACGAAGCGCTGATGATCCCCGTAGACGCTGCGCATCTGTCCAGGCCAAGGACGGGTGATGACCAAGGCGCCTTCGGCCTCGCCCTCTAGCACCCGGCCTTGCTCATCCACGATGGCGGGCACGATCCCAAAGAACGGTAAGCTCGCCGATCCGGGCTTGAGCCGTGTCGCGCCCGGAAGCGGTGTGATCAGGATCCCGCCGGTTTCGGTCTGCCACCAGGTATCCACGATCGGGCAGCGCCCCTCGCCAACGACATGGTAGTACCACTCCCAGGCCTCCGGATTGATGGGCTCCCCGACGGTGCCGAGGAGGCGCAGACTCGCCCGCCGGCTACGCTGGACCCACCCATCCCCTTGGGCCATGAGCGCGCGGATCGCCGTCGGCGCGGTATAGAAGATGTTGACCCGGTGTTTATCGACGATGTCCCAGAAGCGGCCGGGATCGGGGGAGGTCGGGATCCCTTCGAACATCAACGTCGTCGCGCCATTGCAAAGCGGTCCATAGAGTATGTACGAATGACCCGTCACCCAGCCCAGATCCGCCGTGCACCAATAGATATCGCCGGGGTGATAATCGAACACGTGTTTATGGGTCATGGCCGCGTAGACGAGATAACCCCCGCTCGTGTGGAGCACGCCCTTGGGTTTACCGGTGGACCCGGACGTATAAAGGATAAATAACGGGTCCTCGGCGTCCATCACCTCCGGGGGGCAATCACTACTTAGCTTCGCGGTTTCCTCGTGATACCACCGGTCGCGGCCCGGATCCCAGGGGACGGGCGCCCCGGTTCGCCGCACCACCAATACGGTATGCACCTCGGGGCAGGCGGTGAGGGCCGCATCGACGTTCGCCTTGAGCGCTATCCTCTTACCGCCCCGGAGTCCCTCATCGGCGGTGATCACCGCACGGCAATCCGAATCCAAGACGCGATCCTTCAACGATTCCGGCGAAAAGCCACCGAACACCACCGAGTGGATGGCGCCGATCCGAGCGCAAGCAAGCATCGCAATCGCCGTCTCCGGAATCATCGGCATGTAGATCGCGACCCGATCCCCGCGCCTGATCCCGCGCGCCTTGAGCGCGTTGGCGCAGCGGCAGACGCTTTCGTAGAGCTCGCGGTAGGTGATGTGCCTGCTCTCCTTGGGATCGTCACCTTCCCAGAGGATCGCGATTTGGTTTGCGCGCGCATCCAGGTGCCGGTCAAGGCAGTTGTAAGCGACGTTGAGCGTAGCCCCTTCGAACCAACGGATCTTCGCGGCGTTGTAATCCCAGTCCTCGACCCTATCCCAGCGCCGGTACCAGGTCACGAATTCCGCCGCTTGTTCGGCCCAGAACGCCGCGGGGTCCGCTACCGAGCGTTGATACAGCGCTCTATATTGCTCGGCGTTGACGTATGCCCGATGCGCGAAATTCGCGGGCACTGGGTAGATTTTTTCTGTCGGCATGATGGGCTCCTCACGAGTTGAGCGGGCGCGAAGGATTCGTGGGACAGCGAGCTATTATAGTGGCCGTATCTCGATTGGACCACCCGCGCAATGATCAACACATTGAAAGGGAAATGCCGACTTGTGCATGGCTTCGCGATGTGTGCCGCCGTGTTCGCGGCGACCCCGGCATGGGCCGATCTTGCCCGTGATGCCAGGACCACCCGTATCGTGCGCGAGGAGGGAAATCTGATCATCGAAAATGCATTACAATTTGAAAGGGACAGAGACGGCAAGGCGATTACCTTCGAAACGGGGATTCAGTATTCCCCGAGCGATCGCATTCAGCTTCTTCTGGAGCCGGTCTTCTGGGAACGGCAGATGCCGGAGGATGAACCCGACGCTAGTGGCATCGGGGACACGGATTTCACCGTGGCCTATCTGGCCATCGGGGCGGAGGGCTTGTGGCCGGCGGTCGTGCTGGCAGCGAAAGTGAAAATTCCCACCGCCGACAACCGGGAGATCGGCACCGGCAAGGCCGACTATTCCGCTTCCGTTATCTCCGGAAAGGAATTCGGCGAATTGGATTTGAACGTGGAGCTCGAGTACGAAACGTTTGGCTCCCCTGAAGGAGAGGACTTGAAGAACCAATTCATCTATACCTTCTCCCTCGATTATGGCCTAACCGAGAACTTGAGTTTCTTTGCGGAAGTCTTCGGGAACACCTCCCCGGTCGAGGGCGAGGATGGCTCCTCCGCCGTTCTGGCGGGCGTGGAATACGACATCGAAATCAACAAACACGTGAACCCCTTCATATCTGTTGAGGTTGACACGGACGAATTGATCACCGCCAAGGTGGGTTTGGAATACACGTGGTGAAGGGGATACTTCAGGATTTTTACCGCGCCGCCTGGATGCGCGCCCGCCATCGCTCCGCCTCGCGCAGAATCGCGGCTTCATCCAGGGTCAGCAACTCGCGATTGCTCAGGAGGCGGCGGCCGGCGACCCATACGTCCGTCACCGCCTCGCGGTTAACCGCGTAGACGAGCGCCGAGATCGGATCGTAGACCGGTTGTGTTTCGATAGCGCCTAGATCAATCGCGGCGATATCCGCTTGCTTGCCGATGGTGAGCGAACCCGTGATGGCGTCGATGCCGAGCGCCCGCGCGCCATTCAAGGTAGCCATGCTCAGCGCCGAGCCGGCCGGCGCCGCGCAGGGGTCCCCCGCTACGCCCTTGGCGAGGAGCGCCGCGGTGGACAGCTCGCTCAGCATGTCGAGGGAATTGTTGCTAGCCGCCCCGTCGGTGCCGAGCGCCACATTGATCCCGGCTTGGCGCAGGGCATGAATGGGACAGAAGCCGCTCGCGAGCTTGAGGTTCGAGCGCGGGCAATGCACGATATTCACGCCATGCTGTGCGCACTCGTCGATGTCGGTCGCGCTCATTCGGGTCATATGCACGGCGATCAGGCGCGGTGACAGCAGGCCCAGCCGGGCGAAACGGGCGAGCGGCCGTTCGCCGGTCGCCTCGATGGCCTTGTCGACTTCGTGCGCCGTCTCGTGCACGTGCATATGGATGGGCAGATCCAACTCTTCGGCGAGCGTGCCGATGCGCTCGAGCGGCGCATCGGAGACCGTATACGGCGCGTGCGGCGCGAAGGCGAAGTGAATGAGCGGGTGAGCACGAAAAGCATCGTGCACGCCCAGACCCTTGCTCAAGTACTCGTCCGCGTCCGCGGCCCAAGGCGTTGGAAAATCGATCAGGATCAAACCGGCGACGGCGCGCATGCCCGCCTCCGCGGCCACCTCGGCGATTCGGTTCGGAAAGAAATACATATCGTTGAAACAGGTCGTGCCCCCGCGCAGCATCTCGGCCACGGCGAGCCGCGTGCCGGCGCGCACGAATTCATCGGCCACCCAGCGCTGCTCGGCGGGCCAGATGTGGCGGGTGAGCCAATCCATGAGCGGCAGATCATCGGCGAGCCCGCGGAAGAGCGCCATGGCCGCGTGCGTGTGGGCATTGATCAATCCCGGAATCAAGACATGCCGGTCGAGACTGAGCACCTCGCGCGCGCGCCAGCGGCGCTCCGCCTCGGCGCTCGGAAGTACATCGACGATGGCGCCGTCGCGTACCGCGAGGGCGTGCGCTTCGAGGACCCGGCCTTCGGGGTCGACGGGAACGATCCAGCGCGCTTTAATGAGAAGATCGGCTTCCATTACGGTCGTTAGTAGCTTGCCGGCTGCAGATTGTAAAGTGAATCACCGCGCGATGACATTCGGAGCGAAATCGATCCCTATTCGCGGAGAAACCAGTGACCGCAACGTGCGCTGCTCCTCGCGAGTCAGCCGTGCGATCTGAACGGGGTGTCGTAGGAAGGTTAGGATCTGCTCCTAAGGATCTTTCTCAGAGGTTGTGAATAAATCTACTGCGCATCCCGATCGCTGCGTCGCGTGCTCGCTCGCTCCTTGCCTATCTAAGGTGATATGTCTCGTCGCTTGCTCCGCGGCTCCTGGCGCTCGAGGCTGCTCGCGACGATTTATTCACAACCTCTCAGTTGTTACCGATTTTTCGCTGTGCCTCCAAGCCATCCCAAAAGGCGGCGACGCCGTCCAGCATTTCATTTCCGTGGCGAATGAAGGCGTCTTCGTCCAAGGTCCGATGAAAATAAAGGTCCTCGAGCTCTTCCTGCGTGTGGCGGGCATGTTGCGACTCCAAGCGTTCGTGCCAGGTGAAGAACGCCAGTGGCAGATCGGCCCCGCTCTGCGTATTGAACTTCTCGAAGCCTTCGATGAGCTCTTTCCAAAAGCCGGCCGCGGCCCAATTTTCCACGGCGAAACTGGCCGCTTGCGAGATCTGGTAGTGTTCGTTGCCGTAGAGTCGCGCTAACTCGTCGCAGAAAAACAAGGTCGCGGATGTGCCGTGCCGGCGCTTGCCGACATCGTTAAATCCCAGACCTAGCTTAGCGGCGATGCGCAACAGCCACTCGAAATGCGCGGCCCGGAAACGGAAGGTGCCGCCTTCGACGGTGCCCTCGGTCGAGACGAGCTTTGGGTCGGTGTGCTCATCCTGGCGGCGGGCCGATTCCTTGCCCGGGTTGAAGACCACACCGATCTCATTGGCGAGGATCTCTTTCGAGGCCCGCATGCCTTCGAGGGAGTCGGCGTTGATGGTTTTATAGAGTTGCGCGACCAGAAAGAGATTGGAAAAGACGGAAAATTGAACGATGAACGTTTTGATCTGCTCGCCGGATTGTTCGCCGTGGCGGAACCAGGCCGTGTAAGGGTTGGCGATGATTACCCGATGCCGCAGCAGTTCCTGCTTGATGCGGCTCTGAAACGCGAGGAAACGCTGGGCCTTATCGATGCTATACCCGCGCTGATTGGTGGCGACGGCCGCGAGCGACGACGGACTCAATCCGACGAGATGATGCCGCGCGGCAAAACGGTTCAAGCTTGGAGTGGTGACTGCGTTCATACATGACCTCCTTATTACACAGCACATTCCTCTGCAAAAAACATAACCAATTAGACCGATCGGTCCAGCTTAGATTTCAACCCAGAATCCGCGATCCAGGGTTGCGGGCTGCCTCTAAGCGGCAGCATCCGGCTGAGCCTCCGGCGCGGCTTGGCAAAACTCCGGCAAACGCGAGCAGTGGCCGTCGATGGCCTGAAGCCTGGGATAGGCGCTTAGATCACATTCGAAGCGCCGCGCGTTGTACATCTGCGGCACGAGGCACAGGTCCGCCAGCGTCGGGGTATCGCCAAAACAAAAACAACCCGCGCTAGAACGACGCTCAAGCCGGCGCTCGAACGCAGCGAAGCCCTCCGCGATCCAATGCCGGTACCACCCGCGGCAGGCGTTCTCCCCCTGCCCGAGGAAGGTCTTGAGATAATTGAGCACCCGCAGATTATTCAGGGGGTGAACGTCGCAAACGATAAGTTGCGCCAGACCGCGGACATAGGCGCGGTTTTGGGCGCCGGCAGGTAGCAGCGGCGGTTCGGGACAGACCTCATCGAGGTACTCGATGATGGCGAGCGACTGGGTCAGCACCACGTCGTCCGCGACCAGCACCGGGACGAACCCTTGCGGGTTTATCTCTCGGTAATCCGCCTCATGCCCGCCGTCTTGGAGCAGATTCACGTACCGCGGCTCGTAGTCGAGCCGCTTTAAGTGCAGCGCGATGCGGACCCGATACGCCGCCGAGCTGCGGAAATAGGTGTAGAGCGTCAGCTTCTGCAAACCCGAACCTCTTGCGCGATGGCACCGAAGATTGACCGGCCGTCGCCATCGAGCATTTCGATGCGGAGCCGATCGCCGTGCCGCATGAAGGGTGTCTCGATGCGTCCGCGGGTTACCGTCTCCAGCGCCCGCTGCTCGACAATGCACGAGAATCCCAGGGCGGGATCGGCATTGCTCACGGTCCCGGAACCGAGAACCGTGCCGGCAGGCAGGGGGCGCGTCTTGGCGGCGTGACTGATGAGCGCGGGGAAGTCGAATTGCATACCGGCGCCCGCATGCGGTTGTCCGAACGGCCGCTCGTTCCAGAGCGTGCGCAACGGCAAGTGCACCTTGGCGCCGTCCCAGGCCTCTCCTAGCTCGTCCGGCGTCACGGCCACGGGTGAAAACGCGGGACCCGGTTTTCCGTGCAGAAAGCCGAACCCCTTGGCAAGCTCGGCTGGGATCAAATACCGCAGCGATATATCATTGACCAGCATCGATAAGACAATGTTAGCGCGTGCCTCGGCCGGGCTCACACCACGCGGGACATCGCCGGTGATCACCGCGATTTCCGCTTCGAAGTCGACGCCCCAGGTTTCGTCAGGCACCTCGATCGGATCGCACGGGCCGATGAATCCCGCTGAATTGCCCTGATACATGAGCGGATCGGTGGACGCGTTGGCAGGCATGCCGGCCCCCCGCGCTTGGCGCACGCGTTCCACATGGCTGAGATAGGCGCTGCCGTCCAGCCATTGATAGGCCCGCGGCAAGGGCGCGGCCAGGGCGCTCACATCCAGCGCGAACCCGCTGCGTGCACCGCGATTGAGATTATCGTAGACCGAGTGTAACCGCGGCGCGGCGCCGGTCCAATCGTCTAGAGCGCTCTGCAAGCTCGGCGCGATTTCCGCTGCCGCCGCCGCCCGGGTTAAATCGCGGCTCACGACGACGAGCGTGCCATCGCGGCCCCCCACCTTAAGGGAGGCAAGCTTCATTCAGCGCTCCCGCCAAGAATCCACATAACCGGGCCATTCGACTCCCTGGGGAAGCGCGGCCACCTCGATCGCATCGCGCGCGTCGATCATGAGCGCGACCTCGTCGGTCTCGGTGCGGCGGTGGGCTTGTCCGGCCTGGAAAGCCTTCGGGTGGGGCCCGTGGGTGATGCCGCTCGGGTGCAGCGTCAGCATGCCCGGATGGATGTTATCGCGGGAGAAAAACTGGCCCTGGTGATAAAAGATCACCTCGTCATAATCGTCGTTGTTGTGAAAAAACGGCACCCTCAAGGCGCCGGGATCGCTTTCCAACGGCCGCGGGCAGAAGGTGCAGACAACAAAACGCTCGGCCAAAAACGTCGTGTGCGCCGAGGGCGGTAGGTGATATCGATGGCTCATCAAGGGCCGAATGTCGCGCCAATTGAGGCGCACGGGCATGAGAGTTCCGTGCCACCCAACCGCGTCGAGCGGGTTGAAGGGATAGGTAAGGAGGCTCACGGATCCGCGGCGCTTCACGGCGACCCGCCATTCACGCTCCGAGTGCTGGGCGCGAAAGGCCGCGTCGATGGCGGGTGCATCGAGCACGGCCGGATCGAACACCGCATGCTGGCCGGCGATACCTTTGTCGGGAAGCCGGTAACTGGCACCGGTCGCCTCGATCATCAACAGCGTCGCGGGCGCCGTCGTTTCCAGGCGCCATAAGGTACCGCGAGGCAGCATGAGGTAATCTCCCTCGCGGATCGTTAGGTGTCCATAATCACAGTAAAGATCCCCGCCGCCCGCGTGGACGAACAGCAGCTCATCGCCATCGGCATTACGCGCAAGACTGTCCATCGGCCCTTGCAAACGCCAGATCCGGAGATCGAAGAATGCGTTGGACAATAGCCGCGCCGCTTCCCACGGCATCGGCGTAGACCCAACCAGTTTTGCCGTATCGAAGGCGCGTGGCCGGAGAGGGCCTTCCACCTCGGTCCAGCCGGTTGGCGGATGGCGGTGGTACATTTGCGTCGAGGGACCGTAAAAGCCTTCTTTCCCGAGCTCCCGTTCGTAGGTATTCGCGGGCAGGTCCGCGTGCGCTTGACGCGAGGACTGCCCTTCGCTCTTGGGTAACGCGATCCACTGAGCCATCAGAGCACGCCGCGCTGCATCTGTTCGCGTTCGATGGCCTCGAACAAGGCCTGGAAATTGCCCTCGCCGAAGCCTTCGTTACCCTTGCGCTGGATGACCTCGAAGAAGATGGGACCGATCACGGTTTCGGTGAAAATCTGCAACAATAAACCGCCCTCCTGTTGACGGGTCGCACCGTCGATGAGGATGCGATCGCGCCGCAAGCGATCGAGATCCTCGCCGTGCCCGGGCACACGCTTTTCGACGGCGTCATAGTACGTCTCCGGCACGTCCAGGAACTTTACGCCGCGCTCGCGCAAGGACTCGACCGTGGTATAAATATCATGGGTGGCGAGCGCGATGTGTTGGATGCCCTCACCGCCATAAGCTTGGAGGTATTCCTGGATCTGCGAATGACGATCCGAGGGCTCGTTGATGGGGATGCGGATCTGCCCGCCGGGGCTCGCCATCGCGCGGGACTTAAGTCCCGTCTTTTGCCCCTGGATATCGAAATAGCGGATCTCACTGAAATCGAAGAGCCGCTCGTAGAAGCTCGCCCACTCGTCCATCCTGCCCTTGCGTACGTTGTGGGTCAGATGGTCGACATGGATTAAACCCACGCCGTCAACGCGTGCCGGCGTTGCGAGCGGTAAAAAATCGACGTCGTAGATCGAGCGTTCCCCGTAGCAATCGACGAGATAAATCAGGCTGCGGCCGATGCCTTGGATCGCGGGGATATTGAGCTCCATCGGGCCCACCGGACCGCGATAGGGCTTGGCGCCGAGCCCGAGCGCCCGCTTATACGCCGAAGCAGCGTCTTGCACGCGCATGGCGAAGGCGCACACCGAAGCGCCATGCTTGCGGGCGAAGGCCTGGGCGAAGCTGTTCGGCTCATGATTGATGATAAAATTGATATCGCCTTGGCGATACAGCGTCACGTGCTTCGAGCGATGCCGCGCCACGGCGGCGAACCCGAGCGTCACGAACAATCGTTCCAACGCTTGGGTGTCGGGCGCGGTATACTCGACGAATTCGATACCGGCGGCCGCCGTCGGATCATCCTGGAGGGACTGCATAGCCTGCGCCTCTTTAGCAAACACGGGCCGTGTCTGAATCTTTGACTGGCCCTAAGATTAAAGATTCCGAGTGCCCTCGTGGAGCCCTCGTGCGGCTATAATATTAAACGGAACCTTCGCGCTTTGCAGCGATCGAAGCGAATGTAAGAGTCGCACCGCGTTCCGCGGCATAAAAACGCGACACTCAGTTAGCCCCTCGGGCAACAAAGGAGGCGGTAGTGAAAGACGTCGCTAGCTTCCGTATTCACTATACACAGTTTCTGGATCCCGCCGGCACCCCGGTCGAGTCTCTACCTGATTTCGCCCGCGAACCCGCCGTGCTCATCGATCTCTATCGCGGCATGGTGGCCGCGCGTCAGTTCGATAAAAAGGCGATCGCGATGCAGCGCACCGGGCAACTCGGCACCTATGCCTCGTGCCTAGGGCAGGAGGCGATCGGCGCCGGTATCGGACATGCCATGCGGCCGGAAGATGTGTTGTTTCCCTCCTACCGGGATCAGGCCGCGCAATTCCCGCGCGGCGTGCGCATGGCTGATATCCTGCTCTATTGGGGCGGGGATGAGCGCGGCATGGACTATGCCCGCTGCCGGGAAGATTTTCCCATCTGCGTCCCGGTGGCGAGTCAATGCTGCCATGCGGTAGGCGTGGCCTATGCGTTCAAGTATCGCGGCGAGGCCCGGGCGGCCGTGTGCATCGTCGGTGACGGTGGGACTTCCAAGGGGGATTTCTACGAGGCTCTCAACGCCGCGGGGATTTGGCGCTTGCCGGTGGTGTTTGTGATCAACAATAACCAATGGGCCATTTCCGTCCCGCGCGCCGCGCAAACCGCGGCCGAGACCCTGGCGCAGAAGGCGATCGCGGCGGGGGTTGCGGGCGAGCAGGTCGACGGGAACGACGTGATCGCCGTGCGTTATGCGGTGGATCGGGCGCTGGAAAAGGCTCGCCGCGGGGACGGGCCCAGTCTCATCGAGGCGTTGAGTTATCGTATGGGCGACCATACGACCGCGGACAATGCCAGCCGCTACCGCTCGACCGAGGAGGTCGAGCGCTACGGGCAGGCGGATCCGGTCGCTCGTCTGCGTGCATATCTTCTGCGCGCCGCCGACTGGCCGGAGGAAGACGACGTGCGGCTCGAACGGAGCGTCGCGGCCGAGGTAGAGCAAGCGGTGCGCGATTACACCGCGATGCCTGCACCGAGTCCAGAGACCATGTTCTCGCATCTTTACGCGACCTTGCCGCGCGCCTATAGCGTGCAGCGGGAGACGGCCGGACTCTGAGGAGGTGCGCCATGCCCGACCTTACACTCGTTGAAGCAGTCAATCTGGCGCTCGCCTATGAGCTGCAAGCGGACCCGAATGTCGTCGTCTTGGGCGAAGATGTCGGCGTCAACGGAGGCGTGTTCCGCGCCACCCTCGGTTTGCAACAGCGTTTCGGCAAGGTGCGGGTGGTGGATACCCCGTTGTCGGAGGCTCTGATCGCGGGCATGGCGATCGGCATGGCGGCGCAAGGCCTCAAGCCCGTCGCCGAGGTCCAATTCTCGGGGTTTATCTACCCCTGTCTCGATCAGATCCTGAACCATGCCGCGCGCCTGCGCACCCGCACCCGCGGGCGCTTAAGCTGCCCGTTGGTCCTGCGCGCGCCGAACGGCGGCGGGATCCATGCCCCGGAGCACCATTCCGAGAGCGTGGAAGCCCTGTTTGCGCCTATTCCGGGCCTGCGCGTCGTCGTGCCTTCCTCGCCGGCACGCGCCTACGGGCTTCTGCTCGCTGCAATCCGCGATCCGGACCCGGTGATCTTTCTCGAACCCCCGCGCCTGTATCGCCTGTACCGCCAGGAGGTGGTGGACGACGGTGCGGCCTTGCCGCTCGACGTGTGCTATCTGTTGCGCGAGGGCACAGACATCACGCTGGTGTCCTGGGGCGCGCTCATTCAGGAGACGAGCCAAGCCGCCGAGGCCCTCGCTCAGGAAGGCGTCGCGGCCGAAGTGATCGATGTCGCGACCTTGAAACCGCTCGACATCGAGACCATCCTCGAATCGGTCGCCAAGACCGGGCGTTGCGTCATCGTGCAGGAAGCGGCGCGCACCTGCGGGGTGGGCGCGGAGATCGCCGCGCAACTCGCCGAACGGGGCTTGTTGTCCTTGCAGGCGCCGATCGAACGCGTGGCCGGCTACGACTGCATCATGCCGCTCTACCGGCTGGAGTCGCATTACCTGCCGGATACCGAGCGCATCTTACAAGCCGCGCGCCGGAGCTTAGCGTTTGCTTAGGCGGGCCTTCACCTCTACTTCCCGGAATAGGCAGTCAATTCCAATAGAGGTTTGAGTCTGAACGAAGTGCTAAAGTGAGTCATCAGGCGGTGCGTCCCGCCGTACCGTCCAAAAAAGCCTTGAGCAAAATCGCGTTTTGTTCGTGTCGATCACCATGGCTGCCATGATCGACCAAACGCTACCTTTCAGACTCATACCTCGTTGGAAACACACACCCACGTTGAGACTCATACCATATTGGAAAAGACTCTCGTTGGAACATCCCCACAGATCCTTATCACTTGCGAGAACCTCGGCGCTTTCGTGGACTTGCCCTTGTCGTCCGGAGCGGCCGCTGCATTCGCCTCTGGCACCGATATCGAGCCAGCCGTAGCGCTCCTAACGAAACTTCCGCAGGCCTGCTGGACTCACTTCGGCGACCTCGATCCCGAAGGGAATCGCGATCGCTCACCAGATCTCCCGCGCAACCAACCGTCCTATGACTTTGTATATCCCGACGTTCGCCGACGAGTATCTGGATCTTGCGCAGAAGCATTCTGTGAATTGGAGCGGCAGTCCAGAGCTAACGCATCCGGTTATCTCCGTTCTGACGGAACGCCAATCCGGCATCTTTCAAGAGGTCTTTATGACCGACCCGCGGCTTGCAGAGGACCTTTCGGCCTATTGCCGACATTTGTTGGACCTTCCTGTGTAAGGTAGGCCACGGTTTTCAATAGCGACTTGAAACGTATGGAAACGGTATCTACGCGCGCTCAGCGTCACGGGCGACGTTCCGCGAACCCGGGGGGCGATCGCTGGGGCTGGGGATTGCATGATCGGTAGTGCTTATGCGGGCGAGAAGCTCACCGAGAGACGATATATGCGGCTCGTCGAAGGATCCGGTCCAGAGCTTGAATCTCGCACGCCCTCCGCAGCGTTCGTAAGGAGAATCACGCCGCGGGCGAGCAGATACCAAGCGAATACGGGGCCGAACAGTGCGCCGTACCCAAGACGGACGGCGAGCAGCTCCCCGGATTCGCCGAACACCCGGACAGAAGTTTGCCTTAACTGTGCCGAGGTGATGCGCCCGCGAATATACGCGGCAACGAAGGGCCATAGGTTGGCAATCGCCGAAGCCGCCACGCCAGTGCCACCTACTTCAACCGCCGATATTGGCGTCAACTTGTCGAGCATCGTTTCGAAGTTCGCGTTGGTGATTTCCGTTAGCTCGGCGTTGCGGAAGGCGGTGCTCTCGACAGACGGATGGCCGTCGAAGTGAACTGCGACTTCCTCCGTGGTCATGATGGGAATGTCGGGATAGCGCAGCAGCGCGTTCTCGATGTAGGCGGGACTATCGGTCGCTTTCAACGACACCTCGACGATCTGCCCTGTTCGCTCGTCAGTGAAAATGAGGTCCGAACCAGGGTAGGACTGATCATCGTGTACCCTTGCCGTCCACGTATCGCCGTCAGCATTCTCATGCTGTTTCACAAGCAGTTCGAACATCCGGCCTTTCACCGTGTTAATGACGCCAGCCAGTCCTTCCGGACTGTAGTGAGACATGTGCTCGGCGATCTTCGCGTGCGTGGCGTCTGCCAGGTCCGGAACGCGATCGCGGATGGCCTGTATGAAGATCTGGCCAAGCGGACCCTCAAACTGATCGGTCTTGCCGGCGAGCAGATAGGCCATGGCCGCTGTTGCAAATAACTCTCCAGGCATCCTGGCCGCGTTGTGCGGAATATCGCCACGAACCCATGCAGCTATTCGCTCGCTCATCATGCGCAGATTGGCAGGCGAGAGGCCTCGCTTGATAATGGCGTATTGGTGCAGGTAGAGGGCCTTTGTTTCATCCGCGATTCGCGAGACCGTTCGCCGTGGGATGGCGAAACTGCCGGATTTCCTGGCCTCTTCGAAGCCGATCCAGAACAAGACGCCGATGAGGTTAGTAACTGCTATTTCTGCAAAGACGAGCGGATTGATACCCAGGGATGATCGAGAAGGCTGAGAACGCAACGCCGAGTAGCGCTTTGATCCCCCAGATTACGGTGCCGATTACTCCCGCCAGCAACGTGAAGTACTTGAGCACATCGGCCGGCTTCTCTACTCGGATACCCACTCGCTGTGCGATAACATAGGCCATCCATGCCTCCAACGCCATGGACACGAGTACGCCAACGCCCATCTTGCCCGGCAGACCCGCCAGGACCATGTTCGCGACCGCGACCCGCGTAATCGCGGCTCGGATCCCGTTTGCCTCGTCGTGTCCCTTCAGTTCGAACACGTCTTTAATCGGCTCAAAGACGAAATTACGGACCCTGTCGTTGTTGAATAGCGCCGTAACGCGGTCGTAGTTGTCTTCGAGCCATTGGAACGCCGCATCCATGTTCGCGTAGCCGCTCAGCTTCTGCCTCAATCGAATGTACAAACTTCCGCCGCCACTTGTGTCGCTCATTTCTGCCTCTGATGAATAATCCCTAGCGTTGCATAAATCTCGGTTGATGGCGATCTCACGCAGCTTTCAAAGCCGCCAGGTAATGCAACAGTTCCTCCTGGACCGCTTGATTGGCTG
>MUGK01000050.1 GCA_002007425.1 Chromatiales bacterium USCg_Taylor | reverse complement strand
CTGCGAATACCTGGTATCGGGACTTTCACCCGACTCGCTTCGTGCCATGCCCGGCACACACGCCACGATCCAGCGGCGCGCTTTAGCGCGTCCGCTGCAGCGCCGGGTTAGCCGTCTCTCGCAAGGGGCAGAGGAATGTGATTCGCGGTGAGGTCCCCCTGAAGACGACGGACCACCTCTGGTAGCACGGATGCGAAGTTTGATCGAGAGAAGGTGATGTATTCGTAGTTCTTCTGCATTTCGCCCGCATAGTGCTCATGCATGCCCTTCCTCAACTAGGACGAGAGGCTTCTTCTGAAGCGCGACTGCGGCGCCGGTTTCCTGATAGAGCCAAACACTCGAAGCAAATCCACCACCTTTTATCTCCTCGCGATGTGTGAGGAGGCAGAGGAAGAAGCGGGCCCTGCGAATCTTAAGGAGAATCTCGCCACGAAATGCGTCGAGTCCATCGACGCAGCCATCATGTATCGCAAATCCGGACTTTGGGAAAGTTTTCGTGAGAATCTCGAAGAGCACATCGTCTTGTGCCAGGAACTGCCTCGCCAAAAATACACTATAAGGGTCCTCTGTGGAGAGGAGTCCTCGGTCAGCCGAGGGCAAAGAACGGGACTTTGCAAACGCGACTCCCTTTGGGGTGAGCGTGTACGCATAGAGGCTGTTGACTCCAATGATCCCAATTCCGCTCCGACCAAAAAACTGCCCAATCTCCAACCAGCGTACCGTGTCGTCTATGACCGAAAAGCTGTAAATGCCTAGGAGCCGCCGATAGAGCTCGGACGCAGGTAAGGCGTTTAGCTCCTCCGATTGCCCAATCTTAGTGCGCTGTTCGTAGATGCGCAAAGCGACATCGAGACGGCGGTGAAGGCAATCAATATGCTCAAGCGGAAAGAGGCAGCGCTTTCGGCGCTTGAGCGGTAGAGGGCGAACCGAGCGCTTCAATCTCAGCCGCCGGGTAGCTTCCCTTCATCGCCAGGATGCGCCCGTCGTCGCGACTCACTGGCATGGCCAAACGCACCAGCATGTCCAGCGATCCCACGGCCCGAGAGATCACGGTCGAAAAGGCACGTTCGGGACGATAGTCTTCGGCCCGCGCGTGCACGATCTCGACTCGCTCCAGCTCTAGCTCGATGAGCACGGCGCAGGCAACGGATCTTCTTGAGGCTCCGATCGAGGAGCACCCATTCTACGACCGGGATCCGCGAGCCAACACCATGCCCGTATACCCGCCGATATCGAGGAGCCGTTCGCCATAGAGGTAGGAAATCACGGCGAGGCTGTCCAAGAGGTGCCGCGCCACATCGAGCGTAAGGCCCGCGCCCGCGAGACCGGCAGGAAACCGGGCGGGGCACGCAATCGAAGGCGCCCCGCATCAAGCGGCGCAAGGCTCCCCGCTTGACAGTATGCATGAAGCATCCTTACGATGCATACGCATGAAGACCCGTGTCACCATCACCCTAGATCCAGCGGTGCACGCCCGCGCCAAGGCGGTGGCACGGGCGCGGAGCACCACCGTTTCCGGCTTGATCGAGGCGTTTCTCCGCTCGCCGGACGCAGCCGGGACGGGCGGTTCGCTGGTGGATAAGATGCTCGGATGTGCCGAACTGCGCACCGTGGAGCCTGGACGCAATCCGCTCTATGACGCCTTGCACGCCCGCCACATCGCCCGCCGCCGGTGAGAGTACTGCTGGATACCGACATCCTGCTGGACGTGGTGCTGGCACGTGAGCCGTTCGCCGCAGACAGCGCGGACGTGCTGCGCTGGGCTGAATCGGGCGGCGCGGCGGCCGTGGCCTGGCACTCCCTGACCAACTGCGCTTACCTCCTCAAGGACGGCGGGCGGCTTTTTCTGGAACGCCTGCTGCGCCTCGTCGGGGTTGCGCCTGTGGCGACCGCCGATGCCCGCCGCGCCCTCGATCTGCCTCTGTCGGACGTCGAGGATGCGTTTCAAGCGGCCGCCGCGCTGGCCTGGCAGGCGGACGTAATCGTGACGCGTAACGTTACGGACTATCGTCGCTCGCCGGTGCGAGCGCTTTCACCCGCGGCCTTCCTCAAGTACGCCGCCACCTGATCCGCCTACGATATCTGGCTAACCTGCGCCGACTCACCGATACAGCATTCAAAACGAGCCTCGATTATCTTCCGCATACTAACCTCGCGCTGACCCCACACATATCACCACGAGATGCCGTGGCGCTGTCAACGCCGGAACCTCAAGGCGATGCACGTGCGCTTCCGAGACCCCGGAACCGAGCGCTTCGATCTCCGCCGCCGGGTAGTTGCCTTTCATCGCCAGGATGCGTCCGTCGTGGCGACTCACTGGCATGGCCAAACGCACCAGCCTATCCAGCGATCCCACGGCCCGCGAGATCACGGTCGAAAAGGCGGGTTCGGAACGATAGTCTTCGGCCCGCGCGTGCACGATCTCGACGCGCCCCGGCTCTAGCTCGATAAGCACTTGGCGCAGGAAACGGATCTTCTTGAGACTCCGATCGAGGAGCACCCATTCTCGATCGGGATCCGCGAGGGCCAACACCATGCCCGGTATACCCGCGCCGCTGCCGATATCGAGAAGCCGTTCGCCGTAGAGGTAGGGGAGCACGGCGAGGCTATCCAAGAGGTGCCGCGCCACCATCGCATCGGGATCACGGACCCCGCTGAGATTGTAAACGCGATTCCAGCGGTGCAGTAGGCGCAGGAATGCGATCAGGGCCGCGCGCCGATCCGCCGCGAGATCGAGTCCCATGGATCCGAGCCCCGCGTCCAGATGGAGCGCGAGCGCATCCACGGGCTTAAGCGCTCTGGGCGCGAGGTAAAGTCCGTTTCTTCAAATGCACGCGCAGCAATGAAATCGCCGCGGGGGTGATGCCTGAGATCCGGGAAGCCTGCCCAAGCGTTGCGGGCCGGTATTGCGATAATTTTTGAACGACCTCCGCCGACAAGCCGCGAACGACCGTATAGTCCAAATCGAGCGCCAGCGGAGTCTCCTCCTGCGCCTGATTTCTCGTCACCTCTTGCTGTTGCCGATCGATGTAACCGCTGTAGCGGGCTTGGATCTCGATCTGCCCGGCCACGCTGGGATCATCGACGCCGGGCCCGGCACCGGGCAATGACATGAGAGCTTGGTAGGCTAAATCCGGCCGCCGTAGCAGCTCGGCGAGTGTTTGCTCGCGCGCCAATGGCCCGCCGAGTACGCGCAGGGCCTCGGCGGGTGGAATATCGTCCGGCCGCAACCATGTCGCCCGCAGGCGCGTTTGCTCGGATGCGATTTGGTCGCGTTTGCTTTCAAACGTGCGCCAGCGCGCATCGTCCACCAGGCCCAATGTCCGGCCTTTCGGCGTGAGCCTGAGATCGGCGTTATCTTCTCGCAACATCAGTCGGTACTCGGCGCGGCTGGTGAACATGCGGTACGGCTCGTTCGTACCGCGGGTGATCAAATCATCGACCAGCACGCCGATATAGGCCTCATCGCGGCGCGGCGTCCAAGGGTCGCGATCCCGGGCCCTCAAAACCGCGTTCATCCCCGCGACCAAGCCCTGCGCGCCCGCCTCCTCGTAACCGGTCGTGCCGTTAATCTGACCGGCGAAAAACAGACCGCGGATGTACTTGGTCTCAAGAGAGGGCCGCAAGTCGCGCGGGTCGAAAAAATCGTATTCGATCGCGTAACCGGGACGGGTGACATGGGCCCGCTCGAATCCCGCGATCGAACGCACGAACGCCATCTGCACGTCGAAGGGAAGGCTGGTCGAGATCCCGTTCGGATAAACTTCATCGGTCTCCAATCCTTCCGGCTCGACGAAAATCTGGTGGGTCTCCTTGTCGGCAAACCGCACAACCTTGTCTTCCACCGAGGGACAATAGCGCGGACCCACCCCTTCGATGGTGCCGTTGTACATCGGCGAGCGATGGAGCCCCGCACGAATCAAGGCGTGAGTGCGCGCGTTCGTGCGGGTGATATAGCATTGGACCTGGCGCGGATGTTCGGCGTTCGTGCCGAGAAAAGAAAATACCGGTACCGGTTCGTCCCCCGGTTGCGGCTCCATCTTCGAGAAGTCCAGCGTGCGCCCATCGAGCCGCGGAGGTGTCCCCGTCTTCAGCCGGCCGACACGGAACGGCATTTCCCGCAGCCGTTGCGCCAAAACATTGGACGGCGGATCCCCCGCGCGGCCTCCTTGGTGGTTTTGATCGCCCACATGGATCTTACCGCCGAGAAAAGTCCCCACAGTCAAGACGACACAGGGGGCCTCGAAGCGCAGCCCGATCTGCGTGACGATCCCGGCGATCCGGTCACCGGCCAGCATCAGGTCCTCGACTGAGTTTTGAAAGAGCGTAAGATTGGATTGTGCTTCGAGCGCTCGCCGCACGACCCGCTTATAGAGGGTCCGGTCGATCTGCGCACGGGTTGCGCGCACCGCCGCACCCTTACGGGCGTTCAGTATCCTAAATTGGATCCCAGCGCGGTCGGCGGCCTGCGCCATCAACCCGCCGAGGGCATCGATCTCCTTGACCAAATGCCCTTTGCCGATGCCGCCGATCGCCGGGTTGCAGGACATTTGCCCGAGCGTCTCGATGTTCTGCGTCAATAACAGTGTCCGAGCGCCGAGCCGCGCCGCGGCTAGCGCCGCCTCGGTTCCGGCGTGGCCGCCTCCGACCACGATGACATCGAATCGATCGGGATACAACACGCGACCGAGCTAAAGGCGGATCATCAACCTAAGGTTCGATCTAGCTCGATGAGCTACTTCGCGCCCAGGATTGTCGCGGCGCGTTGGTAGTCCTTGGGTTTTACCCAAAAGATCATGCCGAAGCGCCCGTTACCGGTGCTAATGGCATCCGCCGCGGTGACATTGATCTTCTTATCCGCGAGCTTTGCCAGCGGGGCTAAGGCGGCGCCCAATTCGTCATCCCCTTGAACCAAGAATCCCTTTCTCGGGTTGCTCACTTTCCATTTGTTAAGCTTGGCGACCTTGGTCAGATCCGCCATTTTCTCCGGCATAAGATCGAACTGCGCCAGGCCTTGGCCGCACGGAAACGCGCTTAACGCAAGCAAGTTGACGCCTGCCTCCTTGAGTATCTTTAGGATCTTCCCACCCTGCCCCGCGCGGCTAGCGATGGTGAGGTAACAGTAGTCCATCTTGCGAACGGTGTGTGCCATGTTTTTTCTCCTTAATCGGTGTGCACGAATTGTTAAATCGAATCGTAGTTTCCACTGTAGAATAATACCATACGATTATAGCACCTGAGGGTATCGGAATGGCCGCTTCGGCGAAGCACCAAGAGCTCGATCTCAACAAGTTACAGAAAGCGCATACGCGCACCTCGCCGACACCGCGCTCTTTGACTTCGCGCGCTTAGGATACGCTAGAGGCGAGGGGACTCCCCACCCAAAAATGGCTGGTCGCGGAGGAAGCACAAATGACCCTGCTCACTGAGCCCGCCGATGCGCAGGCACTCATGCATTCGATTCTGCAACGTATCGCCACCGGACCGGAGATGAGCAAAAGCATCTCGGAGGCCGATGCCCGGGGCGGGATGCGAGCCGTGCTCGACGCGCACGTCGATCCCGTTCAAGCCGGGATCTTTCTCATCGCGCTGCGCATGAAGCGGGAAACCGAAGAGGAGACGCTCGGTGTCCTCCAAGCGCTCCTTGAGGTCGCGAACACCGTCACCGCTCACGTCGATGAGCTTCTGGTGATGAGCGATCCGTATGACGGTTGTAAGCGCATGCTGCCTGCGTCGCCGTTCTTGCCCGCTCTGCTCGCCGCCTGCGGCGTACCCGCGATCACGCACGGCATCGAGACCCTCGGGCCAAAATTTGGTCTCACGGCTAGGCAAGTGCTGCGCGCGGCGGGTCAACCGGTCGGCCTTAGCGTCTCCGAGGCCGCGGAAAAAGTCGCGGATCCCGGCATCGGCTGGGCGTATGTGGACCAATCGTCCTATGCCCCCCTACTGCACGCGCTGGCGCAGCTACGCAATCTGATCGTAAAGCGCTCAGTGCTCAATACCGCCGAGATCGCGATCGCGCCCATTCGTGGCCGCCGCAAAACGCATCTGATCACCGGCTACGTGCATAAAAACTATCCGCGGATCTATGCCCTCCTCGCTCGCGCCGCGCGATTCGACTCGGCCTTGATCGTAAAGGGCTTGGAAGGCGGCGTGATCCCTTCTCTACAGAAACCTGTTCGCGTGTTCGCCTACCGCGAACAAACAGAACTAGAATCGATCGAGGTTGACCCGGCGAGTTTGGGATCCCACCACACCGAGCGGGCCGCGCGAGCGCCTCACGCTGCGCCAATGGCGTCGAAGCCCGCGACCGCGGATCCGAAATCCCTTGCACGCGCCGCGGCCGATCGAGGAATGGAGACGCTGGACGGTAAACCAGGACCCATGCGGGACCCATTGGCCTTCGGCGCCGCCTTGTGCTTATGGCACATCGGCCGTCACGCCTCCGTGAGTGACGCTGTTGAGGAGGTGCATGCCGTGCTAACAAGTGGCGCGGCATTGCGCCATCTCACCCGAGCGCAGTCTCGCCAGCCCGGGTAGATACCGTCTTTCCTGTCAACTCGGCATGCATAATTGGCGTTGTAAGGGGTTTGTGTTTTGATGACGCCGAACCCGGCGCGCTACCGATGTCATCAACTCCGTATGCGGAAGACTGTCGAAATAACCGGACAAATCCCGCTTCAACGACTTGCGTGTGTCCGGTGTTGAGCAAGCTATGCACTTCTCTCACCGCCGTCAGAGCGTTCCGCTCTGGCCGATAGGCGTGTTGCTCGGGTGGCAGGTCGGCTTCGAATATCGGCGCTAGCACCAATACCGCTGCCGTCTGAACCACCCTGTCACGTATCGGGGGGTATGCCGATTGGCCGCAATTCTCCATTCGGCTTCTTCAGGTATACCCGCCGGACCGCCTGGATTCCGCTACGCTCCATCCACGCTACGCTCGACGAGCCATGGAAGGCGGAACGCCGAGGCGAGGAGCCCGCGATAGCCGTCCAGGACGGTCGCGGCAAAAGGAATCACTCGCCGCGAGACCGAGGGTGCGAGAGTGACTTGGATGTCCTGTCGCACATACCGAGGGCCGCGGCGAAAACGTGCTCTACTGCCCGGAATTGACTTGTAATAAGACCCGCGAATGCCGGACAATCGGATGTGCGAGCGACAGCCCGGTTTCGTCCGGGCTTTGCTTTTTTTTAACGTAAGTGAGTTGGGGAAAAGATACCGGATGGAAAAACCGCTCATGCCGAGCTATCGGCGCCTGAGTGTCGCGTTCGTGCGCGGTCAAGGCGCCTGGCTTTGGGATGACCAGGAGCGCCGCTATTTGGACGCCGTGAGCGGGATCGCGGTCTGCGGGCTTGGCCATGCCCACCCGGCCGTCGCGCAGGCCGTGGCCGAGCAGTCAGCGGCGCTCGTGCATACCTCGAACCTGTACCGCGTGCCCCTGCAGGAGAGCCTCGCCGCGCGCCTGACGCAGTTATCGGGGATGGACAACGCGTTTTTTTGTAACTCCGGGGCGGAAGCCAACGAAGCGGCCATCAAGATCGCGCGGCTCTTGGGTCACGAGCGGGGGATCGACCTGCCCGCGATTGTGGTCATGGAAGGCGCGTTCCACGGGCGGACCTTGGCGACCCTCAGCGCCACCGGCAATCGCAACGTGCAGCGCGGATTCGAACCCCTGGTGCAAGGGTTCGTGCGCGTACCTTATGACGATCCCGAGGCGCTCGGGCAGGCCGCATCCCAGCGCCGCGATATCGTCGCCGTGCTGCTGGAACCCCTCCAGGGCGAAGCCGGCGTTGTCGTGCCGGCTCCCGGGTATTTAGCCGAAGTGCGCTCGATTTGCGACCGGCACGGCTGGCTGATGATGCTGGACGAGGTGCAGACCGGTCTCGGGCGCACCGGGGCCTGGTTTGCGTACCAGCACGAGGGTATCTACCCGGATGTTTTAACGCTCGCCAAGAGCTTGGGCAACGGCGTACCGATCGGCGCCTGCCTGGCGCGCGGTCAGGCCGCGGAGTTGATCCAACCGGGGATGCACGCCGCGACCTTTGGCGGCAATCCGCTCGCCTGCCAGGCGGCGCTCGCGGTCATTGCCACGCTGGAACAAGCGGGGCTCGTTAACCGTGCGGCGCAACTTGGAAGCCGCATCCTCAATGGTTTGCGAGATGCCCTTCACGGCTGCGGTCATATCAAAGACATTCGCGGGAAGGGACTCATGATCGGTATCGAGCTGACACGGCCATGCGGCGAGTTGGTAGACCGAGCCTTAAACGAAGCGTTGCTGATCAATGTCACGGCCGACACGGTGGTGCGCCTCCTGCCGCCCCTCGTGATGAGCGACGCCGAGGCGGCCGAGCTGGTGCACAAGCTCGGCGCATTGATTAAGGGATTCTAGCAGCCACGCGTGAGTACCCGCAGGCCACGGCATTTCTTAAGCTTGGCGGACCTCACGCCAGCCGAGCTTTCGCGCCTCATCGAGCGCGGCATCGAATTGAAAGCGATGCGCCGCGCGCGGGAGACCCATGAACCGCTCAAGAACCGCGTGCTCGCGATGGTTTACGAGAAGTCCTCGACCCGCACGCGCGTTTCCTTCGAGACCGCCATGATCCAGCTCGGGGGCGGGGCCATCTTTTTATCCGCGCACGACACGCAACTTGGGCGCGGGGAGCCGGTCGAGGACATGGCGCGGGTGTTATCGCGGATGGTGGACGCGATCATGGTCCGGACCTTCGATCACGATAAACTCCGGCGCTTGGCGGCGTATTCGGAAGTGCCGGTGATTAACGGTTTGACCGATCGCCATCACCCCTGCCAACTGTTGGCGGATCTCCAAACCTTCGTCGAGCACCGCGGTCCCATAGCAGGCAAAACCGTCGCCTGGATCGGCGACGGCAACAATATGTGCCACAGCTATATTGAGGCTGCCGGGCTTTATGGATTTACGCTCCGGATCGCTTGTCCGCCCGGCTATGGGCCGCGGGAAGAGATTGGGGACGCGGCGGCGAGCGCGGTGCGCCGCTGCGATCGGCCGCAAGAAGCGGTTCGCGGTGCGGATCTGGTGGTCACCGATGTCTGGGCCAGCATGGGGCAAGAACAAGAAAGCCACGCGCGGCGCGAGGTTTTTAGGCGCTTTCAAGTGGATGAGAATTTGCTGTCGCTCGCGAAACCGGAGGCCCTTTTTATGCACTGCTTGCCCGCGCACCGCGGCGAGGAGGTCAGCGCCGGAGTGATCGATGGCCCGCGAAGTGTCGTCTGGGACGAGGCCGAGAACCGTTTGCACGCGCAGAAGGCACTGCTCGAATTTTTGCTGGACTGAGCGCGTCCGGCGTCGAGTCAACCCGTGGTCGCCTTGAGAATCTAGAGCACCCCGGTGTTGTTCTTATTAAGCAACGATGACGGTTATCAGGCGCCGGGGATCGCTTGCCTTGCGCGGGCGCTTGCGGCGCTCGGAGAGGTAACCGTGGTTGCACCGGATCGCAATCGCAGCGGCGCAAGTAACTCCTTGACTCTCGAAAAACCGCTTCGGGCCGGTCGCGCCGAGAACGGTTTCATCTATGTTGACGGCACCCCGACGGATTGTGTGCACCTTGCCATCACCGGCTTCCTCGAGCGCGTACCCGACATGGTGTTAGGCGGGATCAACGCCGGGGCCAATCTCGGAGATGATGTCCTCTATTCGGGCACCGTCGCCGTGGCGATCGAGGGGCGTTTCCTCGGGTCGCCGGCGATGGCGATTTCCTTGGCCGGCAGCCAAGCGGTGCATTACGAAACCGCCGCCCGGATCGCAAGCTTACTGGTCAAAGAGATCGGCCACCGGCCCTTACCGGCGGATACGATCTTGAACATCAATGTCCCGGACCGCCCGTGGAACGAGCTTCGGGGATTGGCGGCCACCCGTCTTGGCCGGCGGCATAAATCGGAACCGGTGGTGCAGGCGACGGACCCGCGTGGGCGGCCGATTTATTGGGTGGGACCGGCCGGCCCGGAGGAGGATGCGGGGGTGGGAACCGATTTTCATGCCGTCAGGAGCGGGTATGTATCGATCACCCCGCTGCAAGTCGATATGACCCATTACCGGGCCTTGGATACGGTGTCGCAATGGCTCGAGGCCTTGCGCGTGCATGACGGCTGATCACCGCGGCATCGGTCTAACCTCCCAGCGCGCCCGCGATCGCTTGATCCGGGAGCTGCGGGAGATGGGGATCGGATCACGCGAGGTGCTGCACGCCATGCGCACGGTACCGCGGCATCTTTTTGTCGACGAGGCCCTGGCGGGCCGCGCCTACGAGAATAAGGCCTTGCCCATCGGTTACGGCCAGACCATTTCGCAACCCTACATCGTGGCGCGTATGACCGAGGCGTTGTTTGTGAGCGGCGCGATGGATAAGATTTTGGAAATCGGGGCCGGCACCGGGTACCAGTCCGCGGTCCTGGCGCAATTCGCCAGATCGGTCCACAGCATCGAGCGCATCGGCGCGCTGGCGGCGCGGTTGCGGGAGCGTTTGGCAGCTTTGCATTATCGTACCGTCCGCGTCAAACACGGAGACGGACGGATCGGCTGGCAGGATCACGCGCCCTATGATGCAATCCTGATCGCCGCCGCCGTCGACAGCGTCCCCCCGGCGCTACTAGAGCAGCTTGCCATCGGCGGCCGCATCGTCGCGCCGGTGGGCGAGAGCGGCTCACAGTGGCTGGTTTTGGTGACGCGCTATCCCGAACACTTCGAGGAGAAGCCTCTCGAGGAGGTGCGGTTCGTGCCGCTCATAACAGGACTGGGATAGGACGGCGATGCCCGTGCGGCTGGTGGTACAACTCATAGCGATTCTGGTGTCTGTGAGCCAGTTCACCGGCTGCGGAACGACGGCGAAGGCCCCGGTCGTAAGTGCTCGGACGGGCGCCGATCGAATGTCGCTCGCGCGCGCAGCCGGCGTTGAAGCGCGCCAGCACGTGGTGGCGCGCGGAGACACCCTCCATTCGATCGCATGGCGTTACCGGCTCGATTACCGGGAGATTGCCCGCTGGAACGGGATCAAAGCCCCATTCATCATCTACCCCGGCCAGCGTCTAGCTTTGCATCAGACGCAGGGTTCGGGAACCGCTCCCAGACCGGCGCCGAGGCAAGAGATCCGGGCGAGCCCGCCTCGGGCCGAAATAAGCCTCCCGACCCGCGGGCAGGCGCCGCTGCCGGCCGGATCGATTCAATGGCAATGGCCGGCGCGGGGCGAGCCGTTGCCGGCCAATACCGCGTCGAGCCGCCAAGGACTGGATCTCTTGGGGCAACCTGGACAGCCCATTTGGGCGGCGGCCGCGGGTGAGGTGGTCTATAGCGGCGATGGACTTGTCGGCTACGGAAAGCTTATCATCATACGGCACGATGACGTGTATCTCAGCGCCTATGCTCACAACCGCCGTCTATTGGTCCAGGAAGGTCATCGGGTCGCCCGCGGACAGCAAATCGCGGAGATGGGGAATAGCGGGAGCAGGCAGGTCAAACTCTATTTCGAGATCAGGCGCAATGGACGGCCCGTACCGCCCTTGCGCTATCTACCGAAAGCACGGATCTAGCGATTGTTCGGGGCTGCGGGGGCCGGTGGGCACGGAGACTTTTTTTAAGCCGTAGCGCCATGAGCAGGATCACCTATCTCGACACTGACTCGGGCGATGCGGAGGTGGATATGCTCGACGAAGACGGCGAGGAGGGTATCGAGGACAAGCAGGCGCCCAGCTTGGGCGTGGCGGTAGAACGGCCCGCCGAGATCTCGGAAGCCGAGATCGACGCCACCCGCTTGTATTTATGCGAGATTGGATACTCACCCCTGCTGACGGCCGAGGAAGAGGTCCGGCTCACGCGCGCCGCGCGCCAAGGCGACACGAGCAGCCGCAAGCGCATGATCGAGAGTAATCTGCGCTTGGTGGTCAAGATCGCGCGCCGTTATTTAAATCGCGGCTTAGCCTTGCTGGACCTCATCGAGGAAGGCAATCTCGGTTTGATGCGCGCGGTAGAGAAGTTCGACCCAGAAAAAGGGTTCCGCTTCTCAACCTATGCCACCTGGTGGATCCGGCAGACCATAGAACGCGCTTTGATGAATCAGACCCGGACCATCCGCCTCCCGATCCATGTGTTCAAGGAAATCAACCTGTATATGCGCGCGGTCCGGCAGTTGGCCCAGAGCTTGGATCGCGAGCCGACCGTTGAAGACGTCGCGCAGCTCCTGGATCGGCCGATTGCGGCAGTGCAAGAGGTCGCCGGTTTAATCGAGCGCGTCAGCTCGGCGGACGCACCGGCGGAGCGCGATTCCTCGCGGACGCTGATCGAGACCATCCCCGACGAGCACAATATCGACCCCTCCTTGTTGCTGCAAGACAGCGATATGCACCGGCACCTCGAGGTGTGGCTCTCGCACTTGAATGAGAAACAGCGCGCCGTGGTGGAGCGCCGCTTCGGCCTCGGGGGAAGGGAGATAGCCACCTTGGAGCAGGTAGGTTACGAGATCGGCGTAACCCGGGAGCGCGTGCGCCAGATCCAATTAGAAGCCTTGCGCAAATTGCGTCACATGCTGGAAGGCGATGGCTACTCGGTGGATGCGCTTTCCCCCGGGCCATGAGAGCCCTCCCGCTCAAGCCTGCGCCGCGGCCGCGTAACGCAAGACCAACCGGAACGGAAACAGGCGTTCCACGGTCCACCCCGGGGGCGCAATCGCCGCCAGCTCTCGACGCGTATAGCTGCGCTTGATCGAGATCAAGCCATCGTGCTGGATATAGGAATCGCGAAAAGCGATGGCGCTCAGCAACGCGAAACCGAGATAGGCCAGGTCGCCGCGTTGCACGTCAACAAACAAGACTTCCCGGGCGCAAAGCGCGGCCGCGCTTGCGAGCATTGCCGGCAACGCGGCGCTATCGAGGTGGTGTACTAAGTGATTCGAGAACACGAAATCATACCGCTCCTGCTTTTCGCGGATCTCGCTCACGTGGGCCACACGGAATGTAATGCCCTCGGGCCAAGCGAGGGTTTGCACGTAGCCGTACGCGCGCGCGTCGATGTCGATACCGGTGATCGTTAGCCGCAAGCCATCGGCACAGGCCCAGCGGTGGAGGGCGCGGGCGATATCACCGCCCCCGAAACCGATATCGAGTAAGCTGTAGCTACGTTCGGAGATGCGCATCGCCGGCCGGATCCAGCGCTTATAGACGGAACGAACTCTGGATAAGGCGGCGTTGATCGCCCTAAACTGCCGATAGGTGCGGTAGAGCCGCTCACGATCGCACCGGGGATCGTCCATAATCTCGGTGGTCTGCGTGTCCCGCTGCGACAGCAAGCACGGCATGGTGGGTACGATCAGCGCGCGACAAAAGCGTGGGCGGCGGGACTTTCCGTTTACCGAGACTGTCCGGCGATTTTAAATCCCATCAGGATCCCGCGGCTTGCTTCTTCGGCGCTTTGACCGGCTTTTCTCCGACGTTAGATTCGCGCGCGATCTTAGCGATCCCGCGAATGCTCGCGGTTTTATAACCTAAGGTCTCGGCCTTGGCGAGGTTCTTCGCGCCCTCGGCATCGGCGCCCAAGGCATAGTGCATCACCGATAAATTAAAATACGGGAGCGGGGATTCGGGGTCCAACTGCGCTGCTGCCTTTAGCAAGGATTCCGCCTTGTCGGAGTCTTGCAGCCACATCGCCGATACGCCCATGTTATTCAGGGCCATGACCTCCACATTGGAAGTGTAGAACCACTGGCTAAACCAGATTAAATGCCTCAGGGTGGGCCGCTTCCGGACCGCTTCCAAGAATCGCTCGAAGTGGGCCAAGGCTTCGGAATGCTTCCCTTTGAGCTGCAGCCGTTGGCCTTGGAAATAGTCCTTCCAATAAAATTGCTGCACGCGGCCAGGGATCAGGAGAATGATCGCGATCGCGACCAGTACGTAGATCTCAACATACTTAGTGTCCCCGTTGATCTGAATGAGAGTATATCCGGTCCCGACGAGGATCCCGGCAACAACAAATAGCGCAAGGGCGTATAAGATTCTATTTTTTATGGTGCGATTGGGTGGCACCAATGGCACCAATGTTGGCAGCTGCATCGACTTTCCTCTATGAATCACTGAGAGCTTGTGAATAAATCTGCTGCGCAGCCCGCCCGCTTCGTTGCGGGGTGCGGAATCCTCATGTATTTCCACATACACTGCGGCTGCTCGCCTCGTCCTTGAGGCTCGCCCCTTCGGGGCAGATGCACCGTTTCGCTCCCGGCGAAACGGTCCTGCGCGCCGTGCGCCTCGCGGGCATACTTGCTCGCGACGATTTCTTCAAGAGCTCTGCGTCACGGCGCATCAAGTATAGAGCCCTTGAAGCACCCATTACCATAGGTTGTTCATTCCTAATCATCAACGCTCGGACCGGGCGGTGGGCTTGCAGCGCGGTTAACGCCGGGAGCATTCGCCTATGCGACCACACGAGTTGGGGATTAAACCGCTGCCGGCCGGAAGATACGCGGACGGTCTTTTGGTTTTGCGCGCCAATTAATATACTGCGCATACTCTCGCGTGGATCTTCGCCTTTCCCTTGGGTCCTGGGGCGGGTGGTGTATGGTGAGGGATCAATGTGACGACCTATGTGAAAGCATTGCTGAAAGGATGGGCGGCATGGCGGGGCCGTTGGACGGAGATCGACCCGTGACCCATAATGGCGATGGGGTGAAGGCAATGACACATCAGCACGCCGAGGGCAGCGGGCCGATAAGCGATGACGAGACATTAATTTGGCAGGACACGATCCTGTTCATTGTCCTGCACCTGTTGGCGGCCTATACCATCGCCTTCCATTTTCAATGGCAATGGGTGGTCTTGGCCATCGTATCGTACTATGTGCGCATGTTTGCATTGAGTGCCGGCTTTCACCGCTATTTTTCGCATCGCTCCTACAAGACCAGCCGCCCATTTGCTTTTTTCTTGGCGTTCCTGGGTGAATGCTCGCTGCAGAAGGGAGTCCTTTGGTGGGCCAGCCATCACCGCCATCATCACCGCTACTCCGATCAGCTCCAGGATGTCCATTCTCCGGTGCGCAAGGGGTTTTGGTGGTCACATATGGGATGGATCCTTTGCCACAAGTACAAGCATACAAGGAGTGATCTGATTAAGGATTACACCGTGCTGCCCGAGCTCGCCTGGCTCAATGAGAATACCTGGTTACCGGTAAACCTTTATATCGCCGCGCTCGTCTACGGGTTCGGATTGGAAGGTTTTTTATGGGGTTTCATCGTCGCCACCGTGTTCTTGTGGCATGGCACCTTTTCGATCAATTCCTTAGTGCACGTGTGGGGAACGCAACCGTATCGGACCGGGGACAATTCCAGAAATAATGTCCTTGGAGCGATCCTGACGCTGGGGGACGGATGGCACAACAACCACCATCACTACCCGCTCTCGGTGCGCCACGGTTTCCGCTGGTGGCAGTTCGATCCTTGCTACTACGCATTGTGCCTGCTCGAGCGGCTGGGGGTAGTCTGGGATCTTAAACGGCCTCATCTCGCCCGTGTGGCAAGTGTGTCGACTCAGCCATAATCCCGCGACTTTTTGTCCCGTCGTATGCAGAATCAAGTACGCGATCAGGCCCTGGCGCTTGCCGCTGTGTTCCAAGCCGCGCTCTTGGTGGATCGCTTGGCGAACACCGGCGCCGTTCCGAACGAGAACCTCAAGGCATTGGTCCGGAGCTTATTCGAGTTTGATCCCCAGAGCACAGAGGAGGTCTTCGGCGGAGAGCAGGATTACCGCTTTGGATTGAGCCTCGGCATCAACGCACTCAAGGACATCTTCATTCGCAAGCGGCGCGGACCCAAGTACGGCGACGCAGTCACCTATGTGATCGGGTTGTTGCACCTGGAAAATGTGTTGCGCAATAACAAGAGCATGTTAGATCTGCTCGGAACCCGATTGCGCGCGGTGCAACAACAGATGCCCGCGGAGGGGTTTACCGACGATAGCACGCTGGCGGCGATTGCCAGCAGTTACCAAGAGACGCTGAGCACGCTTAAATTCCGAATCCAGGTGCGCGGCGATGCGCGTTTTCTACGCGATCCGGAGGTCGCCAACAAGGTGCGGGCGGCGTTGTTGGCGGGCGTGCGAGCGGCGCTCTTATGGCATCAAGTCGGCGGGCGGCGTTGGCAACTGCCGTTCTATCGCAAGCGCATCGTCGAGGCATTGCAAACGCTGGCGTGAGATGTAGGGAGAAATTTAGCGCACCGCAGAAATCTTTCCTGGGTTCGGCTTCACTCCACCCGGCTACGATTTCCGGGCGCCAGAAGTAGAGACATCAAGAAAGCCGCTTTGCAGGACGCAAAAGATCAATCCGTTGATACACGACCTGAGCCTGGAATTTGTTGATGGTAAGGAGAGCTGCCTAGCTTATCGTCAATGAGTCGGCCTATTAGAGCTTTTTCCTCATTGAGGAACTGGGCAATGGCAGTTCGAAAGCGCGCATGAAAAATCCAATGCGCACTGTAGTTACGTTCTGGGAGAAAGCCGCGCGGGAACTTATGTTCGCCTTGAGCTCCGGCTTCAAAAAGTGTGATTTTATTGCGTATGGCATAGTCAATGGACTGGTAATAGCAAAGCTCGAAATGCAAGTGCCTCACGTATTCATCAGCGCCCCAATAGCGGCCGTAAAGATGATCCCCTTTTCGATAATTGATTGTGCCTGCTATTTCCGTTCCTCGATCGTAGGCCAAAATAAGGACCAGTCGATCTTTCATGGTTGCCATTACCGTATCGAAAAAGCGAGACGTGAGATAGGGATAAGCACCCATTTTATCTATCGTCGAAAGATAGAACCGGTACACGATGCCGGCATGTCTAGGACGAATAGCCTCACCTGTAACAACTCGGATCTCAAGCCCTCGTGCTATTAACTGTTCTCGTTCCCGTACGATCTGTTTTTTTCGTTTTGTCTTAAGATGGTCCAAAAAATCGGAAAAGTCCACATACTCTCTATTAAACCAGTGGTATTGAAAGCTATGCCTTATTAAAAAACCTCTTTCAGAGAAATAAGGGACTTCCTCCGGCGGGAGGAAAAGACAATTCACGGAATGACACCCTTTCTCTTCAGCCAATGCCAGCATTGCAGAAATTAGTGCGCGTGAGACAGCGTCTCTGTCCGCATTCGGGTGTAACAGGATCTTGGCACCCGTAGCAGGAGTAAACGGTATGGCAGAAACCAGCTTTGGATAGTAAGGCAGCGCGCACCGATGATAGGCATCTGCCCATTCCCAATCGAAAATGTATTCTCCATAACTATTAGTTTTCAGATAAACAAAGGTTGCTCCCACAAGCTCGACTCCCTGCCATACAGTGAGATAGTGAGGTATCCAGCCCGTTTCGCTCCCAACACTTTGACTCGTTTCAAGCGCCAGTAGGTACTCGTAATCTGAAAAAGGAAAATTAGGGGGGGTAATTTGACCCCAGTCCAGTTTCTGAATATCTTTCATGGAATGAAAGATTCTTATTTGGTAAGGCGATATTGCCATGAGTAAGTTCTGGTCACCCGATGAGTTAGAAAGTATCAGCTCCGCTACGATTGAACATTACAACGCAAATGCCAATAGTTTTTGGCACGGGACGAAAGATCACGATGTGACGCAAAATTATGAGGCATTATTGTCAGCTCTGCCCAACCAAAAAGGTCTATCGCTATTGGATCTGGGGTGCGGTCCGGGCCGCGATCTTCTCTATTTTAAGAAACAGGGACATCATGCAATTGGCTTAGATGGAAGCTACGAATTTTGTGAGATGGCGAAATCACTGACCGGTCTTCTAGTGCTTCAGCAAGATTTCCTTAAACTAGAATTACCGGAGCAGTTTGTCGACGGTATTTTTGCAAATGCTTCGCTCTTTCATGTTCCTTCACAGGAAATGATCCGGGTCCTAAGAGAGCTAAGGTCCGCACTGAAACCACAAGGAGTACTTTTTTCTTCAAATCCCAGAGGAAACAGCGAGGGATGGCAGGGAGATCGCTACGGCACTTACCTTGAGCTCGCTACCTATCAGCTACTGCTGGAATCGGCCGGTTTCGAGATCATAAAACACTACTATCGACCGCAGGGACTACCTTGCGCTGCACAGCCTTGGCTTGCCGTTGTCAGTCGGAAGGTGGCTTAATTGGTTCTTGTTCGAGTAGGGCGATAAGAACCTTGACCTTCATCCTGCCTAGTCTACTACCGTGGCGCCGCCAGCCGCCTCTCTCCCTCTTAGAGGTACCAAGAATGCGTTACTTGGTTGTTGTTGAGGTAGGACCGACTTCGTTTGGGGCGACATCGGTCCGCCAAAACCGTTTCGTCTCTTTACGGTAGAACTCTGGAGCGTGGCGGGCGCCAGGGCCGAAGCGAAACCGAATCGCGCCTTCCTCGGCGCTGAGCAATGGGATGGCGCCGCCCGCCCGATAGGCACGCAGGACAGCGGCATCAGGAAAGCGATAGCGGTTGCGATAGCCCGCTGCGAAAAGCACATAGTCGGGGGCGACCGCATCGATAAAGCTTGCCGTGGAAGAGGTTTTACTCCCGTGATGGGGGGCCACCACGATGTCCGCCTTTAGGCTCTCCCGGTGTTGCTTCAATAACTCGTGTTCCGCCTCGGCCTCGTATCGCCCGGCAGCAATACAGACCTGTCGCCCAGGGATACCTTGAGGATACAGGAACGGTTGTTGTCGGAACCGTTCGCATCGAACGCGGGATGCAGCACCGAAAAGCTCGCCTCGCCCCAGCGCCAGTGCTGACCGTCTCGACACACCGAGACCCGCCGGCCGCCGATAGGTCCATTCGCGAGAATTCGTCCCACCGAGACTTCCGCCAGCAGACTGTCGAGCCCGCCCGTGTGATCACTGTCGCCGTGGCTGATGACGAGCGTATCGACATGCTCGATGCCGTGTTGCCTGAGATAGGGGACCAACACCGCGCGGCCGGCGTCGAAGCGCTCATTGAACCTCGGCCCGGTGTCGTATACCAAGGTGCGGTCGCGGGTTTGCACGACCGCGGAAAGACCCTGCCCGACATCCAGCAAGGTGAACCAAAGCTCTCCTTCTTTCGGGCGCGGCGGCGGTGTAACCAGGAGCGGGAGCAACCACACGAACCCCAGCCAACGGGCCGGGATGCCGCGCGGCGCGAGCACGATCAAGATCCCGATAAGCGCCGCCCCGCCGATCCAAGGCACCGGGACGGCCCGCACCCAGATGGCATATTCGATCTCCGATAAATACTGTAAATAAACCCAAAGCCCCTCCAGGTTCTTAAGCGCCAGATCCAGTAAGGCGATCCCCGCCCGCTCCCAGACAAAGCACAAGGCCGTGCCGGCCAAGGCCAACGGCGCCGCCACCGCGCTCACCCACGGCACCGCGAGGACATTCGCCACCGGACTCACGATGGGATTCTGGCCGAAGATCAACAACAGCACCGGGGTCAAGCCGATCGCCACGACGAGATGCAGGCGCGCGATCCGCCACCAGAGGCCGGAAGGCGCGACCCTCCCGCCCATTCCGTAAAGAATTAAGGCCACTGCCCCGAAGGACAGCCAGAAGCCCGGCGCCAGCACGCTAAACGGGTCCAGGATCAGCACCAGCGAAAGCGCGATGAACCAGAGATCAATGGATTTGAATAAGCGGTTTGCCACGAGCCCGTACATCAATACCGTGACCATGATGAAGGAACGCTGCGTGGGCACCGAAAAGCCAGCGAGGCCCGAGTACATGAGCGCGGCCAGCGTACCCGAGAGCGCGCCGACGCGCGGGGCGGCGACGTACAGGACGGTAAATCCCGGCAGGGACCAGAGCCACCGGCCTACCCAAAAGCCAAGCAGCGCGATGAGCCCGATGTGCAGGCCGGAGATCGAGACCAAATGCGAGGTGCCGGTGCGGTTGAAGACCTGCCATTGTTCCGCGCCGATGGCGTCCTGCGTCCCGATCACCAGGGCCGTCAACACATTGCCCTGGGATGAGTGCCGCGCCACCGCCGCAAGCTTCAGCGCCAGCCGCTGGCGCAAGCGATCGACCAGGGCGCCGCGAGCGGCCTCCAAGCACCGGTTTCGGGGGCTATCGATGACATGGCCGAGCGCGCGGATGCGGTGCTGAAACAACCAGCCTTCATAATCGAAGCCGCCGGGATTCATGAATCCGTGCGGACGTTTAAGGAACCTCTGAACAAGTATCAAAAATGGTTGTGCAGCGTGTATAGGAATCGATTTCAGACGGAGACGCGGCCGTTAAGCCCGTTTTTCATCGCTC
>MUGK01000049.1 GCA_002007425.1 Chromatiales bacterium USCg_Taylor | reverse complement strand
GCTCGCGCGTGCCTTCGCTCAATGACTTTACGCCGTCCATCTAGAGGACGGCTATCGCGGGCTCCTCGCCTCGGTCTTCGACCTTCCATGGCTCGTCGATAGCTGGGCGAGAAATCCAGGTTCCAGTTTCCGGTCAGCATGTCCCAGACTGAGCGTTTGAGCGGGCTCGCGAGAGCCGCTCGACTGACGGCGGCCAGAACGCCCCAAGGCCCGCCGCGCACCCTCGCACCCGCCCTCCATCATTACCGTCCGCGAGGACCGCGGCGTTCATCGCGCCGGCGCTGGTCCCGCTGATGGCCTCGATCTCAATGCGCTCCGCGCCGCCTGTCCCAGGAGCGCTAATGCGCGGTCCAGCCGCCGTCGACCGGAAGCGCCGCCCCCGTGATCTGGGCCGCCGCATCGCTGGCGAGGAAGACTGACAATGCACCCAGGTCCTCCGGCTTGACGAATTGCTTGGTGGCTTGGGCCGCCAGCAACACGTCTCGAATCACCGCCTCACGGCTAATGCCGCGCGCCTTGGCAGTGTCGTCGATCTGGCCCTCGACCAGCGGCGTGAACACATACCCCGGACAGACCGCGTTACAGGTGATCCCGTGCTCCGCGACCTCGAGCGCCACGGTCTTGGTGAGGCCGAGCAGTCCATGCTTCGCGGCGACATAAGCGGCCTTGAAGGGCGAGGCCACGAGCGCGTGCGCCGAGCCGATGTTGATGATACGTCCCCAGCGCCGGGCCTTCATAGCCGGTAATACGGCGCGAATCGTGTGGAACGCCGAGGACAAGTTTATCGCGAGGATGGCGTCCCATTTCTCCGGGGGAAAGTCTTCGATCGGCGCGACGTGCTGGATCCCTGCGTTGTTCACCAAAATATCGACCGCGCCGAAGACGGCGAGCGCCTGTTGCGCCATGCTGGCTATCTCACTCGGTTTGGACATATCGGCGCCGTGATACAGTGCGCGGACGTCGTGCCCGGACTCGAGTCCCAGCCTCAGCTTCTCGATCTCATCCGCGTTTCCCAATCCGTTCAAGACGATATTGCAGCCCGCCTCAGCCAAGGCTTTAGCGATCGCAAGCCCTATCCCACTCGTTGAGCCAGTCACGATCGCCGTTTTACCGTTCAACATAACAGTTCTCCCAGTCATGCCATTGTTCGGTTTGACTTTGTCGTCGTTGCAGAGGAAGCGCAACAGCTGCAGCCCGGACGATAGCCTAGCAAGTGGCGTGCGCCGTGTGCAACAGGCCTTGGAGTGAGCTATCCTGTAAGGTCCATCGATAACCACGTGCGCCGCCGTCAGGGGAGAACAGCATGCGCTACCTAAGCACTTGGCTTGCCTTGGTGGTGAGCCTGTCGCTAGCGGCGGAGCCCGCGCCGCGCGAGCGCGCGCAGGTGGATGTATTCACACCTCAAGGAACGGTCAAAGGCGTCCGCCAGGTTGCCGTGCGGTTTTCGGAGCAGATGGTTACCTTCGGGGATCCCCGCATTCCCGAGCCCTTCGCGATCGACTGTCCGGAAAACGGAAAGGGACGTTGGGCGGATGCGCGCAATTGGATTTATGACTTCGCGCGCGACTTGTCGGCCGGGGTGAAATGCACGTTTAAGCTTAAGACGGACGTTACCACGCTGGCCGGGAAGTCCCTCGGCGGGGCCCAGGAATTCTCTTTCAGTACCGGCGGTCCCTCGATTCTGTCCTCGCTGCCGGACGAAGGCGATACCGGCATCGACGAGAACCAGATTTTCGTTCTGGCCTTGGACGCCGAGGTGCGGCCCGAATCGATCGCCGGGCACGCGCACTGCCAGGTCAAGGGGATCTCGGAGCGCATCGAGGTCGATGTCCTCGGCGGTGATACACGCCGTGAGGTGCTGGCGCAGCGGCGCTTGATCGGCTATCAATACTTTCGGCTGCTGTGGAAGATCGGCGGCGAGACCACCGTCGCGGTCAAGGACGAAGCCCTCGATCGCGCTGAATCACAGCTTGCCGTGCTGCGCTGCCGGCGCACGCTGCCGCCGGACACCGAGGTGCAGCTCGTCTGGGGTACGGGTATTCGCTCGCTGACCGAGGTTGCTACGGTGCGAGATCAGGTCCTTGCGTTCAAGACCCGGCCGCGGTTCACCGCTCGCTTCGAATGCGATCGCGTCAATGCCGAGTCCGGCTGCCTTCCCTTGCACGCCATGCATGTCCGCTTCAGCGCCCCGATCGCCGCCGGGCTTGCATCGCAACTGCGCTTGCGGCGGGAAGACGGCGAAGTACATCGGCCCAAGGCCATCGATGCGACCGCGAGCCCGGTGGTCGACGCCGTCAGCTTCGAAGGGCCGTTCCCGGAACGGACCAAGTTCCAGGTACTCCTGCCGCCGGAGGTCAAAGACGACGCGGGACGGCCGCTAGCTAATGCCGCGCGCTTTCCCCTCGAGGTCGCGACCGACGACTATCCGCCGCTGGCGAAATTCTTAGGTGAATTCGGCATCCTGGAGGCGAAGGAAGGCGGCATCTTGCCGGTGACCTTGCGCAATCTCGAAGCCGAAATCGCGGCGCGCAAAGCCATGCCGGGTACCGAACCCACTGTCCCGATCGCAGGACGCATGCAACGCATCGATCAGGACGACCGGGCGATCGGCCACTGGATCCGGCGCGTCAAGCAAGCCATGGAGCGGCGCGGGAAGTGGGAGAAAGCCAGGGGCGATAAGCGCGTCTGGATAGAGATGACCGGAACCGAATCGGTGTTCGGTCCCAAGCTTGAAACCACTCGGTTTACGCTGCCCAAACCGGGCGGCGCGCGTGCATTCGAGGTCGTGGGGATCCCGCTACGGGAGCCCGGATTCTATGTGGTCGAGCTCATGAGCCCGAAGCTCGGTGCGGCGCTCCTCGGACGCAGTGAGCCGCGCTACGTGGCCACAGCGGCGCTGGTCACCAACCTCGCCGTGCATTTCAAGTGGGGGCGCGAGGCTTCGCTCGTATGGGTCACGACCTTGGACGGGGCGCAACCGGTCCCGGGGGCGGCGGTTAAAATCGGCGACTATTGTACTGGACAACCGATCTGGCAGGGGAGCACCGGCCGGGACGGGATCGCAATGATCGAAGGCGGGGCCCTGCCCAAGCCGCACGCCGAGCCTGACTGCGGCCCGTGGAGCCCGGCGCCCCTGTTCGTCAGCGCCCGCACCGGCGAGGACATGAGCTTCACGGTATCAGGCTGGAATCGCGGAATCCGTCCCTATGAGTTCGAGCTGCCGGTCGGTTGGGAGGAGGGCACCTTCGTCGCCCATGCCATCCTCGATCGGGGTCTGTACCGAGGCGGGGAGACGGTGTCGATGAAGCATTACTTGCGGCAACGAACAAGCGGCGGTTTCGCCATTCCCGCAGCCGATCCGCCCGACAAGCTCAAGCTGCAGCACGAAGCCAGTGGCCAGGAGTATGAGCTGCCGGTGTCTTTCGACGTCCTAGGGATCGCCGAGAGCGTCTGGGAAATCCCCAAGGACGCGAAGCTCGGCAACTACCAGATGAGCCTCCACCGGAAAGAGTCCGACAAGTGGCTGAATTCCAGCTCGTTCCGTGTGGAGCAGTTTCGCGTGCCCACGATGCGGGCGGTGATCCAAGCGCCCGCGGAGCCCCTGGTGAACGCGAAGGAGGCGCGGGTCGATCTATTCGTCGGGTATTTGAGCGGGGGCGGCGCCTCGCAAGCGCCGGTCAAGCTGCGCTCGCAAGTCGTGGCCAAGTCGCTCAGCTTTCCCGATTACTCCGAGTTCGCGTTCGGCGGGGCGGACATCAAGGAAGGCATCGAAGACCATCAGCGCGACTATGATTATTACTTCGGTCTCGGTAGCGGAGGCGCCGGCGCCAAGGCGCCCGCGCAGGTCTTACCGCTCACGCTCGATAATGCCGGCGCCGCGCGCGCCACGATTGCAAACCTGCCCGCGATCGACGGCCCGCGGGACATCGTCACCGAGCTCGAATACCAAGACGCCAACGGCGAGCGGCTGTCGGTGTCGAACCGCATACCGCTCTGGCCGGCCAAGCTGCAGCTCGGGATCCGCGCCGACCGCTGGGTGGTGATCAAAGGCACAATGGGTTTCCAGACGGTGGTCTTGGATCTAGCGGGAAACCCCGTGGCGGATCGGAAAGTCGCGGTGGAATTGTTCTCAAAGACCACCTACTCGCACCGCCGCCGTCTCGTCGGCGGCTTCTATGCCTACGAGAACAAGACAGAGACCCAACGCATTGCCGGGGGTTGCGAAGGCGAAACCGACGACCACGGTTTGCTAAGCTGTGAGGTAGTCCCGGAGGTTTCGGGGCAGGTGGTGCTGCGCGCGACAAGCCGAGACGACCTCGATAATAAGGCGCTGGCCACGCGCGAGGTATGGATCGCGGGAACGGACGACTGGTGGTTCGAGGGCGGGGCCGGCGATCGCATGGATCTCCTGCCCGAGCGCAAGGAGTATGAGTCGGGCGAAACCGCGCGGCTGCAGGTGCGGATGCCCTTCCGTGAAGCCACGGCGCTCATCAGCGTGGAACGCGAGGGCGTCATCGATAGCTTCGTCACCACGGTCTCCGGAAAAGCGCCGGTGGTGGAAGTGCCCATCAAAGACCACTACGCGCCGAACGCGTATATTTCGGTGCTGGCGATCCGCGGCCGGGCCGGCGCGGGATTTCTCGCCGATCTCGCACGCCGGCTGGATCTTCCCTTCGGGGGCGATGACGGTGCGGTCACGGCGCTGGTCGATCTCGGCAAGCCCGCTTACCGTTTGGGGATTGCGTCTATCCGGGTGGGCTGGGCGCCGCATCGCCTCGCGGTCACGCTGAAACCGGATGCCGAGGTGCACAAGGTCCGCGAGCGCGCCAAGGTGCGGATTACGGTTAAACGCGCGAACGGCCGACCCTTGCCGGCGGGCGCCGAGATAGCGATCGCCGCGGTCGATGAGGGCTTGCTGAAGTTGCTGCCGAACACCACCTGGGATCTGCTCGAACGCATGATGGGCACGCGCGGCATCGAGGTCTATACCGCCACCGCTCAGATGCAGGTTGTCGGCAAGCGCCATTACGGCCGCAAGGCCGTGCCGCCGGGCGGAGGGGGAGGGCAGCAGTCAGTGCGCGAGCTTTTCGATACCTTGCTCCTGTGGAAGGGCCGCATAGCGCTCAATGACCGGGGCGAGGCCGAGGTCGAGGTGCCGCTCAACGATGCCTTGACCTCGTTCCGGATCGTGGTCGTCGCCGGCGCCGCGGAGGGCTTGTTCGGCAGCGGACATACCAGCGTCCGGACCACCCAGGATCTAATGCTGCATTCGGGCCTACCGGCGATCGTGCGCGAAGGCGATCGCTTCCAAGGGATGTTCACGCTGCGCAACGCCTCGGAGCGGCCGATCGCGCTCGCGGCCTCGGCGCGGGTCTCACCGCAACCCGGTCCCGATGCGGCGGTCGACCTTCCCGGGCAGTCGCTCGAATTAGAACCCGGACAAGCCCGCGAGCTCCGCTGGGAGTATAGCGCGCCGGTCGGCGCCGAGGGTCTCGTTTGGGAGGTGGGCGTACAGGAGCGCGAGGGCGGTGCCAGCGACCGCATTCGCGTTGAGCAAGAGGTGATCCCGGTCTATCCGGTGCGCGTCTACCAAGCGACGCTGACGCAAATTGAAGCGCCGTTGAGCATGAGTAGCGAGCGTCCGAAAGACGCCGTCGCCGGCCGCGGCGGGATCCGCGTCGCCTTGCGCCGCCGGATCGGGGACGGCTTGAGCGGTGTGCGCGAGTACATGCAGCGCTATCCCTACACCTGTCTCGAACAGCGTATCTCCAAAGCCATCGCGCTGCGGGATCGCAAGCTCTGGGATACGGTCATGAACGATCTGCCAAGTTACCAAGACGAGCATGGCTTGCTGAAGTATTTCGGCAGCGATTGGCTCGAGGGCAGCGATGCGCTCAGCTCTTATGTGCTCGCCATCGCGCAAGAGGCCGATTGGGCGATCCCAGACGACGCGCTCGCGCGCGTCAAGGCGGGGCTCAAGGGCTTCATCGACGGGCGGGTGATCCGGGACTCCGCGCTACCCACGGCCGATCTCGCGATCCGCAAGCTCGCGGCAATCGAAGCGCTCTCGCGCTATGAGGAGGCTAGCGCCGAGATGCTCGGCAGCATCAGCATCGATCCGAACCTCTGGCCGACCTCGGCCCTCATCGACTGGATGAATATCCTGAAACGCTTGTCTGCTATACCGGACCAAGCTCAGCGTGTGGGCGAAGCCGACAACATCCTGCGCGCGCGACTCAACTTCCAAGGCACCGCGATGAGGTTTTCGACAGAGCGGACCGATGCTCTTTGGTGGCTCATGATCTCCGGCGATGTCAACGCCGGGCGCGCCTTATTGACGGTGCTTACTGCGGGGCCGTGGAAAGAGGATGTGCCGCGTATGGCACGCGGCGCGCTCGGCAGGTTGAGCGAAGGGCATTGGAATACCACCGTCGCGAACGCCTGGGGGGTGTTGGCGATGGAGAAGTTCAGCGCCGCGTTCGAGGCGGTGCCCGTCACTGGCGCGACCAGCGCACGCTTTGACCAGGAGACGAAATCGATCGACTGGGCCGAGGACATTCGCACGGGTGAGCTGGAGTTCGGTTGGGGCGATGGGCCGACGGCGCTTGCCATCGAACATCAGGGTAGCGGGAAACCCTGGGCAATCATCGAGAGCCGCGCCGCCCTGCCGCTCAAGGAGCCGCTCTCGACGGGGTATACGATCAAACGCAGTGTCACCGCCTTGGAACAGAAAATACCGGAAGGGTGGTCGCGCGGGGACGTGGCGCGGGTATCTATCGACATCGAGGCCCAGTCGGATATGACCTGGGTGGTCGTGGATGATCCGATCCCCTCCGGCGCCTCGATCCTCGGCACCGGCCTCGGGCGGGACTCCCAAATCCTCGCGAGCGGCGAAGAACGAGAGGGCTGGGCCTGGCCGGCGTTCGAGGAGCGGCGTCAGGAGGCTTTTCGCGCCTACTACCGCTATGTCCCGAAAGGGGTCTTCAAGGTCGAGTACACCGTGCGCTACAACAACGCGGGCGTGTTCGAGCTGCCGGCGACGCGGGTAGAGGCGCTCTATGCACCGGAAATGTTGGGCGAGCTTCCGAACCCGCCCGTCGAGGTGAAGGAGTTGCCGTGAGAGGGGTCCTTTATAGTACGCTTTTACTTTTGAGTGGAGCGGTGCTCGCCGATGTTCCGGGCTTCGACGAGGTAAAATCGGCATGGCGCCCCTCGGAAGCCTATCTCCTCGATGGCAAGGGTGAGGTCTTGCACGAGCTCCGGGTTGACTTCACAGCACGGCGGCTCGATTGGGTGGCGATCGAGGAGATGTCACCGGCGCTGATAGGTAGGGTGATCCAGTCAGAAGATCGGCGTTTCCACCAGCATGCGGGCGTGGATTGGTGGGCTCTGGGAGGCGCGCTGGCCGACTATCTCAGCGGCGCGAAAGCGCGCGGGGCGAGCACCCTGTCCATGCAGATGGCGGCGATGCTGGATCCCGAGCTCACGCCGGAAGGTGATCGGCGAAGTATCATCCAAAAGCTCATGCAAGTGCGCGCGGCGCTGCGACTCGAAGAGCGCTGGACGAAAGATCAGATCCTGGAATCATATCTCAATCTCACGAGTTTTTACGGTGAGCTCCAGGGGATCGGTGCCGCGGCACGGGAGCTTTTCGGCAAAAGCCCCTCGGGATTATCCGCGGCGGAATCGGTCGTGCTCGCGGCCCTGCTCCCTTCGCCCAACCGCCGCGGCTCACGGCTCGGCAAGCGTGCCTGTGCGATCGCCGGTGTCGATGACACGACACCGCGGTGTCTGGAGCTCATGCGCCTGGCGGAAGGCTTGTCCGAAAGCCCGCGCCATTCTCGCTTGCCCGTGACGCTAGCATCCCATCTCGCCCACGCGCGCTTGCGGGATCCGGGAGAACGGGTGCAAACGACCCTCGATCGGCGCCTGCAACGCCTGGCGCTGGAAGCGCTCGAGCAACAGCTCGCCGGGCTGCGCTCCAATAACGTTCGTGACGGTGCGGTGCTGATCGTGGATAACCCGAGCGGCGAGGTGCGGGCGTATGTGGGCGCCGCGGGTCCGCACTCGAACGCCATCCACGTCGATGGCGTGCGGGCGCCGCGGCAAGCCGGTTCGACCCTGAAGCCGTTTCTATACGGGCTCGCCATCGAACAGGGATATCTTACGGCGGCATCCTTACTCGATGACTCGCCCATCAATCTCGGAACGGCGTCCGGACTCTACATTCCGCAGAACTACGACCGCGACTTTAAGGGATTGGTTAGCGTACGCACCGCCTTGGCCGGATCGCTCAACGTCCCGGCGGTCAGGACATTGGTAGTGACCGGCGTCGATGCCTTCCGCGATCGGCTGCAATCCTTGGGCTATCGCGGAATCACGCGCGACGGTGACTACTACGGCTACTCGTTGGCGCTCGGATCGGCCGAGATCAGCCTCTTCGAGCAGGTCAACGCCTATCGCACCCTCGCCAATGGCGGGATTGTCAGCCCCTTGAAGATCTGGCAAGACCGAGCAAGGACAGATCCACCAACACGCGTGATGAGCGAGGAAGCGGCCTTCATCGTCGCCGATATTCTGAGCGATCGCGCGGGCCGCGCCGTCACCTTCGGTCTCGATAACCCGCTGGTCACGCGCTATTGGACCGCGGTCAAGACCGGCACCAGCAAGGACATGCGCGACAACTGGTGCATCGGTTTCAGCAGTGAATACACCGTGGGGGTCTGGGTCGGAAATTTCGAAGGCGACGCAATGCACCGTGTCTCCGGTATCACCGGGGCCGCGCCCGTCTGGCTTACACTTATGAACGCGCTGCACGCCGGATCCCCAGGCACGGAACCCAAGAGACCATCGAATCTCATCGCGGGCGCGATTTCCTTTGTTCCCTCCGTGGAGCCGCGACGCCAGGAATGGTTTGTCCCCGGGACCGAGACCAACCTCGTGCGGCTCGCGGATCCCGGTGCGCTTCGGCCAAGCATCGTGTCCCCGCCGGACGGCGTAACCATCGCGCTGGATCCGGACATCCCAGCGGATAGACAACTGGTTTTATTCTCGACTAGCGAACTCAGCGACGCCATCTTGGTTCTCGACGGGAGAACGATCGGAAGTGCGGGCGGCGCGCTAAAATGGCAACCCACGCCGGGCAAACATACCTTGGCACTTCAGACACGGGACGGTCGCGTGTACGATACGGTAACCTTTACGGTGCGGGGCTTGAGGCCGAGCTACGATTACCGAAATCCTCGCAATCCGTAGGCGTAAGACCATGAAGTTAATACCCCTCTAGTGTCTATCGAGTTTTTTTACCTCTCGCCTGCAGCGTTCGAGGCAATCTACTATTCAACTCCAACAACCGACGCCCCGGTATCCCCTAGAGCACTCCGAATTAACTGCTGCAATCGATGCCAATGTAAACCCTGCCAGTAAACCCGATGACATGCGCAGACCCAGTTAATCGGTTCCCGCACGTCACTGCATTTTACGCGGACGGTGCTTGCCGTTTTTACCTTCTAGTTTTTGGGGGATGTTGCCGATACGTCCAATAACTTAAGCGGCTCATGACGTCTACAACTACAAGAGGGTTTCACATGCATATAACAGACGGCCTGCACGGCACAGGTTATATTAGGTCACTAATCGCTTGCCTCATAACGGTCCTGTGTGGCTCCTGGGCGCCGCATGTCATGAGCAAGGACTGGAACGTCCTTCTTGCCGATGCGGAGACGCAGTTCAAGGCCGCACAATATGCGCTGGCCCTGTCGACCTACCAGCACATTGCCGAGGAGACCGCCAACGCGTTGACCCAATTCCGACTTGGCTGGATATACCAAAACGGTTTGGGGGTCCCGCAGGACTGCGGGGAGGCGGCAAGGTGGTATACGCTCGCTGCCACGAATGATCGCGCTCACGAACAATTCCGTTCGTCGGTGGGTTCGGCACAAAACAACCTGTCCGTCCTCTATAGTACCGGCTGTCCGAATCTTCAGGCAGACGAGAAGTCTGCGGTCTTTTATCTGAAGATGGCCGCCAATTCTGGCTCGCCACGAGCACAGGCTAACCTTGCGGAGAGGACGGCCAGCGGAGAGGGTGTCGAGAAGAATCCATATGAGGCGTATGCGCTTGCGTTAAAGAGCGCTACCCAGAAAGATCCATATGGTCGTATTGTGTTGGCCGATTTTTATGCCGGTGGTGTCGGTGTGCCTGCGGACGCTAAGAAGGCATTCGATTTAATTAAACAAGGTTCGCTCGATAAGGCCGAAGGGGATCTGCAACAAATCGCACAATTTGCACAAGCAGGAATGCATGAAACTGGTGAGGGGACCTCTCGCAACCTAGATGAATCCTACAAGTGGTATCTGATCGCTGCGGCGGGGCCAAAAGTCGAGATAGCAAAACAGGCCAAAGCAGCTGCGACAGCGCTCGAAGGTAAACTCTCGGCAGAGGCGATTCACAAGGCTCAAGATGGCGCGCAGCAATGGCTTCGGGAACATCGCGGCACGGCTATCTCTGCAGACGAGCTCTTTGATGAAGCCAAAAGCGCTCTCGCTGCAGGGGACGATAAATCTGCATCGGTGGCCGCACGAGCCGTGGCTGCTATTGGTGATGCACGCGGCGAGACCATATCGGGCGCCTTATATAACGCTAATGACAGCGCCGATTTTATCATGAAGATATTTCTTTTGACCAATGTGAATTCATTGCAAGCTTTCCCACAAAGACCAAGCGTACGGTTACCAACGATGGTCCACTGGCAAGTGAAATGGTGATCAGTGCCGAGACAGAAGGTAACGCGGTATTTCGGGCAGAGTGTCAACCACTATCCGATAGGGCAAAGGCAATAAGCGAGTTACAAAGAACGCTCGAAAGATATGGCTACATACTTGGGTTAATAAATCCGCAATACTCCATTGCCGACAGTACATTAGGTGTGACTGGAACGTATGCTGGTGTGAAGATAGACAGTGGCCATCGACTAGAACATTACGGTAAGTTCACAGTCGGGCGGTCGTCAATATTGGTGCAGCTTGTGGTTGAGTCACAGCAGTCGTTCCCGTCAAAAAAGACGAAGTACTTTATCGATTCAGTAAGCATCAAAAGGTAACGTGGAGTATTTACTGTGGATTTTTTATTTGGATTTATAGGCGGTGGCATTATTGGTTTCGTCTGCGGTTTCCTGGGGAGAAGATGGATTGACGCTGATGATAAGCCCAGGGGATTTCCATATCTTTTCTTTAACCTGCTCGACATAGGTTGCTGGAGTATCATTGTAGGAGTGGTGTTTCCGTTCGTGGTCTTTTTCACCAACATGAAGAATGCTCCCATTGCTGACGTTGATCTCGGGAGATTTGTGGGTTTGTACGGCGTATCGATTTATATGCTCCTTCTCGGTCGAAAGCGCGTTAACTAGGCCGGAACGGGATCAGAAGTGGAGACGTTTGGGGCCAGGTACATGTTGTGATTTAAGGAGTTTCCAGCCGGTCAGAATAGGAATTTCCAACGCACCGTTTTGCGATAAGGAAAACTACTGTTGAATCTATAAGCTGTCAAACACGCCAGCTCTCGGTCCAAAGTTGGGGACAAATCGTGGGCCTTCAGACCACGCATCGGTAGCCAGTAGCCAATATCGAAGCGTTTTCGCGCCTTAACCGAACCGCCGGATAAACAACTCGTTTTATTTTCTAACAGCGGCCTCAGCGACGCCATCCTGGTTCTCGACGGAAAAACGATGGGAAGTGCGGGTGGCGCACTAAAATGGCAACCTGCGCCGGGCAAACATACGTTGGTACTTCAGACACCCGGCGGTCGGGTGTACGATCAGGCACATTTCACGGTACGGGGCTTGCGGCTGCGCTACGCCTACTCCAAAGATTTCAGGGAGTGAAACAAGTGTCTTGCTACGATTCTTTGCTCGAGGGGATTTGTGATCTTCTCCGTAAGGATCGCGTTTACCGCTCCAAAGCGTTTGAAGCCCTGGAAGTCCTCGAACAACGTCCCTTCCTGTTAGTGCATTTCAAGAGCGAGGAAGAGGTACGGATCCCGTTCGTGGAGGTTTACGGCCAGCAGCCTAAGATAAGAGAGGCATTGTCTAGAGGAAAAGATTTTGATGGCTTTCGAGTGGCAAAAAATCCTCGATAACAGCCTGATCTATCGGGTCGTTCAAGTCGGGCACACGCCCTTCAGAGATGCAGATCTTGATAAGAACCCGCGTAAGGCGGAACCGCTCTGCGGGTTCCGCCGAATGGAACCGGGAACTATTCCTGATCGATCGCACGGTGTTGATTCGGGATCGATTCCCGTTACCTGGGGCATCGACATGGGTGTTTGGCGGATCACCCTTCGGGCATCCGCCGTACCGGAATTGAGGGAATTGAGGGGCTAGGCTCGATTAGTTTCAGCGGAAGTCAGTGTAGCCCGGAGGGAATGAACTTCAAGCCGAGGAACAGACACGCCTCTTGTCTCCCCGAATTTCGCTGCGCTTCATCTGGGCTATGACTGCTATACTTGTCAATACGTCCACGATTAGTGGCGGAGGTTCTATGGATATCCCTGGGGTTGAGTTCGTGGTTGACCGCGCTGGCCGGAAAAAGGCTGTGCTAATAGATCTTAAGCGCCACGGGACCCTTTGGGAGGACATATACGACGCCTACCTTGCACATCGCCGTCGGAAAGACCCTCGTGAATCCTCGGCTGCCGTGAGGGCCCGGATCGAGAGGGCAGGCAAACGGAAGGGGCGTGCGTGAATACTCGATTCGTTTTGCCCGTTCTGCGAGAAAGGAACTCGAGGCGCTTGATCCTTCGGTGGCGCTCCGGGTTCTCGGAAAGATTGAGGGCTTAGGGACGAATCCACGACCCGTTGGCGTAGTGAAGATCGGAGGCGCGGAAAGCCTCTGGCGTATCCGCGTTGGCGATTGGCGGGTCATCTACCAGATCTTCGATCGAGATCATGCGATCGATATAGTAGCCGTACGCCATCGTGGCGACGCATATCGTCGATAAATGCGCTCGAACACTTCGATCTTGCAATCCCGCCAGAGGCAGTGCGCGGTTCGTGTCCGCGAACCCCGCAGTACTCAAAAGGGGCGAAAGCCGCCAGGGTCGCTTATTCTTCGTTGGACATCGCACGCAATATTCGATGCCGGCCCCTTAACTGCTCCGTTACTCGCTTAAGGAACCTCTGCAAAAGTCCGCGATCTGATCGGTAGGCGCACCGAATACAGCCGAGGACGATAATGAGCAGACAGATGACACTGGGTACGGGCT
>MUGK01000048.1 GCA_002007425.1 Chromatiales bacterium USCg_Taylor | reverse complement strand
TACCTCAACGCCTCGACCGACGGTCATATCTGTGTCTGAACTACCGTCAAATGACAATTGATTCACAGCCTCTCAGAGCTTGTGAAAAATCTGCTGCGCATCTCGATCGCGGCGTCGCGTGCTCGTTCGCTCCTCGCCTATCTAGTTGATATGTCTCGTCGCTCGCTCCGCGGCTCCTGGCGCTCGGGGCTGCTCGCGACGATTTATTCAGAACCTCTCACCTGGCCAACATCCGCTATTTCCTCTCCGGCATTCGAATCCGCGGGATCCGGACTTTCAACCGCGCTCGGTTCCGGTACGGATCTTGGGACCTCGACCGGCTCTTCGTCGTCGGCGGGTCTTGCTAACAGCGAAGGTTCGGTCACCGCTTCATCCCGGCGCATTACCAGATTGCGGATGACCGCGTCATTGAAGCGGAAAGCGTTGTTCAGCTCGCTTAAGGTCTCCCCGTCGCACTCCACATTCATCAATACGTAATGCGCCTTGTGGACCTTTTCGATGAGGTAAGTCAATTGCCTGCGGCCCCAATCCTCGAGCCGGTGGATAACCCCGCCTCGCGTTTCGATCATCGAACGGTAGCGATTGATCATCGCGGGGACTTGCTCACTCTGATCGGGGTGAACAAGAAATACAATCTCGTAATGTCGCATTAGTCGCTCCTCATGGGTAATCGCCTCCCGGCTGACGCTCTCGGCGCTCCGCGGTAAGGCAAGGAGTTGCTATAGTGCGGCCCGCACGCGGGCGCGCTCTGTGCTGTTTTCAGCGCCGCGAATTCTATTGCATTAACCTCCGTCGCGCAATTTTCTGGTTGGATTATGTGCCACCACAATTGCTTCCGAGGCGCGTTCGGAAGCGTGCATCGAGCCATACAGCGAGTCCAGGTACTTCCTGAAATCCGAGCTCACCTCCGGGTGTTTCAGCGCGTATCCCACCGTCGCTTGCAGAAAACCGAGTTTTGACCCGCAATCGTAGCGTTGCCCTTCGAACTCTAGCGACAGGACGGTTGTCTTGGCGAGAAGCTTCGCGATGGCGTCTGTAAGCTGAATCTCGCCGCGAGCGTCCTCTGGCGTGTGTTCGAGGACCGGCATGATGTCGGGCGTAAGAATGTAACGGCCGACCACCGCGAGGTTCGAGGGGGCGTCCTCGGGCCGGGGTTTCTCGACGATGCTTTGCACCTTACCAACCCGTGGCTCAATGGCTTGAGAGACCACAATGCCGTATCTGCTGGTCTCCTCTTGCGGTACGGGTTCGACTGCAAGCACCCCGCAGTTATAGCGCGAATACAGATCGACCATCTGCGAAAGGCAGCCGGCATGATTGCCGTCAATCAGGTCATCGGCGAGTATGACGGCAAACGGTTCTTTGCCAATCACGGGTCGCGCGCAAAGGACGGCGTGACCGAGCCCTAAGGCTTCGGGCTGGCGAATATAGATACAGGACACGCCTGGCGGCAGTATGTTGGTGGCGAGATCCAGCATCTTGGTCTTATTGTGTTTCTTTAGCTCGGCTTCCAGTTCATAAGCCTTGTCGAAATGATCCTCTATCGCGCGTTTATTGCGACCGGTAATGAATACGAGCTCCGTCACGCCCGCCGCTACCGCTTCTTTGACGGCATACTGAATGAGCGGTTTGTCCACGATGGGAAGCATCTCTTTCGGATTGGCTTTCGTCGCCGGGAGGAAACGGGTCCCTAAACCGGCCACGGGGAAGACTGCTTTTTTTACCGGTCTACTCATGTCGTTAGCTCCAAGATCCAGAAAAATCCGCGTGGCGCTGACCACTACACGCGATGGTACGCGTCCGCGAAGCGCACGATATCGTCCTCGCCCAGGTACGCGCCCGATTGCACCTCGATGATCTCGAGCGGGATCGTCCCGGGGTTTTCCAGTCTGTGTTGGACGCCGAGGGGGATATACGTCGATTGATTCTCCGTCAGCAGGAATTCCTCCTCCCCGCGCGTCACGCGCGCCGTGCCTTTGACGACGATCCAGTGCTCCGCGCGGTGATGGTGCATCTGCAGCGACAGCTTCGCGCCGGACTGCACGGTAATGCGCTTGACCTGAAACCGCTCCCCCTGGTCAATGCTCTCATAGCTTCCCCAAGGGCGGTAGACGCGGCGGTGATTCACGCGCTCTTCCCGGGCGTGTTCCCGCATCCACGCGATCACCTGCTTCACCTCCTGGGCTTTGTCTTTGGGGAGCACGAGCACGGCATCCGCGGTTTCCACGACCACCAGATCATCACACCCGAGCACGGCGAGGAGACGCGATTCCGACAGCAACAAGTTGTTCCGCGCCTCGATTACGCAGACATCGCCAAGAACGGCATTACCGTCGCTATCACGCTCGGCGATGTCCCACAGACTCGACCAGGCCCCGACATCCGACCACCCTGCATCGAGTGGCACGATCGCCGTGCGGAAAAGAGAGCCGGCGGCAACTTTTTCCATCACAGCGTAATCGATCGAATCGCTGGGACAGGCTTCGAAAGCCTGGCGCTGGATACGATAAAAACCGCCGTCGAGTTGCGCCTCGCCACAGGCGCGCTCGCACGCGGCCAAAATGTCCGGTCGGAGATGCCCGATTGCTTTGAGCCACTGCGACGCCTTCATCATGAAGATCCCGCTGTTCCAAAGAAAATTCCCGGCGTTAATATAAAATTGCGCGCGCGCCGCGTCGGGCTTTTCGGCAAAGGCCTTTACTTGATAGGCTTTGTGTGGAGCGATTGCATCGCGACCGCTATCGCTCTCCGCGCCGCGCTCGATGTATCCGTACCCGGTTTCGGGTTTGGTGGGCGCTACCCCGAAGGTGACTAAATAGTCATCCTGCGCCAATCCGATGCCTCTGAGAACGGCCCGACAAAACGCCTCGGGGTTTTGAATGACGTGATCGGCCGGCATCATGAGCACGACACACTCGGGAGTGCGTGCTTGGCACACCAGTGCGGCACAGGTGAGCGCGGGCGCCGTGTTTCGGCCCATCGGCTCGAGCATGATGCTGCTTGGCTCCACCCCCACCTGACGGGCCTGTTCGGTCACGAGAAACCGGTGGTCCTCGTTACATACGACGATCGGCGCCGGCAATGTCAGAGAATGGGCGGCGCTGTCCGGCAGCGAAGCAAGACCATCCAGCCGCCGCAGCGTCTGCTGCAATAACGTCGCCGCGCTCCCGAGCTTCAAAAACTGTTTCGGGTACTGCTCACGGGACAGCGGCCAAAGGCGCGTCCCGCCGCCCCCCGCAAGTATGATCGGAAACAGCGTAGTCATGAGATTTTACGCATGGCAAGTAGCCGGTGAACCCCTCTCCCCGTATGTTAATCTCGATCGGGCGCGAAACATACTAAGGAAGCTCTGCAAAAGTGTCGCGAGCAAGCCCAGATGCGCGAAGCTGCGGAGCGAGTCGCGAGACATATCAGGTAGATAGGCGAGCGACGAGCGAGCACGCGACAAAGGAGATGGGCTCCGCAGTAACTTTTGCAGAGCTTCCCTAAGCCGGGCGCGCCCTCGGATGCACTGCGCTGGCCCGTCACAGCGCGTAAACGACGCGGCTGCCGGGCGCGTACCGTTCCTCCATGATGGCGCCAAGCTCCGAGTAGTGTGAGCGATCGACCCACCACGTCGTGTACGACGCATCCCTGAGAAACCCCGGCAATTCCGCGTCCACGATTCCCTCGCGCACCAGGTCCGACACGACCCTATCTCCCGGCGACGCCGCTACCGATTTAACCAATAGCAGGTGCCGAGCGGCGAGTGTATGGGCCAACCAGGCGGCAAGACTATCGGAGGTCATACCCCAGCAGCGCGGAATTCCATCATGCCCCCCCATCATATCCCGCGGCAGCCACACCGCGACGCGCCCCGAGGCGAGCGCATTCTCGATTTGCGCCCCATCCCGCACCGGCGCAAGACGGGGTTCGATCCCGGTCATCATCAGACCGAACTGTTCCATCGCAAGCACCGCCATTGCGTGCGCCGCCTCATCCGAAAACTTCCACTCGGATTGGGCATGGCGCACCTGGTCGGCAAACGGCCCGCCGCCGGGCACGATGATCGCCCGCCCCCCGGCGCCTACGGCCAGAGCGCTGAGCCAACGCGGCAGCTCGCTCGCGTATGCCAGGCTGCCGCCTAACTTAACCACCCACATGGATCGCGGGCGCGGCGCTCAGCAGCTTGAGCATGGCCTCGGCTTTGTCCAAGGTTTCCTGGTACTCGGCGCTCGGCTCGGAATCGTTGACGATGCCTCCGCCGGCCCAGCCGTAGATCCAGTCATCTTTTATCACCAGTGTTCTGATGGCGATGTTGGTGTCCATGGCGCCGTCAAAGCCGATGTACCCGATGGCGCCGCAGTAAACGTTGCGGCGATGCGGCTCCAGCTCCTCGATGATCTCCATCGCGCGTAGTTTGGGCGCCCCGGTGATCGATCCGCCCGGGAAGCAGCCGGCGAGTAAATCGAGCGCATGCCGTCCGGTCTCTAGGCGCCCGGTCACGGTGCTGACGAGATGGTGCACGGTGGCGAAGCTTTCCACCTCGAACAGCGCCGGGGCCTTGACAGATCCTAGCGCCGAGTTCTTGCCTAAATCGTTACGCAGTAGATCGACAATCATTAGATTCTCGGCGCGATCCTTCGCACTCACGCGCAGCTCCTCCGCCAGCGCTTGGTCGCGAAGCTTGCTCGCCGAGCGCGGGCGCGTGCCCTTGACGGGCCGCGTCTCGATTACGCCGTCGCGCACGTGCAGAAACCGCTCGGGCGAGGAGCTTAGCACCACCAGATCGGGTAGGCGCAGGTAGGCCGAAAACGGCGCGGGATTGAGGTACTGAAGCGCACGATAGGCAAGCCAGGGATCGCCCTCTACGCAGGCGGAAAAGCGCTGAGCAAAATTGACTTGATAACAATCCCCGTCGTGAAGGTAGCGCTTGATACGCTGAAAGCCGCGGCCGTACTCGTGCCGGGTCATATTGAAATGCACGGGTGAGACGACTCGAAACGAGCGTCTGGCGGTGTCGCTCACCGAGCGCCCTAATGTCGCTCGTATCTGGAGCAACGCAGCGCGGGAACCGTGATCCGAGACGACCAAGAAGGTTCGCCGCTCGACATGATCGACCACCACCGCCCAGTCATAGATACCGACGGCCATGTCGGGCACATCGAAATCGGCTGCCGCCATGACCGGCAGGCGTTCTAGGCGCCGCGCCAGGTCATAGCCGAAATAGCCCATGGCCCCGTTGGCGAACGGGAGACCCATCGGCGCGGGACGCGGGTCTCCCAGCGATCGCTTGACCAACTCGAAGGGACACTCTTCCGAGATCTCCAGCGAGCGCGGGGTCTTGATTTCAGTCCGAAGACCCCGAGTCGTCAGGGTCACCGAGGGTTCCGCCGAAAAAATATCGTAGCGGGCGCGCTCGCCGCCGTAAGCGCCGCTATCGAGAAAGATCGACCACGGCCGGTCGGCGAACGCAGCAAACACCGCGCCGGTATCCTGCGTATAATTAAGCTCCTCTACGCTCGCACCCATGGGTGATCCTGGATCAGATACGCGACGGCAACCGCCGGTGCGCATAGGGCCGCCCCCTCCGCGTAGGCGCCGGCCTCGGGCAGCAAGTCGGCGAAATCCATGTAAGGATGGTTCAATTGGCTCGCGAGATCACGGACAATAAATCGGCCGACCCCGGCGCCGACCAAGGGCAGGGCCTGCGCGGCGGGCCGTCTGGAAAACATGCGCTCCAGCGCCTGCCTGATTCCCTGCCGCTGCACCCCGGCGATATAACGTGCCAGCCCACGCCATTTATCCGCTTCACCTGCACCGGCATCGCGCCCTAGCATCCGCGCTAGGCGCCGCGCACACGCCTCGATGTCGCTACCCCCGCCGTCGGCGGTCTCACGCGGTGCTAGAAACCCCAATGCGGGTTCATGCAGCTCTCCGGTAAGCGTGTAGACATCGGCCATGGTCGCGAAACGCTCCGCGGTGACGGACTGCCATTCGCCCCGGATCGGCGCCCGCGACACCACGGCAAAAACCGGAGTTCGTATTACCCCGGTGTACACTAACTCCTCGCTGCCGAGCCTTTCGGCATCTGTGTAACCACGAAAACAAACGTCGCCCCGGCTGAATTCGACGATATCGGTGGTCGTGCTGCCGATATCCACCAAGATCCCGCAATCACAATACCTTGCCGCGAGGTGCGCGCTTGCATGCCAATTGGCCGATGCGATCTCGTGACAATAGCGCGCGGAATCCGCCGTGGCGACGAAACCGGCCTTCCCCGCATAGACGTTCAACGGGACATCGCCGAGAACCGCCATCGACCGTTCCAACAAGCGCCGCACCCCCTCGCAGCGATCAGGGAAGATGTCTGCGAGCTCGCCGGTCATGGTCACCGCATGTGCGTCCCCATGGATCTCGTTGACCACCGACGCCAACGCCTGATCGAAAACATCCAAGCCTTGCCATAGGGGGCATGGAACCTGCCTGACCCCGAGGAGGCGTCCACCGTTTCCCACCTTGGCCACCTTGAGGTGGGCTCCGCCAAGGTCCCACCCAATGTACGTCTTTGCTGCAATCGGATCCTGCACCTGATTTTGCGCCACGAGACGAATACGCGCTTACCGCACCGGGATCCGCATACAGGAATCCACTACCGGTGCGGCGGGATTAAATCGCAGAGACTGCCGCAAACCTACGTATGCCTCTGTGAGGCGCGGATTGATCTCCATCACGATGGGACCCAACTCCGTGATCACGAGGTCGATCCCTATATAACCCCGCAGCCCCGGCACCGCCTCCAGAATTCGGCTTACCAATTCCTCGAACTCATGCCGGCGATGCCCGAGCGCATTCGCCGCCACGCCGGAATATACGAGCCGGTGGTTGGTTATCTGTATTCGCTGCGCGTTGCATGCGAGTAAGCTGTGCGATCCATCATAGCACAGCACGCTCAGACTGGCCGGGATCCCGGGTATATACGGCTGAACAACTAAGCCATTGGTCCGCTTTCCGGAACGGATGACCTCCTCCGCGCGCCGGAAATAATAGGTCTCTTCACACCCAGCGCCATCGTCCGGTTTGATTACCCAACCGCTATCGCTTGAGGGTAATTCCGTGTTCAGGTACCTGGTGTCCGCCACCGGGATATGATTTCTTTTAAGCTCGCGTGCCGTGCGAAACTTGCTCGCCGTAACCTGGACCGCTTGGGGATGGCAACCGATCAGTATCCGGTTTTTATCGAGCACGCAGCGATTCAAACGCTCGAGAACACCTCCGGTCTCGGGTGCGATCGGCCACACAGCATCGGCAGCCTCGATACATTGCTCCCAGCGCTCCCAAACCGATCCCGCAGGCAAAATGACCTGCGTCTCGATGTCGGGATCCAAAGATGCCAGGCGTGGGTCACGTGTGGTCGCCGTCTTGACCGTGGGGATCGCGCGCAGATCGTCGAGGAGTGCCCGTAACATTGCATCACCCGCCGCGGCGAGCGCGACCGGGAGCGCCTCGCCCGCGAGCCCGCCGCCGGTAATATACTCGCACACGAAGATGCGCGGCATCTTGGAAACAACATGCCCCGGTATTGGCTACCGGGGCATGCCACAATCAGCGCGCCGTGTCGGGAAGACCACGGCTGCCCGTTACACGTGGTCGGCGAAGGGGTGTGCCGTATTCTTCTTGGCGACGACGTCCATGGCCTTCGGCAAACGCTTGACCGCACGTTCGATGGATTCCTTGGTCGCCTGGTAGTTGAAATCTTGGATTTTCTTGTTGTCCTTGGCTTCCCAGTGAATGAACACGCCCACGCAGATGAAGATATCCTCCGCTTCGCTGGCGGGGATAATACCGCTTTGGACCGAATCAACGACGGCCATGGCGACCGCACGTTGCGCGGGTCCGAACATCTGTACGGCCTGCGCGGCGCCCTTGATGGTGACCTTGTTGAAAAGGATGGTGTTGGGTTTGCACGGTAAGTTTGGCGATACCAATGCCAGCAAGGTGCTGCACCCGTCCTTCTGGTTGGTCAAGGCATTGCAGAACGTGGCCTCGACGGCGCTGCCCCGCGGTCCCATGATGAGGTCGACGTGCGCGATCTCGTTGCCATCCCCGACTAAGGATTCCCCGACTAATACTCTGTCAACGACTGCCATAGTTTTAGCTCCTATTACTTCTCCAGTTGAAGTTTGTCCGACAAGTGTTCTGAAGATAGACATCGCTTGCCACCTTATATTTATTACGGAAAAGGACCTCACCCCACTACCGAGCTACCGCAGCCGTAACAGCCTGATCGCCAGTGAGCCCCGCCAGGAGGTATTCTAATTGGAACGCTAGCAGGCTCGCCACGGTCAGATCCGCACTGGTCCCGGGATTGAGCCCCTCCCGTTTTAAATTATTATCGAATTCCTGCAACAAAGGCATTGCATTGATTAAATTTTCGCACGCCTTGAACCGGGATTCCACTTGTTTCGCACTTTGGCGTACTCCTTCGGCCCGTGCCGGTCCATATTTCCGCTCGATATGGCTGTCTCGGAACGCGGCCAGAAAGTGTAGGTAACAGGCCACGGTGGCCCACTGGAGCGCCATCGCATCGTTGCACCCCGGCTCAGCGTAGCGGCCGATGCAAGGCAGACCGATAGCGAAGATCTCGCTATAATCATTGGCGTATTGGTAAGCGATCCGGTCCCAGGTCTGAGCTTCGGCCATCGCTGCGCATAAGCTAACGGTGGGATCGCTGCGCACATCGTGACGCTCACGCCGTCCAAGCCCCGCGGGCGCAGCCAGTGCGATCGCGGCAAAGACCCGCCTTGTGTCATCGTGTGTCAGCGACCGCAGCGCCGCCCCGAGTCGCGGCCGCAGCCGCCCTTCCGGCGATTCCATGAGGACAGAATGCACCAGCGGCGCGCATAGCAGCACGATGCCGAGGTTGGTGTTACATCCGGCGACCCGTTGCGTTGCTTCAATGCTACGCAGGATGCGTTCGCCGACGCTCAAATCCGGGGCGCAGAGCAGCGGCGCCACCGCTTCGGCGCTACGAATAAAATCGGCGGCCCTCATTCCGTGACCGGGCGCCTGCACGCTGACGTTGCCTGGCTTCAACGCCTCGACATCCAAGCGGCAGCTCCAGAGCCAAGCCTCGGCGACCGCGGGCGCGGCGATCCGGATCATGATGCTTCTACGCCATGGCGCGGCGGGGCCGGACCGCGTCCAAGCGCGACAGAAAATCGTCCACCAGCCGCTCGGCGATATCGAAGCTCGTGACACCCTGCAGGCCCTGCCAGGCCGGAACGCTGTTGACCTCGGTGACCAAGAAACGCCCGTCCTGGTCCTGCATCAAATCGACGCCGGCGTAATCGATGACCACCGCCCGCGCGGCTTCCTCGGCCAGCATGGCCAGCGGCGCATCGAGAGGGACGGCAAAGCAACGGCCCCCGCGCGCCCGATTGGTGATCCAGTGTGCGCTGCGGCGCTGCATCACCGCCACGGCGTGGCCGCCAATCACCAACACCCGCCAATCGCGCCATGCGCTGTCGCGGCTGTCGATATATCTCTGGAGGTAATACACCTGGCCGAAGGCTTCCGGATCCGGAAAGGCCTCGGGGCGATCGACCAAGGTGACACCGGCCCCTTGGGAGCCGAACAAGGGTTTCATCACCAGCGGCGTATTTCTCGCCAGCTCGCGTTCGACCAGCGCGCGCGCTTCCGACTCGGCTTCGAGCACCCAGGTGTCCGGCGTCGGGATCCCAGCTCGTTTGAGCAAAAAACTGGTCATGGCTTTGTCGACCGTACGCTCAATGGCGCGCCCATCGTTGTAAACCACGACTCCGATCTCCCGCAAGGCGTGGAGCAAATCAAGCCGCAGGGTGACCTGTTCCAAGGTGCCCCCGGGGACACCGCGTATGAACACCCCCGCGGGAGGCTCACGATCGAATCCCGGGATGACGACCGGCTTCGGACGATTGAGATCGAACCGGCATGCCGTCAGGGATACGGTGCGGCACTCGAAACCCCGCGCTGCGAGGGCGCGTTTCAATACCGCCCCGTGCCAACCGGGATCATCCGTGACGATAGCCACGCAGGGCATAGAAATTAAGAGAAGGATTGATCGAGCAAGACTTCGTTGAATTTGCCGCCGTGATAGGTCTTTCCGGTCCGGACCGAGCTTATCGTAATCCGCGCCGGGCTGAACAGCCCCGGATCGATCGCGTAGAAATTATACTTGTAATCCTGGAAGATCTCGGCAAAAGGTTTCCCGTAGTCACGCGAGGAACTGCTCGGTAAGTTGCGAGCCAGATGCTCCGCATCGCTATCACCGCAGTCAACATAGAGCGTGACGTCGCCCCCATACATGATCGCATCGTTGGTTCGGCCCATCGCGACGATGAGGTCGTCGGAAAGTGGACAGATCGGCGCCGTCGCCATGCCATCGACGATCGCGGGCAGCGGGAAGCCAAGCGTGTGCACCCGATGCAACGACACCTCGAGGGAGCGCGCCACGACTTGCACCGCCCCGCATAGGCTCGTGGTCGGCGTAAGGATAAAAGTCAGGTCCTGGGGCTTGATGGCGCAGGCGTTCGCGACTTTCTCGGCGATTTCGACCGGAGGCCGTTCCTTGACCTCCAAGACCAAACAGGCCTTGTCGAAAGCGTCTCGATACCCGAGCTCTTGAAACAGAGGCTCGTGGCTGCCGATGGCCCGGGCCGGACCCGATCCCAACGCTTTAAAGGCGCCCTCGCCCTCGTCGTATTCGAGGCTCCACCCCGCGTATTGGCTCGCCAAGCAGGCCAGCACTGGGTTCGAGGTATACACATCAAGCTGCCATGGCGAATAGGAAAAGTCCCCCCCGGCGCGGATACTGACCCGCCCGAGGCCGCCCAGACAGATCTCGGCGATGCGCCGCCCGGCCTCGACCCCGCCGAACACCGCGATTCCGGCGTCCACAACGACAGTCCCGTTCGCTAAGGTATCCACCGCCAATCTCAGCGCCGCGGCATCGGCGATCAGAGCTTGCACCAAGGGCTGCGCTAATGCATTCACACTGGGTTGCTTGTTCATCGGATTCCTATTTTTTTTGGCTCTTCGGCACAATCAATGGGTATTCCGTTAACTCCCTCTTCCTCCGCTGACCCACAAATTCGGCGGAAGAGCCTTATTGTTTGAATAAGCCCGTCTCTAGCCCGCTGTAAGCAGCGCCAGCAACTTTTGACAACGGGTATCCAGGAGGCGAGTCACAGCACCCGGTTCACACCCCGCTGCGTGCACCGTGCAGATCGGCGCGCCCGCGCGCACCCGCGTACCCGTTGCCGGCCAATCACGGCTCCAGCAGGGCCACAGCCGTGGGATCCGCAGCGCATGCGGCGCGTAAAGAACCCGCACCGCGGCGATCGTGTTTTCTTGTGCGCCGGTCCGGACCGGCAGTCGTCCGCGGCAGGCATCGACGTGGACAGTGAATAATCCGCCATCCCTCTCGTGCAATTCAAAGCTCGCGGTCGGACGCGGGTTGATCTCGAGGAGAGTCCAGCGCGCGTCATTATCGACAATGAAATCCGCGCCGCAAAGACCACGCAACCCAAACGCCGCGGTAAGCTCCGGGATGACCTCCGCCAGATCCTTACGCACGCGCGCGGGTAAACTTCGATCCACGATCGCGCCGCGATACGTGAACGTGCCAGGCTCCTGCCAGATCGCGTTATAGCCGACGATCGCCGCACTGCGCCCGTTCGCCGCGAAGACTACCGAATGGACCCGCCCGGCGACAGCGCGCTGTAAAAAATGCCCCGGCGGACATTGGCCGTCCGCTCCCAGAGGCAGGACGTGCATGCCGCCCGAGCCGCCGATGCGCTTCCGTAACCACCCGCGCGACTCCCCGGCGGGGCCCGAACGTGTTTCCGGATACGGGATCCCCAACCGCGACAGGGCACCGAAAAAACTTGCGGGTTCTTTAACAGAACGTACAATCTCCGCCGCGTTACCGAGGAACTCCGGGCCCGCCGGCAGAGCGTCCAACAGCGTTGGGTCCTGTTCGAAACCGCTGCCGGCGACCACGCCCGCGATCCGATGGCGTGCGCCTACCCGTTCGATCGCGGCGCAAAAGGCCTCACAGTCGAAACCTTGCGGTCCCGGACGAACGCGGGCTGCGCTCCGCGCGCACGCATGCGTATCGCGGTCGGCGAAAAGATCGACCACATGCACCGCGGCACGGCTCCGCTGCGCGGACTGGGCGAGAGCCCGGGCCGATTGGCCGATGATGAGGAAAGCGGACTCAGCCAGCGGCGATCTCCCGGGCCACTTCAAATGCCTTGACGTGATCGAGATACACGGGTTTGGCCGCCTGAATCATGAGTTGAAACAGGCGATAGTGAACCTGGTATTTGACATTGCCGATCGCCAAGGCGCCGAAACCGAGGGCCTTAGCCGGAGTGGATTCAAGCGCCTTGCCCTTGTCGTTGACGCCGACGCCCTCGATCCCGGCCGGAGGCACCGCGTTCACGTCGGCTGCCACCAGAAGCTCGGCCGCAGCCCCGAGTTGAGCGCGCGACAGCACTTGAAATCCGGCCTTGGCGGCGCCGACGACCACATGGGCCCGCGGTAGGAACGCGCGTATGGCCGCGTCATTGCTGCTGTCGGCGCCCTGAAGTTTGACACCGTAACGTTCCTTGTAGGGCGCCGCCGCCTGCATGGCGGCCTCGGCGCCCCGCTGGCTCGCGAGAAACATATTCGCACCGCTGTTCGATCCCAATATTCCCGCGCACACACCGACGGGTCCCGTCCCGCCGACGATATAGACGTTGGCGCCGGACAGCCCGTTCGCGCGACCGTTCTTTCTAAGCGCCGTCTCGACGCAGGCCATGAGCGCCGCGGCCGTGGTGATCGCCCCGCTCGGATCAGCAAATACGGAAACCTCGAAAGGCGGCACCATGGCCTTTTTCGCCGCCTCCAACATATCGATCGCGAGCCCGAAGTCGCGGCCCCCGATAAAGATACCGGTCCGCTTCACGCCGGTGGGGCTGCGAGAGAATATCGTGTCTTGGGTCAACGCGTGGATATCCTCCAGGGTAACGTTGGTATAGGGAATCACGCCGTTGAACTCCGCCTCGTAGGCCATATTGACGTCGAACGGGCTCACGTTCTTCGTCGGGTTGAACATGTGTAATAAATAGGGGTCTTTCATTTTGCCGTCCGTTTATTTCTCATAAAATTGACCGCGGGGTCGCGTTCGCGGCCAGCGCCACTTCGGTCTTTAAATTACGCGGCCTTTCTACGCACGCCGATCTCGGCGCCGCTATTGCGCCCGCCGCAGACCGAGAAGCTTAAGGGCGCTCCCCATCGCTGGGTCGCTCGTTGCCAAAGACCGTGCGCGCGAGAAGCGCTGTCGATGAGCGCGAATCCGGTCGGGCCCCAGGAACTTTGTCCCACCCCTCGCAGGCCCTCGTTTTGCACCCAGCGCAGCACCTCCCCGACTCGCGGACTGCTATACCGGCCGCCCTGGTAGGGGGCGAAGTAGTCACCGACCGCCTCCTGAATCGCGGTGATTCCGGCGCCGAAGGCGTCGAAGTCATGTTCGGCCAAGGCCGGTAAACGACCCCAAGAGCACGGACGTTCTTGCCCGGCTGTTCCACGCTATCACCGGCGACGGTGATTTAATCCTCGACTTCTTCGCAGGATCCGCCATGGCGGCGGAAACGCGACATGACACAGCACCGGCGGCACCACCGTCGCGCGTCCACGCCCGCCATCGACAAGAAATCCACCGCTCTCGAACGCCGCCAGCCCGATCCCCGAGCGCGCTCCCCGCTCGGTGAGCTTCGCAAGCTGACCCAGATCGCTATCAAGGTCGAACAGGCGTACGAATGCGGCGCATATTGCCAACGCCAATTGGGTTCCCGAACCGAGACCCACGTGTTCCGGAATCGCCTCCTCGATCGCAATCGACACCCCGCCCTTCAAGCCCAGTGTCCGCAGCAGCATCCGCGCGCACTGCTCCGCGCGCCCGCCTGATGGTCCCTTAGCATGGATGCCAGGCGAACGCGTGACGCTCAGGCGCGTCTGGATCCCGCTCAAGGTCAACCCGAGCCCCCCGAATCGCCGTCCGAGATCGCCGCTCATGTCGATAAAGCCCAAGTGTAAGCGCGCCGGCGCGGTGACGGTGACGGTCCGGCCATCGTACTGAGCGCCGAGCGTTTGCTCCGGTAGCGGCGTTGCGGAAGGGTCAGGCATAGCGCGGGAAATTCATTCAATAGGTTAATGATATAATACCCAACACTCCGATACCTAACACAGACTCGCCTGATCGGGACGGCAGACCGTTGACGGTTTACCAGGGAAATGTTAGAAGTGCGATCACGAAATGTAGTCCTTGCGAAGGCCATCCCAGCGCCGGAGAGACAATTCTCTCCAGGCGTAGTGATTAACTATTGACTATGGCCGAAATGATGATTCTGGTCCCGGGGCGGACCAACAAACAGGGCACGTCATTAAACGCGGGCAAGCTCAAGAAAGAGTATCGGGACGTGACCTCCACGGTGGAAATGAACACCGATGACATGGCGCGGCTCGGCATAAAAGAGGGCGACGCGGTGCGCCTAGCGACGGTGATCGGCGAGACCGTCGTGCGCTGCAAGGGACGCAAACCCACCGACCTGCCAGCGGGTATGTTGTTTATCCCCTATGGCCCGCCGAGCTCTCAGCTCATGGACGGCGATACCGCGGCGAGCGGTATGCCGTTGTCCAAGAATTTCGAGGTCAGCGTGGAGCTTGTCGAAGGCCCTGTCCCTTGATCCAGTCCATCCGGCCCGTTTATTCCGGCGCCGATTAAACACACAGCGTAGGATTTCCGAGGTGAAAATATGAGTGACAATATTCGGACAGTGGAACATGCCACCTGCACCTTTTGCGGTTGCGTGTGCGACGATATGGATCTGACGGTCGATATGGATGCGAAGCGCATCACCAAGGCCAAGAACGCGTGCACGCTCGGACGCGCCTGGTTCGCGGAGCATACTATCGAAGACCGTCCGTTCGCCTTAATTGACGGCAAAGCCGCCACCACCGAGGAGGCGGTCGAGGCCGCCGCGCAGATCCTCGTCGCGGCGCGGCTGCCGATCATCTACGGCTTGAGCGACACCACCTGCGAGGCCCAGCGCCAAGCGGTCGCGATCTGCGATCTCATGCATGGCAATATCGACACCACCACCTCGGTCTGCCACGGTCCCTCGGGCATCGCGTTCCAAGGCGTCGGCGAAAGCACGGCCACACTGGGTGAGATCAAGAACCGCGCTGACTTGGTCATCTACTGGGGCGGTAACCCCGCGGAATCGCATCCGCGCCACTTCACCCGCTACGCGGTCACCCCGAAAGGACGGTATGTCCCCAATGGCAGGAAAGACCGCTACGTGGTCTTGGTCGATGTGCGGCGCACGCCGAGCGCGCCGGTGGCGGACCTCTTCATCCAAATCAAACCCGGACATGACTTCGAGCTCTTGTGGGCCCTGCGTGCCTTCGTCAAAGGCCGCAAGGTCGACCCGAACCTGGCCGAGCGCACGGGCGTGTCCCTGGCGACCATGGAGGATCTGGTAAAGCGGATGAAGAGTTGCCGTTACGGGGTGTTATTCTTCGGCATGGGGCTGACCATGACCCGCGGGCGCCATTTCAACTCCGGCGCCGTGCTGGCGCTCGCCACGGACCTGAATGAATTTACCCACTTCGTGGCCAAGCCCGTGCGCGGCCACGGCAATGTCACCGGGGCCGACAACGTCGTCTCCTGGCAAACCGGCTATCCGTTCGGGGTCAATTTCAGCCGCGGCTACCCGCGCTTCAATCCCGGCGAGTACACGACAGTCGATCTGCTTGCCCGCGGCGAAGCCGATGCGGCCATGATCATCGCCAGTGATCCCGCGTCCAATTTTCCGCGCCCGGCCATCGAGCACATGAAGCGCATCCCGGTGATTGCCTTGGACACCAAACCGACCGACACCACCCAGTTGGCCAAGGTCGCGTTCACCACTTCGACCTATGGCATCAATACGTCGGGGACGGTGTATCGCATGGACGATGTGCCGATTACCTTGCGCCCGGCCTTCGAGTCGCCTTATCCGAGCGACGAAGAGGTGCTCATCGCGATCAAGAACAGAGTGCGCGAGCTGCTGACGAAGAAACGCACGCGGTTCCCCAACCTAAAGGTAGCGTAGGTAAACAAGCAGCGATGCTACGGATATCGAATGGCCGGATCTACGACCCGGCCAACGGAGTGAATGGCGCAGTCCGGGATATCTGCGTAAACGCGGGAAAGATCGTCGCGGAGCTACCCGCGGCGGCGAAACGCATCGATGCGCAAGGCATGGTGATCATGCCGGGGGGCATCGACATCCATTGTCATATCGCCGGACCCAAGGTCAATCTCGCGCGCAAGCTCCAACCCGAGGACCACCGACTCGACGTGCATCCCGGTACGGCGGTCACCCGTTCCGGCACCGGAGGCATAGTGCCTTCCACCTTCGCTACCGGCTACCGCTACGCCGCGCTCGGGTACACCACGGCGATGGAAGCTGCGGTCACCCCCATCGGCGCCCGTCACGTATTGGAGGAATTTCACGACATCCCCGTGATCGACAAGGGGTTCTATGTGCTCCTCGGGAACAACGTCTTCTTGTACGACTTGCTCAAAGCAGGGCGGCGCGAGGACTTTCGCCAAGCGGTGGCCTGGTGGGTCAACGCGACCAAGGCGTATGCGGTGAAATTGGTGAACCCCGGCAGCGATGAGCTTTGGAAGGGACGCCGCAACGCGAACATCACCGATATCAACGAGAATATCGACAGCTTCGATCTCACGCCGCTGGACGTGATCAAGGCGTTTATCGAAACCGTCAACGATCTCGGTCTTCCCCACCCCCCGCATATTCATTGCAACAACCTCGGCCGCAGCGGCAACTACGCGACTACCCTCGACACCATGCGGGCCGCCGAGGGACGGCGGGCGCACATCGCGCACGTGCAGTTCCATAGCTATGGCGGGGAACCCGGGAAAAACCCGACATCGAAAGGTCGCGAGATCGCGGACTACATCAACAATCATCCGAATATTACCGCCGATATCGGCCAGGTCATGTTCGGTAAGGCCACCGCGATGACCGCCGATGCGCCGCTCGCCTACTTGTTGCGCGGGATCAGCGGCAACAAATGGGTGAACGCCGATACCGAGTGTGAGAGCGGTTGCGGGATCGTGCCCTTTACCTATCACGAAAAGGTGTACATCCACACGCTGCAGTGGGCAATTGGACTGGAGTTGTTCCTGTTATCCAAGGACCCGTGGCGGTTGGTCTTATCGACTGATCATCCTAACGGCGGTTCGTTTATGATGTACCCGCGTTTGATCCGACTGCTCATGGATCGCGATTTTCGCAACCAAGAGATCCAAAAGGTGAATCAAAAGGCGATCCGCCAAACCGTGCTGGCCGACAAGCTCGCGCGCGCTTGGGCTGAAGGACAAGGGGCACCTCGGCGTCGGGGCGGACGCCGACGTCACCATTTACGACGAGCACGAAGACAAGGAGCACATGTTCAGCACGCCGCGTTACCTGATCAAGGACGGCGTCGCGGTCATCGAAGACCACGAATTCCGCTGTGACCACGAGGGGCGTGTCCTGCATACGGCGCCCGCGTACGATGCCGCGATCGAAAACAGCATTAAACCATTCTTCGAGGATAACTATAGTATTGTTTTTGAGAACTACGCGGTCACGGACCGGTATCTGCACCACCACCAGGTGATACCGACGGTCCTAGAACGATAACAATTAGGGAACCTCTGCAAAAGTCCGCGATCTGATCGGTAGGCGCACCGAATACAGCCGAGGACGATAATGAGCAGACAGATGACACTGGGTACGGGCTTC
>MUGK01000047.1 GCA_002007425.1 Chromatiales bacterium USCg_Taylor | reverse complement strand
ACAACGCCCCCAGGCATCCCCTGAGGTCCAGGAGTCCTTCTCTCTAAGGGGGACTCTATTACCCTTTTCAGGCTCATTTTAAGATTAGAAAATACTGTCCACTATTGACATTTGAACCCGATCAGGCTCTAGTATGGTTAGTGCCTGGGATAGTGCATCTGCTGTCCTTGGAACGCGGGCAAGAGGGTTTATTATTTCGCTCCGCATTATTGAGAAACGGCCGTCAGCGCCGCGCATGGACATGGTAAGAACATGGAAGGTACAAACGCACCCGCACAGCAGTCTGCAGTCTTTTCCCTTGCCATTCGTTGTGGCGTCCCCAAACGGATCGAATCATATGAATCGTAGACTTAGGGTATTACGATGGCGTTCAATCCGGGTACGCGCTAGAGGTAATTGATGATGGCCAAAGAAGCAAGGCCCTCAGATTGAATTGGTTATAGTAGCAGCCGGATAGCATTGGAGTAGGTCATTCTTGGTCTTTGTCAATTTAGCGACACTCGAAAAAGCTATCACTAAAGTTTGAGAATAGAGGCAGTTATGACGAAATCAACAGGACAGAGTTTGCAGGAAGATGACATGCCAAAGGCAAAGGAACACCGTTCCCTACTCCGAGCCGTTATCAAATCAATAGCACGGATCCCGCAGGGCGATAACACACGTGAGGCTGAGGAGCTTCGTTCCCTGTGCCGATCTCTTACAGAATCAATCGAAGATTTTCCGCAAGAGGATGGCACTCCAGAGAATAAAGACCCCGACGAACACGAACTGCCCTCTTCCAACCTGAATAACGAACACCGTGTCCTGGTGGAGATTGAGGGCTGCACGAATGCGAGCCAGATCGTGGAAATACTGGATAAAGAAGGTGTTTTACCTGTACAAGTCGGGCGCTGGCGGCGCCGGCATGGCAGAGCTAAAGAGCTTGGTTCAAAGAGTTCGATCATAGATGCGTTTATGCATGAGATCACGGATGCCTTCGTGACCGAATCAATAGAGCATACGCCGCAACCGGACAATGCGCCCGTGGCTATGGCATCTCGTTCCCTACTCCGCTCTCTTGGCGAAACAATAGAGCGTATCCGGCGCCAAGCTGTAAGACCAGAGGCTAACGAACTGCATTCCCTGCTCCAAGCCATTGGAGACTCAATAGAAGATTTCCCGAAAGACGATAGCGCGCCGGAGGGGGAACACGAGCTACGCTATTTCGACGCCGATCGTGAACGCCGGATTCTTAAGCAGGTAGGGCGTTGCAATAACGTTACTAAAATCTTGGAGATCTTCGATCGGGAAGGCATTTCCACTGCAAAAATTTCGGGCTGGCGCCGCCAGCGGGTCAAGAGCGGCGAGCTACACGTGAAGCGCCGGCGCGAAGCTAAAGACATGAGCAGTATCACTACCGTAAACGATCCCGGATCATCATTAGTGAAAAACACCGGGCGGCCCTTGATGATGCCCCATGAAGCGATATCTGGTGAGCCACTAGTTAGCGCAGGCTCGTCAATGCCGTTAGCAGACTTTTTCTCCACGCTATTGCAGCGAAAATGGATACTGATGGGTGTCGTAGGTACATTATTGGCCTTAACGACCGTGGTTTTATTCATGTTGACTCCACGATACGAGGCTGAAGCATCGATCATGGTTGACGGCCAGGAACGCGTGAACATCGGGCTACCGGAAGTGATGCCGAATCTGCCTATGGATTCCGAGACTATTGCCAGCGAAATTGAAGTCCTTCTCGGACGTAGCATGGTAGGCAAAGTGGTGGATCGGCTGAAACTAGAGCAAGATCCAGAATTTAACGCCGAATTGCAACCGAAAACAGAGTTCGCCGCCGTTATCGAGCAACTGAAGCAAACGGTAACAGAAATGTTTGGCTCTACGGAAGAAGGGGCGGAGTCCGATGCGCAGCGTCAAGCGCGTGAGCGAGCAGCGGTCGTGGATACCTTTCTAGGACAACTTAGCGTCGCTCCGAAGGGGCGATCGCGGGTAATCACTGTGGCATTTGCGTCAGAGGGCGCCGAAAAGGCTTCCAATATAGCCAACGTTGTTGCCGACCTTTATATTGGGGCGCGGATCGAAAACAAGCTCGGGGCGGCCCGACAAACGACCGAATGGCTGGACGAGCGCATCGCCGCAGTACGTAAGCAAGTTGAGGACTCCGAGAAGGCAGTCGAAAAGTACCGCCGGGAGTCCGGTTTAATCCAAGGCCGGGACGGGACCTTGGTGGCGCAGGAGATCTCTGAATTAAACACACAGTTAGTCCAGGCACGAGCGGAGAGAGCGGCGGCGCAGGCCCGCCTCAGAGACCAAAGACGAGGGTCAACTGCAGCGGACGGTAGCGCCGATTCTATTTCAGAAGTACTCGGATCTGGTTTGATCCAGGGGCTCAGAGGACAAGAAGCAGAGCTAGTGCGCAAGTCTGCCGAGCTTTCCGAGGATCTCGGGGAAAAACATCCCACCATGCTGCAGCTACAAGCTGAAAAGCGCGATTTACAAACCAAGATAAACGCGGAAATCGGTAAGATTTCTAGAGGGTTGCAGCACGAGGCTGATATTGCCAGCGCGCGCGAATATGCGTTTCAGTCACGACTAAGAGAGCTTGAGAAGCAGGTGGGTAAGTCCAACGAAAGCGATGTTCAATTACGAGCATTGCAAGGGGAAGCCGATGCGAATAAGGTGCTCTTAGCGACCTTTTTGACGCGCACAAAGGAATCGAATTCGCAAGAATATCTTGGGGCACGGCAGGCTGATGCGCATGTCATCTCTTATGCAGATGTGCCCAACAAACCGACTTATCCGAGAAAAAAAATAATCCTTGCTCTGGCCTTCGTCGTTTCGCTGTTTATCGCGTTCACTGTTATATACGTCATCGAGGAGTTGGACCCAGGCTTTCGGAGTAGCGAACAGATTGAACGTGCCACCGGATTTCCAGGTCTTGGTTCGATCCCCAAGTTCGGTGGACTTGGCAGTATTGGAAAAAAACTAGAATCATATATTCTCAATCAGCCCCGATCGGCAATCACCGAGTCGTTCCACGCGCTTTACACGAGTATTCGTTTCAGTACGGTGGGCGCGCCGCCAAGAACCGTTCTTATCGCTTCGTCGTTGCCACTGGAAGGTAAGACAACGATAGCTTTGTGCTTAGCGAGACTTTGGGCCCTCACTGGGCAACAGGTACTTATTGTGGACGCCGATCTTAGAACTCCGAGAATTCACAGCACCTTAGGCATCAAACGCGAACCGGGCCTTATCGAGATCTTGGACGACGAGGTATCTCTTGACGACGCAATCCGAACAGACGAAGCATCTGGCGCGCGTGTGATATGCGCCGGACGCCCTGTCACGAACCCGAATTACTATATCAATTCCGAGCGGTTGGACGTGCTACTCGACCAGTTGGCAAACAGATTCGATTTAGTAATCCTAGATTCGCCGCCGGTGATGGCCGTCACGGATTCACGCGTTCTTGCAACAAAAGTTGATACCACCGTGTACATCGCGAAATGGGCCTCGACACGCCGAGAAATCGTTAAGTATGGAATAAAGATGATCGCCAGCGCCGGAGGCCGCGTTAATGGAGTTGTGTTGTCGATGGTCGATTCAAAAATCCACGCGGCTTCAAGGTTCCCGGACGCAGCTGCCTATAATACGAGCCTAAATAAATACTATATGAAGCTCCCTAAGCATACCCAACTATCGTGACAATTTTCATCACACCAAACCCGTTCGCCACGCATTCAAAGAGGAGTAACTGATAACAGCAATTAGCGATTGAGTTATCGATGACAATCGGTTTCAAAAAGCTAACGATTGTTTTCGCTAGCCATACCTTCATGGGCGGGACATTTGTGGTGGGTTCCCATCATCTCGCACGATGCTTAGCGAACCAAGGTCACCGCGTGTTGCACCTAAGTACTCCCGTGACGCCATTTCATCTAGTCGGTTGGTCTAATGCCGAAACCAAAGGTCGCTTTGAGACTTGGTGGCATGGTGGGAGAGCGTATCACGATGGGGTGATCGATTATGTACCACTGGGCTTAATTCCCAAGAGGATTGCCTATCGACTTTCCACGCAGTGCGGTCCGTGTCTCCTCACGCTTCCACCTATCCGGCAAATTCTTCGGCGATATAAATTTACTGCTGTCGATCTCCTTCTAGTTGATCAGCCCATTTTCGTTGGTTTAGAAAAGATCGTTAACCCCAAGATAACGGTCTATAGAGCGACTGACCTATACAGTGAAATGCTTGGTGATCTACGTAATGAAACGACCGAGAAAGAGATGGCAAATCGAGCGGACTTTCTTATTGGAACGTCGCAGCCGGTTTTCAACAGATTACGAAGTTTGGCGCCGGACAAACCTGCTACAATGTTGGAAAACGGCGTGGACTACCTGTTTTTTTCAAAGCCTGCTATGGCGCCTCCTGAATATGCCGAGATACCCTCTCCCAGACTCGTTTATGCCGGTGCGCTGGATGGACGGTTCGGATACAAGGCCGTAAGCGCGACAGCAAAGTGTCTTCCGCACGCCAACGTCATTCTAATCGGTCCGTACGGAAACGATGTTGTCAAGCAGTTAGGTGCCGGTAACAACATCCATTTATTAGGACCGCGGAAATACGATCAGCTGCCGGCCTACTTTCAGCACGCTGACATAGGATTACTTCCGTTAAGCGATCATCCGGCGAATGATGGAAGGAGTCCGATGAAGCTATTTGAGTATGGTGCCAGCGGATTGCCAGTGGTTGCAACTCGAACGGCCGAATTAACGAGACGTAAGCTGGATTTTCTGTTGTTGGCCGACGGCATGGAAGAATTTGTTTCCCAGGTGAAAAATCTCGTAAATAACGACAGGACACGAGCCAAAATAGGACTAAGCGCCAAGGATCAATCAAGCAATTATTCTTGGGAAGCGATAACGCATCGCCTGCTTTATGACACGTTTCGAGGTGTGTCTCAAAGCGTATGACTCGCTCCCGCAAGCGGTGTTGGAAATCGAGCGGTATCTTCATTTCTACGACCCATACCAAATAGAGCTCTGGAGATACTTCGGCTCAACGCCGTAATGCGGTCCTGGGAAGCACTACTCGTTGCGGAAATCAATTGCGTTTCCTATCATGAACGCTGCGGATAAATTCTTACAACGTGTTTCACACCAAGAAATCATGATGCCCGACATGTTGGCCGGCCTGGGGTGGATCGCTTTCAGCTATATGTACATTTCCATCGGAGAGCATCAAATTCACAAGCGCCTCATGCACAGCAGACCGTTGCCCGCGCGAGTCTATCGAGCCTTCCCCTATGTTCTCGATGCGTTCGAAGCCCATGCGATACGGCATCATGCAAGATGGTACAAGGAGTTCGACTACGAGCCCGACGAGATCGGACGCGAGGAAAATCTGCCTATACCCCTCAAGGAAACGGTGTTGATGCTCGTCGCGGCGTTTCCTCTCTGGGCCCCGATATTCTGGGTATCGATTTACGGCGGCGGCATTTTTCTAGCCACGGCACTGGCACACAATCGTTTGTGGAGCATGTTTCATCGCCAGATGCACATTCCGCGGAACGTGTTTTACCAGGACTGGGCGTTTTTTAGATTCTTGGCGATAAATCATTTCCTGCATCATCAAGATACCCGTCGAAACCACAATGTCGTTTTTCCCTTTGCTGATTTTCTATTTCGCACCAGGGCCAAGCCGACGCGCGCGGACCTACGTGAGTTATTACGACTCGGCTATATAACGCCTAGATCAGGAGCTATACGAGCACGCGTCGAACAATGGCGGAAAGCCATTGATCTGCAGCGCGCACAAACCGCCTAAAACTTCGTTGCGAAAGCATGTGGCGCAGCAGCCAAGATCTCGATGCCCGCTGCGCGCAGAAGCTCCGCGGTTTCATAAAGGGGCAGGCCCATCACCCCGGAATAGCTGCCTTCGATACCTTCGATGAAGGCCGCCGCCAGTCCCTGAATCGCATAGGCTCCGGCCTTGCCGAAGGGCTCGCCGGTGGCGACATAGGCCTGGCGCTCCCACGCTGCAATCGCGCGCAGGGTCACACGGGTCACGTTGACACGGGAGCGGTGGCTCGCGCTGGACGGTTCCACGAGCGCTACCGCGGTATAGACATCGTGGTGACGGCCCGATAGCGCGGCCAGCATGTTCACCGCGTCGCTTGGGCCGCTGGGTTTACCGAGGATCGTGCCTTCGAGGACCACCGCCGTATCGGCGCCAAGCACGGGGAGCGGATCACGTTGGGCTATGGATCGCCAGCCGGCCTGGGCTTTTTCGAGCGCCAGGCGCTCGACGTAGTATGCGGGTGTCTCGAAGCCATTCCAAGTCTCGTCGATGGCCGCGGAAATCGGGACGAATGCAACGCCAAGCTGCCCGAGGAGCGCCTGGCGGCGGGACGATTCGGAGTTCAGATAGAGCGCGGCGCGCACGCTGTCCGATGGTAGGGATGATGTTGCAATAGGCTCCACGCCCGGTAGATTTGCTCGGCGACGATGACACGCACCAAGGCGTGCGGCAAGGTTAACGCCGACAGCGACCACACATGGTTGGCCTGTTGCAAGCAACGTTGCGCCAAGCCGTCCGCACCGCCGATCAAGAGGGCGATGTCGTTCGAGGCTTGGGTCCAGGAACCGAGGTGCCGCGCGAGCGCGGCCGTGGTCCAGGCCTCGCCGTGTTCGTCGAGAGCAACGATTCCGGCGCCACCCGGGACTGCCTTCAGCAAGCGCGACGCCTCCTCCGTGCGCGCGCGATCCGGATCGGCGCTAGTGTGGCGGCGCGCCGCTCGTATCTCGACCAACCCGAGCCGGCAACTCGGCGGGAGTCGCATCGCATACTCCTCGAACGCGGCTTTCACCCATGCCGGTACGCGATGCGTGACGCAGAGGAGGTGGATGCGCATGGAGAAGCCGCAGCGGCCCACGGCGTAGACGATCAGGGAACCGCGGGGTGAGTGTCCGGGAGGTGCTTGCGGCTCTCTTCGACCGGACTCCAGAGTTTTTCCAACTGATAGAAGTCCCGGGTCGCGGGTTGCATCGCGTGTACGAGCACATCGCCGAGATCGACCAAGACCCATTCAGCTTGGCCCTCGCCCTCGATTCCGAGGGGTTTGATTCCCGCGGCGCGCGCCGCCTCCACGACCTTGCCTGCCATGGCTTTGACCTGGCGGTTCGAGCGGCCGCTGGCGATCACCATGAAATCGGTGATGCTGGTCATCTCGTGTACGTCGAGCACCTCGATATCAAAGGCTTTGATGTCTGCTAACGCCGTGGTTACGAGATCGGTAATTTGTTGGGGATTCATAGAGAACTAGCGGTTCTGTAAAGGCCGTAGCGGTGGATCAATTGCAGCACCGGTTCCGGTAGTAAAAAATGCACGTTACCTCCGGCGGCGATGCGCTTACGAATGCCGGAGGCGGAAATCTCGAGCACCGGGATCACGGCGAAGTAGACTCGCCCGGCGCGAGTCCGATGCAGGTCTTTGGGATCGCCGGTTCGATGTCGATGCAGGAACGCATGCAAAGCGGCCGAGGGCAAGGGCGCGGTGTTGAGGCGATGCGCGACCGCGATGTGGGCAAGCCCGATGATCCGTTCCCAGTGGCGCCAGGTGGGGAGACTCAGGAACGCGTCCATGCCAAGGATCAGGCATAGCGGAACTTCGGCGTGCTCGCGGCGGAGCTCCGCGAGCGTGTCCACGGTATAGGAGATCCCCTGCCGCTTGATCTCCCGGTCATCGGCGAGCAGGGTTTCTTGACCCTCGATCGCGGCCAGGATCATCCGCAGGCGCAGCTCGGGAGGAGCGATCGGCGGCTCTCTGTGCGGCGGGGCATGCAAGGGGAGCAAGCGCACGGCCGCGAGCTCGAGCGCGGCCGCCATCTCCAGCGCCAAGCGCAGATGGCCATGATGGATGGGATCGAAGGTGCCTCCGAGGATGCCTACGGCCGTCATCCGCGGTTATTTGCGAACGTGGCCGTCTCCGATCACGACAAACTTCTGCGACGTGAGTCCTTCGAGGCCCACCGGCCCGCGGGCGTGGAGTTTATCGGTGCTGATCCCGACTTCTGCCCCGAGCCCGTATTCGCAGCCATCGGCGAAACGGGTCGAGGTGTTTACCATCACGGAGCTGGAATCGACCTCGGTAAGAAACCGGCGGGCGCGGGTGAGATCTTCGGTCACGATGGCGTCGGTATGCTGGGAGCCGTAGCAGCGAATGTGGTCGATCGCCTGGTCGAGATCGCGCACCACGCGCACGGCGAGTATCGGGGCCAGGTACTCCGCATACCAATCATCCTCGGCGGCCGGGACCGCATAGGGCAACAGGCGACAGGTGATTCGGCAACCCCGAAGCTCCACGCCTTTCTCCCGGTACATCGGGCCCAAACGCCCGAGGGCGGCCGGCGCCACCGCTTCGGCCACCAGCAAGGTCTCCATGGTGTTGCAGGTGCCGTAGCGCTGCGTCTTGGCGTTGAAGGCCACGGCGACCGCCTTGTCGAGATCGGCGCGATCGTCGATGTAGACGTGGCACACCCCGTCCAAGTGTTTAATGACCGGAACGCGCGCCTCTTCGCTGATGCGCGCGACGAGACCCTTGCCCCCGCGCGGCACGATCATATCGACGAAGTCCTGCATGCGCAGGAGCTCGCCGACCGCGGCGCGATCTGTGGTCTCGACGAGCTGCACCGCATCGCGCGGCAGCCCGGTGACGGCCAATCCCTCGTGGACGCAGGATGCAATGGCCTGGTTTGAGTGCAAGGCTTCGGAGCCGCCGCGCAGGATTACGGCGTTCCCAGATTTCAGGGTCAGGCCCGCGACGTCGGCGGTCACGTTCGGACGCGACTCATAGATGATGCCGATGACCCCCAGCGGCACCCGCATGCGCCCGACCTGAATCCCCGAGGGGCGGTAGTGCAAGCCGGTGATCTCGCCCGCGGGATCGGGCAGCGCGGCGATTTCGCGCAACCCGTCCGCCATCGCCCGCACTCGCGCCGGGTTGAGCCCCAATCGATCGAGCAGTGCGGCGTCCAACCCGGCGCCGGCCGCCAGATCCCGCTCATTGGCCTCGAGCAGCGCTTGCTGGTTGCGTTCAATGGTTTCGGCGATGCCGGTCAGGGCCGCGTTCTTAAGCGCGGTCGCGGCACGGGCCATCGTCCAGGACGCAGCGCGCGCGCGGCGCCCGACGTCCTGCATGTAGGCGTGAATGTTTAGGGGCTGAGGAACGGCCATGCGCTTGCTGAGCTAGCCTAAAGACACCAGGCCGGCCCGATCTCTAGACTCGGGGCAGTCTATCCTTACCAACTGAAGAGCACCCATTGAGGCACCACGAAATCCGAGTAGATCTCGCTCATATTCGTTTCCATGCGCCCGTCCCCGTCTTGGTCGAGCAAGTAATAGGGTCTACCCACGGCGGGGATAACCTTGACCATGTAAAGATTTCCGTTCAGGCGATATTCCTCGATGATCGCGTCTTTCTTTTGGATGATTCGAATGTCCGGCTCGAGGGATTCGCCGCTTTGAACCGGCTCGGGAGGGGCCGGGGCGGCTTCCGGCAGCGGTTCCAAATTCGCGGGCACACCGGGTTCCGTGGCGCTGACCTGCGCCGCGCAAAAAATCCCCAAGGCCAATAGCTTCATTGCCTGCATATACTTAGCGTTCTAGAGCTCATTGCTTTACCGACTTTTCGTGTTCATGCCGGGTGTATTCGATTGTAGCACATGCCGAGCGTGGGCTTGCTTAAGCGATAAGGGTGCCTGTAGCCGGCGTAAAATTTTTGCGTGCGCCTTATAAGTGCATGTGCATTTCTTGCTCTTCCGCCGAGAGCGCAAACTCGCGATGTTCATAATGCCGGAAGATCGCATCGACCACCTCCCGCGGATGGTCTACTACCTCAAATAGGTCAATATCCGTAGCGTCAATAGTGGCTTAGCCGACCAAGGTATTCTTGAACCACTCGATCAAACCACGCCAAAAGTCGCTTCCGACCAGGATGATCGGGATCTTCCGCGTCTTGCCGGTTTGGACCAGTGTCAAGATCTCGGCCAGCTCATCCAGGGTGCCGAACCCGCCCGGCAGCACGACATAGGCTGAAGCGTATTTGACGAACATCACCTTGCGGGGAAAGAAATGACGAAAATTCAGCCTGATATTTTGGAAGGCGTTACCGCGCTCTTCCCGTAGTTGCATGTTGAGCCCGATGCTCGGTGAGCGACCCGAATAGGCGCCCTTGTTCGCGGCCTCCATGATCCCCGGTCCCCCTCCGGTGACTACCGAGAAACCCGCGTCCGATACGCTATACCCGATCTCTTCGGCCAGCTTGTAATAGGGATGCTCGGCGCCGAAACGGGCGGACCCAAAGATGCTGACCGCGGGCCGGATGGCGGCCAGGCGCTCAAATCCCTCGACGAACTCCGCCATGATTTGGAACACCTTCCATGATTCCCGCACGAGCGCCGAATCATTGACGGGCGCGAGCGCCGGGTGGCTGGCTTTAGTGTTCTTATTCATAATGGAACATCAGCACACATTGCGAGCAACGACACCATGGCGGAAGATCTCCTGGTTCTGGTCGACGGTTCCTCTTACTTTTATCGCGCGTTTCACGCCCTGCCTCCATTGAGCACCTCGCGCGGAGAACCCACGGGAGCCATTCACGGGTTTATCGCCATGCTGCGCCGGTTGCTGAAAGACTATACACCGAACTACCTGGCGGTGGTATTCGATGCCAAGGGCAAGACCTTTCGCGATGAAATGTATCCCGCTTACAAGGCGCACCGGCCCCCTATGCCGGAGGAGTTGCGGGTTCAGCTCGAGCCCCTGCGCGCGGTCGTCCGCGCCATGGGTGTCCCGATGCTGGTGATCGAGGGCGTCGAGGCCGACGATGTCATCGGAACGCTGGCGATCCAAGCAGCTGAGGCCGGTCTTCGCACGCTCATCGCAACCGGTGATAAGGACTTCGCGCAAGTCGTCAGCGGGGCGGTGACCCTGGTGAACACGATGGACAATAGTGTCATGGATGCGCAAGGCGTCGAGCGCAAATTCGGGGTCCCGCCCGCGCTCATCGTGGATTATTTAAGCTTGATCGGGGATAAGGTCGACAATGTCCCCGGGGTGCCGAAGGTCGGACCCAAAACCGCCGTGGCATGGCTTAAGCAGTACCGGGGTCTCGATAATCTGCTCGCCCATGCCGGCGACATCAAAGGGACATTGGGGGATAACCTGCGCGCGAGCATGCAGCAGCTTGCCCTTTCCAAAAAGCTGGTCACGATCGCCTGCGCGGTCCCCCTTGATGCCACACCGAGAGACCTTAAGCCGGGGCCCCAAGACAATGAGACGCTGAAAGCGCTTTTCACCCAGCTTGAGTTCAAGACCTGGTTGAACGATCTTCTGGAAGAGGCGCCTCGGCCCGACCCGCCGGTCGAAGCCGCCGGCTATGAAACGATCCTGGATCGTGGACAGCTCGATCGATGGATAGAGCGGCTGAGGCATGCCGAGCTTATCGCCTTTGATACCGAGACGACTAGTTTGGACTACATGCAGGCGGGGCTCGTGGGCGTCTCGTTTTCCCTAAAAGCCGGGGAAGCGGCGTATGTACCGGTCGCTCAAGCTCGGCCACAATCTTAAGTACGATATGAGCGTATTGGCGAACCACGGCGTGGAGTTGCGTGGGATCCGCTGTGACTCGATGCTGGAGTCCTATGTTCTCGATAGTACCGCCACCCGCCACGATCTGGATTCCCTGGCACTCAAGTACCTGGGGGTGCGCACGATTCTGTTTGAGGACGTGGCGGGTAAGGGATCTCACCAGCTCAGCTTCAACCAGGTGCCCGTCGATCGAGCCGCGACCTATTCCGCGGAAGATGCGGAGGTGTGTTTGCGGTTGCACCAAGCGTTCTGGCCGCGCCTCGCCGAAGAGTCCGGGTTGCGACGGCTCTACGAAGAGATGGAAGTGCCGCTGGTCCCGGTCTTGTCGCGCATGGAACGCAACGGTGTTCAAATCGATGCGGAAATGTTGGACGAGCAAAGCCGGGCCTTGGGCGGGCGGTTGTTGGAAGTCGAAGCCGAGGCGCATGCGCTCGCGGGTGAGCGCTTCAATCTCGATTCGCCCAAGCAGATCCAGGAAATTTTGTACCACAAGCTCGGTTTACCTGTTAGGGCCAAGACTCCCACGGGGCAGCCCTCCACCGCCGAGCCGGTGCTCCAGGACCTCGCGGCCGAGTATCCCTTACCGCGATTGATACTCGAATATCGTGGCCTCGCGAAACTGAAATCAACTTACACGGACAAGCTTCCCCAGCAGATCAATGCGCGCACCGGACGGGTGCATACGAGCTACCATCAGGCCGTGGCCGCGACCGGACGCCTGTCATCCTCGGATCCGAATCTCCAAAACATACCGGTGCGCACCGAGGAGGGGCGACGCATCCGGCGGGCATTCGTGGCGCCGCCCGGCCAGCGCTTGGTGGCGGCCGACTACTCACAAATCGAGCTCCGGATCATGGCTCATCTTTCGGGTGATCCGTTGCTGCGGCAAGCCTTTGCGACCGGACAGGATGTTCATCGCGCCACCGCGGCGGAGATCTTCGGGCTCACGCCCGAAACGGTCGGCGCCGACCAACGGCGCGCGGCCAAGGCCATCAATTTCGGCCTCATCTATGGCATGTCCGCGTTCGGGCTGGCCCGCCAGCTCGGGATCGATCGCGGCGCGGCCCAGGACTATATCGATCGCTATTTTTCCCGCTATCCGGGGGTAAAAGCTTTCATGGAAGAGATCCGTGTACGCGCCCGACGGCAAGGCTACGTCGAGACGGTCTATCACCGCCGCCTGCATCTACCGGAGATCAATTCCAGAAATACCCAGCGCCGCCAGTACGCGGAACGCACGGCCATCAACGCCCCGATGCAAGGGACCGCCGCCGACATCATCAAGCGGGCGATGATCGAAGTCGATCGCTGGCTCCATGAGGAGAAAATCAACGCTAAGCTGATTATGCAGGTCCATGACGAGCTGGTGCTCGAGGTCGAGGAGGATGCGGTCGAGCAGGTGCGTGCGAGGCTCGCGAGCATCATGGAAGGGGCCGCGGAGCTCGCGGCGCCCTTGGTGGTGGATATTGGCGTGGGCGCTAACTGGGACGAAGCGCATTGAGCCCGGGCGCCGCATCTCCCGCCAAGCCTATGTGATTCGGGTAGTCACGCCGGCGATTCTCGCCGCTCGAATCGTCCGTAGCGCAACGCCAGCGTCGGCAGCACCAGCAGGTTCAGGACAGTCGAAGTCAGCAGGCCACCCAGAATGACGATGGCCATCGGTCCTTCGATTTCGTGTCCGGCCTCCGCGCTGCCAATGGCAATCGGCAAAAGCGCCAGCGCCACCAACAGCGCGGTCATCAAAATCGGCAGCAACCGCTCGGTGGCGCCACGAACGGCCGCGTCGAGCCCCCATTCCATTCCCTCTTGGGCGACCAGATCCTCGTAGTGCGAGATCATGAGGATCGAATTGCGCATGCTGATGCCGAACAGCGAAACAAACCCAACCAAGGAACCGATCGAGAGCGACCCGCCGCTCAGGAACGCGGCCAACACTCCACCCGCCAGCGCAAAGGGCAGGTTGACCAGCACCAGCAGCATGTTGCGCGAATTGGCAAACACCATCGACAGCAGCAGGACAATCCCCACGGCAGCCCCCGTGGAGTGAAACAGCAACTCCCGGCGGGCTTTGGTCTGGGCTTCCGCCACTCCGCCATAAGCCACAAAGACGCCTGGTGGAAAAGCGATTTGCGATTGAATCTTCCGTTTGACCTCCGCCGCGAACGAAGCCACGTCGCGGCCCTCAACGTCGCAGGTGACTTGTTGCCGCCGGAGCGTGGCTTCGTGAACGATCACGTCGCGCCCGGCGGTGTAGCCCACTTCGGCTAATTCACGCAGTGGCAGCCGGGTTTTGGCGGCGTTGCGGACGAACAGGGTGCCAATGGCCTCCGGATCCCTTCGGCTGGCGGGGTCCAGAATCACCGTCACGTCAAAGACACGATTATTGTCATACGCTTGGGCGACCACGGTCCCCTGGTAAGCGGTCTGGATGGCTTCGAGCACGTCCACGGGCTGAAATCCGAATTGCTTGAGCCGGTCGTGGCGCAGGCTGACCGTGACCTCCGGAGAGCCGGATTGGGCCTGCAACAACAGGTCCCTGGCGCCGGAAATCGTGGCCATGAGTTGGCGCACTTCTTCGGCCTTTCGGTCGAGCACCCGCAGGTCGTCCCCAAAGAGGTTAATCACGACTTCGCCGCGCCCGCCGGAAAGGATCTCCTCGATGCGCTCCTCCAAGAATGGGGTGATGGCGAAGGTGACGCCGGGGAAGTTCTCCAGCGCCGCGCGGATCTCGTCCTTGACTCTCTCTTCTTCCTCGCCGGCCAAAGGCGGCAATTCGACATGGAACTCGCTGAATTCCGGCCCCGCGGTATCTTCCCCTTGCTCGGCCCGTCCGACCTGTTGCGATACCGAACGGATGCGCGGATTCTTGAGCAGCTCCTCCGTGATGGCGGTGCCGATTTTCAGCGAAGCCTGGGTTGAAGTGCCCGGTGCCATCAGCAGCCGGATGATGTAGTGGCCTTCCTTGAACTCGGGCAGAAATTCCCCGCCAAAAAAGGGCACGGCCGCTGCCGCCGCGACGCAAATCGCCAGCGTCGCGCCGATGACGGTCGTGGGACGCCGAGAAACGGCTTCCAAGCAGCGGCGGTGCCGGCGTTTCAACCAAACGATATAAGCCGGCTCAGTCGCCCTGGCTCGCGCCAACAGCAGGTAACAGAGCGCCGGCGTCAGCGTGATCGCCACCACCAGTGAAGCCAGCGTCGCCAGAATAAACGCGACGCCCAGCGGCGCAAACAGCCGGCCGTTGACGCCGGACATCGTCAGCACCGGCCAAAACACGGCGGCGATGATGAATGTGGCATAGACGCTCGGGCTGCACACTTCCAGGCTCGCATCCAGCACCACGGAGAAGAACGATTTTGGGTGCTCGCGCGTGCGGTTCTCGCGCAGGCGCCGCCAGACATTCTCCAGGCCCACGATGGCAGCATCCACGACGACGCCGATGGAAATGGCAAAGCCACCCAGCGTGATGGTGTTCAGTGATGCGCCGAACCATTCCAGCACGATCACTGCCGCGAGTAGCGAAAGCGGGATGGTGGTGATCGCGATAAAGGCGCTGCGCAGGTTGGCCAAAAAGAAAAACAAGACCGCGATGACCAGCACGCCACCGATCAGCAGCGATTGATTGATGTTCCGAATCGAGGCCTCGATGAAGTTGGCCGGGCGAAACAACGCCGGATGGAGAGTGACTTGCTCTGCGGCGAAAAGCGGTTTTAGTTCGCCCAAGGTCGCCTCGACCGCGCGCGTGACCTCCAGCGTATTGGCGCCATACTGGCTGTGGACCAGCATCACGATGGCCGGTCGGCCCATGACTTGGCCGCCGCCCAGCGTTGGCTCAGGTCCTTCCACGACGCTGGCCACGTCCTTCAATCGGACGCTGAATCCGGCGTGATGGGCCAGCACGACCTCGCCCAAAGCTTCGGGCGAGAGAGCCTGGCCTTTCGTGCGGAGGACGATGCGCTGATTTTCATTTTGGATGAACCCGGCGCCCCGCACGCCAGTGGACTTGCGGGCCGCCGCTAGCACGTCATCAATCGACAGCCTGTACGCGATCAGCCGCTCCGGCTTGACCTGGATTTGAATTTGCCGGACCTCGCCACCGAAGACCTCGACCCGCGCCACCCCGGGCACACCCAGTAGCCGCAGCCGAACTGTCCAGTCGGCGAATGTCCGCAACTCCATAGGCGTCCGTTCGTCCGAGACCAACCCCAACGCGAGCGTCAAACTGGTCGAAGAGCTTAGTGGACCCAGTCGGGGTGCCTCGACGCCTTCGGGCAGTTGGCCGGTGAGCTCCGCTAAGCGTTCGCCGGTCAGTTGGCGCACTCGGTAAATGTCCGCGTCTTCGCGAAAAATAGTGGTGACCACCGACAAGCCCTGAATCGATTGGGAATAAATGACCTCCAATTCTGGAGTTCCATTCAGAGCGTACTCGACGGGGCGCGTGACCAGCGCTTCGACTTCCTCTGCCGACAGGCCAGGGGCTTCCGTTTGAATCACAATTTGAGGCGGCGCGAATTCGGGGAAGACGTCCAGCTTGACGCGCCCGGCAACGTAGATGCCGTAAACGGCCACTAGAGAGGCCACGACTATGACTACGCCGCCAAAGCGCAGCGAACTTTCAACGACCCATTTCAGCATAGGCGCGGTACGCCTTACGACCGAATCATAAGTCCGTGCAAGATCCTATTCCGCGAAGCGAACGTGCGCTTTGATCTCTTCCGAAAGGAGGACCTGCGCACCGCTGACCACGATTCTGTCGCTGGGGCTCAAGCCTTCAGCGATGGACCAGCCGTCGTCGGACGCGTGTTTCAACACAATCGGTTTTCTCGCGAAGCCGGCGTCGTCGGTTTGAACATACACCCACGCCCGTTGTTCATGCCGCACCACGGCCGAGCGCGGTACCACCACGCCTTGGAGCATTTCGCCACGAACCTTCAGAAAGCCGGTTACGGCCATCTCGGGTCTGAGCTCCAGCGAGTTTTTTCCGAGCAGAAAGAGAAAGCCTTGTCCTTGCATTTGAGCATCGGCCCTCGGCGCAGGACTTACGAAGTCCGCTTCCGCCGAGCGGTTCTCGTCGCTCAAGAACACGAGGCGTGCGCCGGTGGGCGGCGAGGAAAGCGGTTCGTCCGGTGGCAGGTTCAGGCGGACCAGCGCGGACTCGAGCGCGGTCAGCGCCTTGACCAATGCCGGTAAGTCGTCTCGTTCAGCCAGCGCCTTCCCCCAGCCCGTGAGCAACCGCGCTCGTGCGACCTCGCGGAGCGCCCGGTCGCGCTTCATCGCGGCCTTGGCGGATTCCAGATCGCGCGCGGAGGCGTTTTGGTTATCCGCGAACAGGGCCTTGGCGCGCTCATATTCCTTGGCGGAAGCGTCGAGCACGGCTTCGGCCGATTCGATCTCGAGCAGCAAAGTCGCCAGCGGCGTCGGGTCCAGCACGCGACCGTATCCCTGGACCTCCGATGGGACTTCCATGATCCGCGGGTTCGCGGTCACGATGCCCGCGCTGACCTGCCTGGCGTGGTCCAGCTTCACGGGGCGCTCGCCGTTGGTGCCCTGCTCGACCTGCGCCTCGGACTTGTCGGCTGGCGGGGCTTCCTCCGCTCCGTGCCTGGAAAACCACCACGTCACGCTGGCGCCGAGCGCCAATCCGGCCATCATTGCAACAATCGTCGTCTTCACCATCAGTTGCCTTGCGTGCCGCGCTGCTGGGCCACCGACAGTCCCCTCAACGGTATTTGCAACGCATCCTCCAATTGGCCCGCCGCCAGACTGGACTTGGCCTCGACATCCAGTACCACCAGCGCGCTAACGCCCACTTCCAGTTTGGCGTTTTGGAGCTCGAGCTGGTCCACGGCGCCCGCGGCGAGTCTTGCTTGCACGAGCCTCAGTTGGTCGCTCGACGCCCGATGAACCTGGCGCAGCCTCTTGAGTTGCTCGGCAGTGGTGGATTTAGCGGCCGCCGCACGGTCGATCTCGGCGATGACTTTAGCCTGGAGCGCGAGCAGTTGTGCCGCGGCCTCCTCCCGCCTCGCCTCCGCTTCGGCAATAGGGCCTTGGTTGTGGTTCAGAATCGGTAGCTCCAGAGTGAGGGCGAGGTCCCATTTGTTGTCGCCCTGGTCCCACTGGTAGCCGCTGCCGAGATGGAGGTCCGGATACTGTTTGGCAACTTCGATCTGAAGCGCCGACTGGCTCGCCTCGTAGTTCGCCAGGGCCGCGCGGATATCCGAACGTGTTTGCAGCGCCAAGCGTCGAGCCTTGGCCTCATCCGGCAGCGCGGCGAGGTTCGAGGCAGACCCCAGGGGAAATCTGAACTGAACGCCATCCAGGGCCGCGACCGGTAAGCCGAGGGCCTCGGCGAGCCGATTGCGCGCATCCGCCATCTGACGCTGGGCGTCCGCCTCATCCGCTTGCAACTTCGTCAGTGCGACGTGAGCCGCCGAAACCTCCACCGCCGAGGCTCCACCGGCACGGCGGCGCTGATCAAGAAGTTCAGCAAGCCGTTGTTGGACTTCCAACTGCTGTCGCAAGAGGTCACGACGACGTTCGGACGTCGTGAGGTCGATCAACGCCGTACGCAAGTTGCCTCGCACCTGCCAAGCAACGGTGGTGACGTTCTGCCGGGCTGACTCGGCGAGGTGTTCGGCATGGTTGATGCGCTTTCCGCGCTTACCTGCTGTTTCAATCGGCACATCGAACGCGAACCCGGGAATCCAGGGCGAGAGGCCGCTCGCGGCATTGAAGTTGTAGCCCGGTGTGACGCTGACCGTCGGATTCGGGCGGCCAGCCGCCGTCTCGACGCCCGCCGTGGCTACGCCCCACTGCGCCCGCGCCACGTCGAGAGTGGGATGGTAAAAGAGTCCGACGAGTGTCAACCCCGCCAAATCCCAAGATCGGCGCGGCCACTCCTTGGCCAATTTTGGTGCGTTCGTCGTAACGAACGTTCGCAAGCCGGGGTCGGCCAGCGTGCGCGATTCCAGGTTGCTCGCAATCTCCGCCGGCACGAGCGGCTTTGGCTGGTAATGGGCGCAGCCAACAACAAGCCCAAACAAAATGAATGGCAGCCCGCGGTGCATAGTCTGAGGGCCGATTCACGTCCCGAACCGGCACCTATGGTTCAGAATAGCAGGCGCCTGCTTTCGCCAAGCTGACGTGCAGATAACATCCCTGTTATCTGCGGTCCCCGGCGGACACTCCCGCGGGCGGCAACTTGGTTTTGTGGGCGCGGTGATGGGTTAGGCCCCGCTTTCGCGACTAGCGACTTTCTTGTTCGCTATCAGCCCCAACGCAAGCAGGCCGAGCACGCCACATGCAACGAAGCCGACTGTGAGCCCGAACGCCTGAGACACGACACCGATAAGCAGCGGCCCAAGCATATCGCCGATCTCCTTGAAGGTACCAGCGACTCCCATCGTAGCGCCGAGCCTGCCCGCTTGCGCCTGCTGACTGACGAGGGCATCGGTGTTAGTCCAGACGGTGCCTACCCCAAGGCCTGCCAGGATGGAGACGGCAAACAGCACCCAGCCTGTCACGAAGGGGATCAGGATGATAGATGCGCCCGCAAGGAACAGGCCCACGCGGATGGTCAGTGCCGAACTGATACGATCTGCCAGCGCCCCGGCAAACGGTTGGACCAACAAGTAGCTGGCGCTGACTGCGGTGAGAAGAACGCCATTTATCAGCGGGCCGTACCCCAAGGCATACACTCGCACCGGCAGGAATCCAAACAGGATGCCGACAAAGAACATGTTGATCACAGTCACAACGTACCACGGCCACAACGACGATTGGCGAAAGGCTGCCACTAATCCCAACAGACCAATGCCGGCGTCATCATCGTCGAGACCCTTTTTGATCTCCGCCTTCGGCTTGGGAAGGAGCAGGGATAGTACAAAGGCCACGACACCGATGGCCGCCGCCGCCACGAAGATCATAGAGAAATCGCTATTCAGGACAATGGCGCCACCCACGATCGGGCTGACCACATATCCCGCGCCTTTGAGGGCGTTGTAGATTCCATAGGCTCGGCCCCGCCGCTCAACCGCGTATGCCGCGACCAGGGCAAGCGATACCGCGGATAGTGCCGCGGCGCCAACCCCTTGTAGGAAACGAATGAGGAGCAACAGCCGAGGGTCCACCCACAAGTAGGCAAGGGAGGCGATGACAAAGACCGCAATTCCGGCGAGCATGGTCTGCTTCATACCCCGGCGATCAGCAATCGCTCCGAAAACTGGCTTCGCGACCACCTCAGCAGCGTCGTAGGCGGCGATCAGGAGACCGATCATGGCCACACCGACGCCAACTTGTGCTGCATACACTGGCAGATTCACGGCCACGACATGTGCGCCAAACGAGGTTACGAACGCGACAAAGCCCAGAATGACAATTGGCCATAATTCAGCCATGGTTCTTTATATGGACGCCTGCCGTTGCCAAGGACGTCTCTGGTGTGGTGTTGGACAGGCATAGGCTGCAGTAAGCGCCGACTGGCTCGCCTCATAGTTCGCCAGGGCCGCACGGATATCGGAACGCTGTTGCAACGCCAGGCGCCTGGCTTCGGCCCTATTCGGCAGCGCGGCAAGGTTCGAAACAGATTCCAAGGGAAATCTAAACTGAACGCCATCCAGAGCCACGACCGGTAAGCCGAGGGCCTCGGCGAGCCGATTGCGCGCTTCCGCCACCTGGCTGTCAGCGTCCGCCTCGTCCGCTTGCAGCTTCGTCAATGCGACGCGAGCCGCCGAAACCCCTACCGCGGAAGCGCCGCCGGCACGGCGCCGCTGATCCAGAAGTTCAGCAAGCCGCTGTTGGACTTCCAACTGCTGCCGCAAAAGGTCACGACGCCGTTCGGACGTCGTGAGGTCAATCAACGCCGTCCGCAAGTTGCCGCGCACCTGCCAGGCAACGGTGGTCAGGGTCTGCCGGACTGACTCGGCGAGGTGTTCGGCGTGCCTGATGCGCTTTCCGCGCTTACCTGCGGTTTCAATCGGCACATCGAACGTAAAGCCAGGAAACCACGACGAGATGCCGCTCGCGGCGTTGAAGTTGTAGCCCGGTGTGACGCTGACCGTCGGATTCGGGCGGCCAGCCGCCGTCTTGATGCCCGCCGTGGCTACGCCCCACTGCGCCCGCGCCACCTCCAGACTCGGATGGTAGAAGAAGGCGACGAGTGTCAGCCCCGCCAAATCCGATCGCAAGCCGGCGTCGGCCAGCGTGCGCGATTCGAGCTTGCTCGCGGTCTGCGCCAGCGCGAGCGGTTTGGGCTCGAAGCCGGCACAACCCGCGAGAAGAACCACACATGGAAGCAACAGCAATCGGCTCATGGGTTAGAAATGGCAACTCACGATACAAGTTTCGGGACCTCTTTTAGAAGCCCTCTCTTTTTCATGAATCGCGCCACGGCGTAGCCGACCGTCACCAGCGCCAAGGAAAGCCAAAGTGCCGCCTCGACCGAGCCGCCGTGCCGATAGTCACCGTTCAGCCAGATGTTTTTGAGCGTCACGAGGGTGATGCCCGCCAGCCAGTAATACGTGGACCCGTATTCTTTCGTGATGAGGCGACGCCAGTTGAATCTCATCCCGCTAAGGGTCTGCGCAAGGCCGGACAAGTTGGGGAGGAGCCGGTTCACGCGGGCACAATAGTCATCAAACTCTTGGCCGAACTTGTTCCGAAGATAGGTCTCCTCCGCGGCGATGATCGTCCAATAGGCGAAAAGGAAGAACGGCACGGCCACAGAGAGAAACACCACCGAGTTCGAGGCGATGCCCACGCCGAGGAGAAGCAATAAATTTCCCACGCAGAGCGGATTCCGGCAATGAGCGAACAGGCCTCCTTGCACCAGCTTCTCGGCATAGACCTGGCGGTTGCTTCCGCCGCGAATGATGTATTCCAGGCCGATGGTGACGGCGCGCAAAAGCTGGCCGGTGAGCGCCACCAGGAAGCCGGGGATCGCCGCAAGCCGGTAGCTTGCCAGCAACGGCTGACTCTTAAAAATCAGCAGCGCGTAAACCACCGGAAAGAGCGCATTCCGATAATGAAAGAGGAAGTTGCCGATCCTGACCATCATTTGAGCGCCACGATTCCACAGAAGTTATACCATTTAAAAAACACCTCGCAGTAGCGGAAGCCGGCCCTCAACAGCATTTCCCGGTTCTCCGGCAGCTTGTAGGGCACCAGCACGTTTTCGAGGGCCTCGCGCTTTTGTGCGATTTCCAACTCGTTGTAGCCGTGGCGTTTCTTCAGGTCGTAGTAGTACTTGATGAACAGCCGGTTGAAGACCGAGTCTTCGCCCAGCACCTTTTCGACGAGTATCAGGCAGCCGTTTTCGTTCAGCCCTTGGAGGATGGATTTGGTGAGTGTGTCCCGATACAACGGCCGTACGAACTGCAACGTGAGCACCATGACAGCCATGGAAGCGTTTTCGATGTGAACGCCTCGATTCAGGTCTGCGCAAATCAACTCGTGCTTGTGCTTGAAGCCGCTGTCAGCCAGCTTTTGGCGGCAGCGCTTCAGCATGTCCTCCGAGTAATCGACCCCGATCAACTTGACGCTCTCACCCGCGGCAGCGTCGAGGTTCACTAGCGTATTGCCCGTCGAACAGCCCAGGTCGTAAACGTTGCTGCCTGCGGTGGCGAAGTCTGTTGCCATCTCGGCGATCATCCGTTGGATTTCCTGATAGAAGGGGACGGAGCGGTCCAGCATGTCATCAAACACAGAAGCGACCTGCTCTCCGAACTCGAAATCGGTTACGGACTGCGGATCACGGAACACCTGGTCCTTTGGCTTCCTCGGTTTGGTGAGCTTAGTTTTGACATCGCTCATGAACCTAGACTAGCGTACGCCTGCTTACGCCAAGCTGACGCGCAGATAACAATTTCGTTATCCGCAGGCGCCAGTGGGCCCGCCCGCTGGCGGGAACGTAAGGGTGAAGGTGCTGCCCTTTCCGACTTCGCTTTGCACGCTGACCGTGCCACGGTGCAGGCTCGTGATGGATTTCACGATGGCCAGTCCCAGACCGGAAGCGTTCAACTGATGCGAACGCGCCGGGTTAACGCGATAGAAGCGGTCGAAGATTTTCGGAAGATGGTCGGCCGGGATGCCGCAGCCGGTGTCGCTGACGCTTATTTCAACGGTGCGATCGTCTTGCCGCTGGACGCTGATGCTCACCTTGCCGCTTCGTCCATGGAAACATCAAGGGCAACCTGAAGAATTTGCGGGGCGATTTCCTTCATGTTGACTTGTGCCAGCGCCGACATCAACAAATACGACTCGCCCGCGCCGGATTTCCAAGCTGTTCCCCGCGTTGGGATCTCCGTCGTCGCTATGGCAGCAGGAAAGGACGCCACGGGCAGAACATCGGCCATTCGTGGTGTCTCCAGCAGGACGCGTCCTTGGTTATCCAGGAGGCGCACGTAATACTTGATGAACTTGCTTGCCGCCGGCTCGATCTGAATTTCATAAGCTAACAGGTCTTTATCGATTGGACGTTTATTCAGGAACCTTCGGAACTCTTGAATCTCATCGGAGAGAAAGGCGCTGTCCTCCCACTTAAGGTTATCAACCAGCGACCAATAGAGATAGGTCGTGGCGAGCACGAGCATCAGGAAGCTCGACCCCGCATAGAGCAGCGTCAATCGGCGTGCGATGGACCAGTTCCGAAAGAGAGGCCTATTCAGGGCGTTCTTCGAGGACATAGCCCACTCCCCGCACGGTATGAATGAGCTTCTTCGGAAACGGATCGTCCACCTTCGAGCGCAATCGGCGGATGGCCACTTCAAGCACATTCGAGTCGCTGTCAAAATTCACGTCCCATACCTGTTCGGCGATGAGCGTGCGCGAGAGCGGCTCACCCTGGCGGCGCACGAGCAGTTCGAGCAGCGCGAACTCCTTAGCGGTGAGGTCGAGACGTACGCCAGCGCGGCTCGCTTTGCGTCGCGGCAAGTCAAGTTGCAAGTCGGCGACGCGCAGAATCTCCGCTTGGCGCGCCGGGCCCCGCCGCAGAATGGTCCGCACCCGCGCCAGTAACTCCGCGAAGTCGAACGGCTTCACCAGGTAATCGTCCGCGCCGAGCTCCAGCCCCTTCACCTTGTCATAAACGGTGTCCCGGGCCGTGAGGAACAACACCGGCGTCTGTATACCCGCCTTGCGCAGCGCCGCGAGAATCGACCAGCCATCCCGCTCCGGCAGCATCACGTCGATGATGATGAGATCGTTCTCTACCGTGAGCGCCTGATGAAGACCATCCTCGCCATTGGTGCAGACTTCGACGGTGAAGCCGTTCTCCGAAAGCCCCTGCCGGAGATAAGCCGCTGTCTTCGCTTCGTCTTCGATGATCAGTGCGCGCATGGGTGTGCCTGAGCAAAAGCTACTTACTTTTGTAATTACCTTGAGCCTCGTTCTTATACTGCCTTAGGCTTGGTGTTAAAGTGGCTGGTCTTGCGGAACACCGGCTGTAGTAGGCGACCTTTAAGGCGCGCAGCGATGTCTTTGGCCTCGACGGCCTGCTTGAGGATAGGCAGGACGGCCGCGTAGGCTTGGAGCGTGTAGTCGATCTCCGCGGACCCGTGGGCATGGCAGAGGTTATGGATGCCGCTCCATAAGATCCCGTGCCGGATGAGCTCCTGTTGCACCAGGGTCTTCATCTCCAAGGGATCCCCCGCGGCCGGCGAGAAGCTGAGCAGGGTGCGGAAGGGATAGCCCGTGAGGGAGACGTAGTCCAGCGCCAGCTTGCTCACGATATTTTTCAATCCCTCCGACAATTGTTGCCCTACCTGTGCCAAGTGCCGGATGACCCCATGGTCGCGAATGAACTCGATGCACGCGATGGAGGCGGCGAGCGACAGCGTCTCGCCCCCGAAGGTGGTAAAAAAGAACACGTCTTTTTCCAAGAGCGCCATGACGTCGCGGCGGCCGGTGATGGCCGAGATCGGCATGCCGTTGCCCATGGCCTTGGAAAACAGGCTTAAGTCGGCCCGCACGCCGAGGTACTCTTGGGCGCCTCCGAGCGCGCAGCGGAATCCGGTCCACATCTCATCGAAGACCAGCACCGTACCATTGCGATCGCAGATCTTCCGCAGCTCGGCGAGAAATCCGTTTTGTTCGCGCTCGAACACGAACGGTTCGAGGATCACGCAGGCCGTATCGCCGTCGATGGAGCGCGGTGACCGCGATGTACCAATCGTGCCAGCCGTGATAGCCGCAGCAGAGCACTTTCTCGCGGCGCGTATAAGCGCGCGCCAGGCGCACCGCGGCGCTGGTGACGTCACACCCGGTCTTGGAGAAACGCACCGACTCGGCGTGCGGGATGCAGGCGCGCATGAGCTCGGCCAGCTCGACCTCGAGCGGGTGCATGAGCGAAAACGAAATGCCGTTCGAGAGCTGCCGCCGGATGGCTTCATCGACGGCTTCATGGCAATAGCCGAGGATAATAGGCCCGATGCCCATGTTGTAATCGAGATACTCGTTGCCATCGACGTCCCATACCCGGACGCCCTTACCGCGCAGGAGGTATTTGGGTGCGACGCCTTCGGAGAACTGCGTCGGCCCCTTGGCCAGGGTTTGCGTGCCGGCGGGGATCAGACCTTGCGCGCGTGACCATAGCGCATTCGATTGTTCGATGACCGGAAGCTCGGAGTTGAATTCGACCCGGTTCGGCATCGTCAACTCCGGGCCTCATGGATCCGTTGCAAGACGCTTGCGGAGATCTTCGCGGCCGTGAAACCCTCGTACTCCAGCACCTCGGCCATGAGCGCGGGTTTAAACCAATGGTTGTCGAGCGCGAGAGAGAGCGTCGGGACGGCGAGGCCGCGCTCGAACAAGGTTTCGGCCAGGATCGAATACAGCCCGCCGATCTTGAAGTGATCCTCGACCGCTACCAGCAGGCGCGAATTGCGCGCGGCGGACACCAATGCCTCGGTATCGATGGGCTTTAGCGTGCGTAAATTGACCAAGCCGGCCGAGATCCCTTGGGCGCGCAGGATCTCCGCGGCCCGGAGGCACTCGCCGAAGAAGGTGCCGTAGGTCAACAAGGTCACGTCTTCCCCGTGGCTCAAGATCTCGGCGCGGCCGGGCTGAAAATCCGTGTGCGCCACAGTGGCGGGCAGATGATTGTAACGGATGTAGTAGGGCGCCGGATCGCGCAGGATGGCTGGGAGACCGATCAGCATATCCTCGAGATCCGCGGGACACCAGACGTTCAGGCCGGGGATGCCGCGCATGAGGGCGATGTCCTCGAGCGCTTGATGCGTGGGTCCGTTGGCCTCCGAGACGAAGCCCGCGAAACTCCCGACGAGTTTCACCGGAAGCCTCGGGATCCCCACATCCGTGCGGATAAACTCGAACGCCCGCATGGTGAGAAAGCTCGCGAGCGCATGGACCACCGGGATGCGGCCGCGCAAGGCGAGGCCGGCCGCGGCGCCGATCAGGGTCTGCTCGCAGATGCCGACATCGACGAAACGCGGACCGAGGCGCGCCGGTAACCCGCGGATCGCCGCCCGATTTTCTGCGGTCATGACGATGATGCGCTCATCGGCTTGCGCCATGCCATAGAGCAGATCCTCGTAGCTCCGATATTCTGGATGAAGGGTTTGAGCGGCCTCTGGCATGTGCCACCAATGAATTAGCGCGCGACGATCGTCTCGCTCTCGAGCTCGGCCCGCCGGGTGCCTTCGAGCTCTTCGAGCAGCATCTCGATCTCGCGGGGCGAGAAGTTACAAAACCACCGATCGGCGCGCGCCGAGATACTCGGCAAGCCCTTGCCGCGCACCGTGTCGGCGATGATCACGGACGGCCGTCCGGCCGCGAGCGGGATCGTCGCCAGTCCTTGCTCCAAGGCGTTGAAGTCATGCCCATCGATACGCGCCGCGCTCCAGCCGAAGGCGATGAACTTTTGCCCGATGGGCTCAATGGGGATGAGATCCTCGGTCGCGGTGTTGGCTTGAAAGCCGTTGCGATCGACGATGGCGATGAGCTTGTCCAAGCCCTTGGCCGCCGCCACCAGCGCCGCCTCCCAGACCGAGCCTTCGTTGAGCTCGCCATCGCCGAGCACCACCACCACGCGGCCGGGGCCGCCTCGAAGCTTGATGTCGAGCGCGATGCCGAGACCCACGCTCAGCAGATGACCGAGCGATCCGGAATGGAATTCGATCCCGGGAATGTTGCGGTTCGGGTGCCAGTAAATGTCGTCGTCGGGCCGCAAATGGTTTCCCAGCCGCTCCGGCTCGATGAACCCCAACTCGGCAAAAAGCCCGTAGAGGGCCGGGACATCATGACCCTTGGACAGTAGGCAGTAGTCGCGGTCGGGATCGGTCAGGCGATCGCGGTGCAGGTTGAGCCAATTGCCATAGAGATAGGTGAGAATGTCCACGCAGGAGAGCGAGGCGCCGATGAAGCAGCCGCCATTCGTGGCCATCTTGATGACATGCCGGCGTACCCGGTGGCTGAGCGCCATGAGTTGCTCGTTTTGCATGCGCCCTATCCGATCACGCGTGTCTGGGCCGCGGTGATCGTACGCAGCGCGCTCAGGTGATGGCGGTACCAGTTGACGCCGGCGTAGCGTGCGTTGATGGCCAGGAGATCGGGCGCGCGCTCCAAGAGCCGCAAGATGTCCTCGAGCCCGAACGCCGGGTTCCGCGGGTACAGCGCCGCGTACACCCGGCGGATGAATTCGTAATCCTCGGGGTAGTCGAGCGTCCAGCGGTGCGACATTGAATAGTCTTGCACCGGCGCGTCGCCGGGGCGCGGGTCCCACGCGACATTCGCGAGCCGGAAGCGCTCGCCATGTTCCCAGAGAAAGGGCGTCGTGTGCTCGCGCTCGAAGCCCTGGGCGGCCTCCCGCCAGGCGCTGGCGAGCGCGCTCATCGACATCACCTCGGCGTCGTTGCCATCGGGGTACGAAGGGGGATGCAGGTTGCTCGCATAGTCGCAATCACCTTGAGCGAAGCGCTCGAATACGGCGTCGATGATCGCGGGATCGATGAGCGGGCAGTCCGAGGGCACCTTAGCCACCACCTCGGCCCCGTAGGCACGCGCCCCTTGGTAATGGCGGTCGAGGAGATCAGTCGGATGGCCTCGGAATACCTCGAATCCGCGCGCGCGGCAGACATCGAACAGGCAATCATCGGCTGCCTCGGTAGTGACGGCCACCACGATCCTCGCCGGTGTTCTGATCCGTTGCACCCGTTCGAGCATGCGTACGATGAGCGGCGCACCGCAGAGGTCCAGCATCACCTTGCCGGGCAGGCGCGTCGAGCCCATCCGGGCCTGAATCACGATCACGTTCATGCTAACCGAAAAGCGCCAGGCATTCGTTCGCGATGTTGGCGGCCGAGCGGCCGCCGTTTTGGAGTGGCAGCAAGCGTTTGACCTCAGCGGCCGGGAGATCGCAATGCAGTTCCTTGCCGAGCGCGGCCGCGACATAGACCACCGAGGAAAAGCGGGTGACGAGCGCCTTGCAGTTGGCGATCATATGATCGGTATTGCCATCGCTGAAGCTGAGCGCACCGGGCGAATAACGCTCCACTTCTCGGCGGGCACGTTCGGCGTTCTCGTTGGGATGAAACTTGAAAATGATCCTGCGCCCATCGGCGATCCCGTTGGCCTTATGGATGAAACGCTTGCGGTTCTCGTAGTTATACGTCTCGCGGCGATCGGAGGTCGCCACTAGGACATAGTCCCGGTAGGGAAAATCATTGCCGAGAAAGCTCGCGCAATCATCGAAATTAGGGATCCCGGTCACGCGGATCTTGTCCGGCCGCACGCCCTTGCGGATGAAGAGGTCCCGGTAGCCGTCGGAAGCAACGCAGAAAATATCGTACATATCGGAGAGTCCCGTGGCTGCGGTCTGCGCGATCCAGCGGGGTAGCTTGAGCGCCTTGACGAGGTGAAACGCCAGCGTCTCGGGATCGGTCATGCCTTCTTGCACCAACACCAGCTTAGGCCCCAAGATATTGCGCGGGACGATGAGATCGCTGCAGGTGACGACCAGATCGTAACGGCCGTTCCGTCCTTCGAGGTCCAGGGCGAGCCGATGCGTCTCCAGATATCTTAGCGTTTGTTGCAAGAACTGACCACCCATCACCGTAAAGTCGAGTAGCCCGGCGCGGCAAACCAGCTTGATGAAACCATCACAGTAGTAGGGCGTGAAGTAGGCCTCGAATTGCGGCAACTGCCGCGCGACCTGATGCACCATCCGCGTCTGGTTTATCGATCCACAAATGTATAATGCCCGCATCAGCCCGATTGTCTCAGATCAAAGTCAAAAGAGTAAGCACGGACACCCAATGATGGATGCCAATGAGATCGCCCGGGCGGTGACGCCGCCGAGCCGCGCCCGCTGCCGAGCTTGGCGAAACGAATGCAGAAAGGTTCCTTGCTGAGAACGCTGACCCTGCTGTGTGTACTCCTGCTCGGGGCACTCCCGGCCAGCTTCGCGGAAGTCCCCGCGGCGACGCGCGTCGTGGTAGTGGGCGGTGGGCTGGCGGGGCTTACGACGGCCTACGAGCTACAAAAGCGTGGCATCGTGGCACAAGTCATCGAAGCCAGCGATGTCTTCGGCGGCCGCGTGGCGACGGCGCGCTATCCCGGCGGCCTGCAGGCCGAATACGGATTGCAGGAGATGTGGGGGGACAATCCGGCGCTCGGGATGGCGCGCGAGCTGGGGATTGCGCACGACGAAGAGAGCGGCGAGCCGTTCTCCAGCGTCATCATCGACGGCAAGCTGCACGCTTTCGTTCAGGACACCGCTGAGCAGTACTTCGCGACGTTTCTTTCGGACGACGAGCAGGCGGCGCTCACGACGTGGCTCGGGAAGGCCTCGGCGCTGAGAAAAACGGCGCTCGCCAAAGGTCTGGCAGATGGCGCGGTGCGGGCGCTCCAGGGCATATCGTTCGCGGAATGGATCGAGCGGGAGAAGCTTCCCCCCAATGCCGCCGAGTTCGTGCGATTGACGATCGAATGCGAGCTGGCGGCGCCCTGGGATCGATTCAGCGCGCTGGCCGGTCTACTGGAATTCGGGATCTTTCTCGAGGGTGGCCAGAAGCATTATCACGTCCGCGGCGGCAATATCCGTTTGATCGAGGCGCTTGCCGCGGTCCGAAGCTCCTATCCGCCCGCGTCGTGCGTGTGGTGCGCGACAGAACCGGAGACGCCGGACGGCGCGCACGGGTCTACTATCAGCACGCCGGACGCATCGAGACGGTCGAAGCGGAAGCGGTGGTGCTCGCGGTCCCCTTCACACGGGTGCATTCGATCAGCCTGACGCCGGAGTTGTCGCGCGCCAAACGCGAGGCCATTGCATCGTTGGACCTCGGCCAGTACGTGGTCGCGCACCTGATCGTCGATCGCACTGCCGAAAACCTCTGGCGCGTCAACGGTGAAACACCGCTGCCGGTATTGAGCGACGGCACGCTGGGTGTGATCTACGGGACGCAAAGCGAGGGCGAACCCAATGCCAAGACCGATGTCTTCTCGCTCCTCGTCCACGGCCCTGCCGCGCGCCGACTCCACATGAAACCACACGATGAAGCCGTCGCGGAAATGACCGCCGCGCTCTCCAAGCTCTGGCCAGGCTTCAAATCGCACGTGCGCGAGCCCTATCTCTACAGCCATCACCCCGCGGCGGTCGCGGTGTGGCCGCCCGGCCGCTCGCCGCTCGATGCAAAAGCGCAGGCGCTGTTCGAACCGGAGGACGGGGTTTATTTCGCCGGGACTGGTTAGTGAGCGCCCACTCCGACGGCGCGGTGGTGAGCGGCCGGCGCGCGGCGGAGCGCATTGCTAAAGACCTCGCCAACCGTAAGTAGGGGTCTTCGTGTGACTTTCCCCGAAAACCTAAGGGCGCTCACTAAGACCAACTGTGGTTTGTCCCTGAGGTATCCCCTAGAAAATGGTCTTTCAAACAACGAGATAAAGTTGAATTGATGAGGAACCTGCATGGTGTCTGATGATCTCAAGGAAGTGTTCGAAGCTTACAGGAGGTCACACCATGCAGGCGCGAGAAGTATTGCACAAATTGCTGATTCAAACGTGCGTCGAGATGCACGCTGTGCGTCGAGAGGCGCTAGAGACGATGGTCTGGGCGGGTCTGACATCGCAGCGGATGACCGTAACCGGCTTGGGCCGCGCTATTGCGGGTGTTGCCCGCGAGAAGCACAACATCAAGCGCGCTGACCGGTTGTTGTCGAACGCGCATCTGCAATCCGAACGCGAGGCGATGTATGGAGTGCTAGCGCATCGGCTGGTAGGGTCGCAGCGACAACCGGTGCTGCTGGTCGATTGGTCAGATCTGGACGAATGGCGGCGCAATCAGGTATTACGCGTGTCACTGGCGGTCGAGGGCCGGGCGCTTACCGTGTATGAGGAAGTGCACGGTCGCAAGACGGCGGTAAAGCCGAAGACCCACGTGCAGTTTCTGCATCGGCTCCAGGCGGTGCTGCCGGTCGGATGCCGGCCGATCTTGGTGACCGACGCCGGCTTCAAGACGCCCTGGTTTCAGGCCGTGGAGGCATGGGGATGGTGCTGGGTGTCGCGGGTGCGTGACCGGCGCTATGTCAAGCTCGGTAGCGAGAGCGACTGGATATCGGTCAACTCGCTGCACCCACAGGCGACCGCTACACCCCGGGTCTTGGGCGAAGTGCGGTTGGCCCGTAGTCAGGCGCATGTCTGCCAACTGGTGATCTACAAAAGCAAAGCCAAGGGGCGCCATGAAATCAACCGCTACGGCAAGCGCTCACGCAGTCAGCGCAGCAACAAGGCCGCCCGAGCAGCGCGTGAGCCATGGATTTTGGCGAGTAATCTACCGGCTGGCCGCAAGCTCGCCCATAGCGTGGTACAGATCTATCGCCAACGCATGCAGATCGAAGAGAGCTTCCGCGATATGAAAAGCGCCCGGTTTGGTCTGGCGCTCGAGTTTCATCGTAGCCGTGACCCACAGCGGCTGGCGATTTTGCTCCTCATCTTGGCCCTCGCGCTGCTGGTGTTGTGGCTCATCGGCAGCACCGCCAAGGAACGCGGACTGATGCGTCACGATCAGGCCAATACCGTGCGGCACCGGGACGTTCTATCCGTGATCTTTCTCGGCATTCGTATCATCGAACGAGCGCAGGATCACTTTACAGCCGCCGAATTATGCATCGCTTGGAAAAGTATCCCACTCCGTAACGCCAGAGTCCCGAACCTCCAATCATAACGATTGTGCTTGGCGCCAATATTTCGTGGGGATCTCTCAGGGTTTGTCTCCAATCCTGCGGCTCATGAGCCAATATAGTTCTCCGCGACGACATTGGATTAGTACCGCGTACATCGCCCGAAAACTGACCGGAGGAGAGTTAGTTAGTGAGGAAGAGAAACTGAGCTTCAAATACGATCGCGAGGCGGATATTCTTTTTATCAGCCGATGTACTCCCTATGCCGAACAGGAGTCATAGGAGATCGGAGAAGATGTGATAGTCCCGCCTCAATCCTAAAACCTGTGCCGTTGAGAAATATTGAAATATTGTTCTTTTCGACGCGGCTCTTGCGCAATGATTCGTTTGAATTGCCTGTGACCGCCGAGTGGGCCCTCGCGGCTAGCCAGTGATGGTGTCGTTCACGCGATAATTGCGTTTATCTGGCCGAAAGTGCGGCAGCCGACGGCCGGAAAACCGAGAGTGACGAAGACAAGGTGCGGTAACGAAAGGAGGCCCTTTAACCTACTTGGCTTTTTCCGCTCGATGTGGTCGGTGGTTCATTTCCGGAAATCCGCTAATTTCAGCCACAACCACTACCGAAACAGCCCGTTCCCGTCGTCCACTATTTGTGGCAAAGGCTGCTAGCTGAACGCTGACGGAGCGCTCGTCGCCACCGCAAATTCTCAGATGTAATGCCGAAACGGCAAAGGCGGAGGATCATCCGTGGATGGCGCTGCGGTCAGGATTTCACCCACCGCATCCGCGAACTTCAGCGTGACGGGCAGACCGTCTGCAAAACTGCATGCGTTGTAGTTGAGCTTTGTCAACATTCGAATGTCATCAACAATTGTCTCGATTGCGATCCCCTTGGCCCGCGTTTGGATTTTTAGACAATTCGGCACCTCCCATCCGGGATATCTTTGAAGTCGCGGTACGTAACCCTTCGTCCAGACATACGCTGTGTCCGAGCCCACCACAAGCGAGGAACCTCGAAGAATGGGAGTTGTACCAGTCTCACGAAAGAGTTTCAGTGTCTTGTCCTTTTTGATGGTAACGCCGACTATCCGTACGTCTCTCCCCGCCGCTTCTCTAAAGCCGTCGATTTCGTCAGAGTTGAACATCGTGCGACCATGCACGAAGACTTCCTGTGGGTCCGACCCCGTGCTCTTTCGATAGCCCGTCAAGACGCGACTCACCAGATCCTTTGCCGCGTCGTAGCTCAGATGGAACTGTTCTGTGTCCGGTGAGTGCCACGGACCCAACGCTCCCTTGAACACCAGGCCATCTCCGGAATCTAGGAACATCTGCGCTGCGCAGCAAGCCCAACGCGGATCAGCGTGCGTGAGATCCTGCTTAAATACCACCCCGACGTAACACACTCCCGGGCGCACATTCGCAAGTTTCCACGGTCTGCCACCGCACTTGTAGAACACGGCCGTGCTCAATCGCCACGCGATATCCGGCTGCATGGCCAAGTCATGCGTGGAGAATTCCTCATTGGGCAAAGACACGATATTTGCGAGTGTCTTTTCCTTCACACCCTGGGTGACAACCTGATCGCGCAATAGCCGCGCCTTGAGTTGGTTGTGAAAGTCTACTTCGTGCAAGTAGATCTGGGCTTCTGCTTCCAACTCTTGGAATAGCGACTGATTGCGCCGGAAATCGCGAGCTTGCGCTGCATTCCGGAAGGGCCGACTGGTCGATGCGGTCGTGCCAGCGGTGCGCGCGACTTGGGCTTGCAGTGAACTTTCACCCTGTCGGGCACAACAACGAACCAGAGGTCTGGTCGCGATTCGTCCTCGCGTCTCGATGCAACTATTCGGTCGGCATACAGGCTGACAACGCCATAGACGCGGTGATGAGCATCGGCAACTGCCAGTCGCTCGTCAAGCTCGTCATCGGTTAGAGTCAGAGTGCAGCAGGGATCGGGCGCCCATTCCGTGCGAAATGCCGCGGAAAATCCTGGAAAAACTGGACGACTTGGATCAGCCGGCTGGCGAAACACGGGGCACTGGGCCCATGTGACCCACCTTCGGTAGAGTTCGATTCCCCGTTCGGTTCCAATGACGCCGGCACGTACTCCATACGGCCGAGCAACATCAAGTGGGCCAAAAAGCGCAATGCCATCTCGAGGATCTTCCGCCGTCTGATCGAAGGCAAACCGGAGTTCTGGCTCAGGCGAATACTGGAGCCTCGTGCGCATCATTTTTCATCAGCCCCGGCGTCATCCTCTTCGTCATCGTGCTCATCATCGGCGTCGCCGTAGCCATCATCGTCACCCTCGTCATTACGCTCCACATCCGTTGCATCTTCGGTGTCGGCATCCTCAGATTCTTTGCGTTGAGGCAGTACGTAGCTTACGGGACTCTCGAACGACATAGGGTGACGATCGATCACCAGCGGTCCAGACGCGCCGATGTCGATCGAGATCGTAGCATTCCCGTCCGCAAGCCAGCTCATAACTGCCAGCATGCGATCGCGCCACGCATCGTTCCACCAATTCTTGCATTGATTTCGCCTGGCTTTGTGTAGCCGCTCTGGGCTTGACCAGAGAGTCTTTCCATCTGAGCTAAAAAGTACGTGGCTACGGATCATCATGATGAATTCTGGGCGGAACGCCGGTATGGGTTGGATTGCGTAGTGCCAATACCGAAGCCACGTTTCACCGTGCGCATTCATACGCGTCTTGTATCCGACGACGCTCCTGCGGCCCTTACGCCCACCCGAAGAAGCAAAGGCGATGTCATCGCCTTTTACGAGACCAATCGGAGAGCCAAAACAGTGCTTGTCTTGTGATAATTCGTGTTCCATCAAGCCGCGACGCTTGAGGAAGTTGTAGGTACGATCGATGTAGTACGGCTTCTGCAAACAGGCCGCAACGGAATCCACCGTCGCTAGGGTCCAGATCCCTCCTGAGCTTTCGAGCGCCGGCCACGGTAGATGTTGAGGTAGGCCAATGGGCCCGATCTCGGTGCGGCGCAATCCATGCCAATACAACACGAGCTCATTGTTCAGAATACGGAACCAGTTAGAGTAGAGATTCTCCGGCTCCTCGCGCACGGATAAGCTTGTTGCGAACCGAGATTTCCACCACTCGCTCGTTGCACGGAAGTCTTTCGCCGAACCTCGCTGTACGGCGTCGTCGTCAAGCTTGCGAAGCAGATCTGCCAGACCAACATTCCACGCACGTGACTCGATGCTGTTCAACGAGCTGACACGGATATTCACGTCGGCGTGGGATAGATCGCCAATCCTGAGCGGAATGACAAAATCTTTGAGGGCCTCTTTGCGAGCCACGCTCTGTGCTAGATGTAGCTCCTTCAGGCAGCCGTCCTTGTCATTTGATGCCCTCGACAGGAGGTAAACGACTTTCGCGGCTCGATACCGAATCACTTCCTCAATATCACCCCAGAAATCTTCCCCACCTATTAAGCCGATTGCGTCTGACCAGACGCTGTACCCTTCATTCGCGAGCTGCGTGGCAAACCAAATCGTTGCTTGGTTATCCTCCGGGTTGGCATGGCTCAATAGAACCCAGCGGCGGTCGGTTTCTTGAAGGGAGCGAAAAGGGCCAGGTTCGGATATTTTCACAATGGCAGCTCTCTCTGCCCAGCGACGGCTTGCCCCGTGAAATGAGCGTCTAATCGCCGCCGGCCCTGCGGCCTCGTCTCGCGCTGCTGCCCCGACATGCGATCAATCTTGGCATAGAAACGTTCATTGCTCAAAGGCTGGCTAGGGTATCCGTCGCGGCTTTCTCGTAGTCGGGCGTGAAGTAGGCCTCGAATTGCGGCAACTGCCGCGCGACCTGATGCACCATCCTCGTCTGGCTTATCGATCTACAAATGGATAATGCCCGCATCAGCCCGATTGTCTCAGAGCTTGTGAAAAAATCTACTGCGCTCGGAACCTCGCGTTCCGGTGGTGCTCGGAATCCTCATGTATTTCAATATACACTCCGGTTCCTGTGCTCCGGCGGAACGCGACTTCCCTTCGCTCGCGACGACTTTTTCCCCAAGCTCTTCGATCAAAGTTAAAAGAGTAAATACGGACACCCCATGACGGATGCCAATGAGATCGCGCGGGCGATGGCGCCGCCGAGCCGCGGGCAGCGCGTGCTCATGCCGCTCTTGTCGCTCGCCCTGTTTTTGGCCGCGAGCTCGGCCATCTATCACCTTCTGCAGGAGCTGAATGTCGACCGCATGCTTGCCGAGGTGCGGCAGCTTTCCTCCGGGCAATTGGGGCTCGCATTGTTACTGACGGCTGCGAGCTACACGGTGCTCATCGGCTATGACTGGTCGGCGCTCCGCTACATCGGGCAGGCGGTGGCCTTTCGCACCGTGGCCTTCGCGGCTTTCTGCGGTTGCGCGATTGCCAATACCGTGGGCGTCAACATCGTCTCGGGCGGCTCGGTGCGTTACCGCATATATGTTCCGGCCGGCCTCGGCGCCTTGGATGTGGCCCAGGTTACAGTCTTTGGCATGGTCGCCTACGGGATCGGAAACTTCGTCCTGGGGGCGGCTGCGTTGACTCTGCACGCGGATCTCATCGGCCGCTTTCTACCCGTTCCGCCTGGGCTATTGCACGGCCTCGGTGTCTCCGGATTAGCCCTGTTCATGACGCTGGCTGTTCTGTTCGTTTTCCGGCGCGCGCCGATGCGGATCGGCCGTTGGCGGTTTCGATTACCGACCGCGCGGATCGCGATGGCGCAGTTGTTCTTCACCCTTGCGGACATCGTGTTCGCCGGAGGGTGCTTGTACGTGCTTTTGAACGCACCGGATGTGCCCTTCATCGCCTTCCTCGCCGTCTATTCGATCGCGACGCTCGCGGGCATGGTGAGCCATGTGCCGGGCGGGCTCGGTGTCTTCGAGAGCATCTTGCTCCTGAGCTTTCATGGCTTGATTTCGACCGAATCCCTGGCGGCGGCGCTGTTGCTCTACCGCGCAGTCTATCACTTGGTCCCGCTCTCACTCGCCGCCGCGCTGCTTGCCGGACGCGAGGCGCTCGATCGGGTCCGGCCATGATCATTCCGCCGAAGGAGAATTGAAAATGATGTCAAGCACGCGCGCCGGATTGCTGGTGCTGCTCCTAAGCGTCGTAGCGTTGCCGATGGCGGTGATGGCCGAGCCGATCCCGCCGGCGGACCCCCAGCCAATTGCTATGCCCGCCGCGGCACCGGACGCCGGGCTACCGGCTCAAGCCCCCTTGGAGGATAGCGCTCCGGCGCCGGCAGAGACGTCCGCAACCGCGCCGGTAGAAACGCCGGCCGCCCCAACCGCACCCGGCTTGAACTCGGGCGATACTGCTTGGATGCTCACGGCCACGGCGCTGGTCTTGTTCATGACCATGCCTGGGCTGTCATTGTTCTACGCCGGGATGGTGCGGGCCAAGAACGTGCTTTCGGTCATGATGCAGTGTTTCGCCATTGCCTCTCTGGTGACGATCCTGTGGATGCTGTGGGGATACAGCTTGGCCTTCGATACCACCGGCATGCAGGACGGGGTCATCAATCTCCGATCCTTTATTGGGAGCCTGAAGAATGCCCTCCTGAATGGCGTCGAACGGGACAGCCTGCGCCTGAGCGTCCCCGAGAGCGTTTTCATGACCTTCCAAATGAGCTTCGCGATCCTTACCCCGGCGCTCATGGTCGGCGCCTTTGCCGAGCGTATGAAGTTTTCGGCCATGCTCTGGTTCACGGGCCTTTGGCTCACGCTCGTCTATTGCCCGATCGCTCACATGGTCTGGAGCGGCGCCGGATCGCTCATCGGATCGCACTGGGGCGCGCTTGACTTCGCCGGCGGCACGGTGGTCCACATCAACGCCGGGGTCGCGGGGCTTATCGCCGCGCTCGTGCTGGGCAAACGCAAGGGCTATCCCGAGAAACCCATGCCCCCGCACGATCTCAGGATTACGGTCGCGGGCGCTTCCATGCTCTGGGTGGGCTGGTTCGGGTTCAATGCCGGCAGCGCCGGGGCCGCCGACGGTGTCGCCGGGATGGCGATGGCCGTCGTGCAGATAGCAGCCGCGAGCGCGGCCTTGGCCTGGATGTTCAGTGAATGGGCGGCCCATGGCAAACCGAGCGTGCTCGGCATCGCCACCGGGGCGGTCGCGGGCTTGGTGGCGATCACCCCCGCCGCGGGATCGGCCGGACCGCTCGGGGCCCTGTTGATCGGGGCCACGGCCGGCGTGGCGTGTTTCCTGGCGTCCACCCGCCTCAAGCGTTGGCTAGGCTATGACGATTCGCTCGATGCCTTCGGCGTGCATGCCATCGGCGGCACGGTCGGCGCCTTACTCACCGGCGTGTGCGCGGGCAGCCTCGGCGGTATCGGACTCGCCGCGGGCATGACTATCGGTGGGCAAGTGGCGGCGCAGCTCAAGGCCGTCGCGTTCACCTGGGTTTACACGGCGATCGTGAGCTACTTCATCCTCAAGGTGGTCGATGGGATGGTCGGCTTGCGGGTCAACGAACAGGCCGAGCTGCAAGGCCTCGATATCGCCTTGCATGACGAACGCGGATATCAGCAGTAGCGCCCGGACAACTCGAGGGCGACAGGCTCGTAGCGGTATGACTAGTACATCGTTACTGTAATATCTTTACACATATGCCTGCTGGTGTCATGATGTCCTCCCGAGTCCTCTCGGGAGTCGGACATGACAGGAAAAACCAA
>MUGK01000046.1 GCA_002007425.1 Chromatiales bacterium USCg_Taylor | reverse complement strand
CGCTATCGGAGAGCTTGTGAAAAAATCTACTGCGCAGCCCGCCCGCATCGTTGCGCGGTGCTCGGAATCCTCATGTATTTCAATATACACTCCGGTTCCTGCGCTCCGGCGAAACGCGACCTCCCATCGCTCGCGACGATTTTTTCACAAGCTCTCCGATAGCGTGGGATTCGCAAGATCTCGGAGATGCGGAAAGAGATCGCTCGCCAGCAACCCGCGCTGGCCCGACGCGGCCGCTCGATCGCCCGCGCGCGCGTGTAAACAGGCGCCGAGGGCGGCCGCATCGAGGGAAGATAAACCCTGCCCCAGCAACCCCGCGATCACCCCGGTGAGCACATCGCCCATCCCCCCGCTTGCCATGCCCGGATTACCGTAAGGGCAGAGGCTGATGTCCCCGTTCGGACCACAGATGAGCGTACCGCATCCTTTGAGGATGGCGACGCCCCCGTAACGGCGCTGCAACTCCGCAACCGCCCGAAAGCGATCGGCTTGAACCTCCGCCACCGTCATCCCCAGCAAACGCGCTGCTTCTCCCGGATGCGGTGTGAGCGTCCAAGTATTCTTGGCGATGGGGTCCAGGGCGATGAGATTCAAGGCATCTGCGTCCGCCACCATAGGCAGCTTGCTCTCGATGACACGGGCGAGGAGATTGACGGCCCACGATGAGCGGCCGAGACCGGGACCCAACGCGATGACCGTGGCTTGATCTAAAAGCCCCTTGATCTGCGCCGGCGTCTCCACCGGGTGGCACATGATCTCCGGGCGCGCCGCGCACAGCGTGGCCGCATGGGCCGCACGCGTGGCCAGGCTGACCAGTCCCGCGCCTACTCGTAACGCCGCTTCGGCCGCCATGCGGGCGGCTCCCGCGTACCCGATCTCTCCGCCGACGACCAGGACGTGGCCGAACCGTCCTTTATGGGCGTCGCGCGGGCGTGGAGGTATGAGGCGTCGCAACGGCCCTAATTCCAAGCGGTGGGCGGAGCACGGCACGCGCTCAAAGACCGCACCCGGCACGCTCAGATCATCGTAATAGATCTCCCCGCAATGCTCCGGACCCGCGTGCGTAAACATACCCTGTTTGAGACCGATGAAGCTGACGGTCGCGTCAGCGCGTACCGCCGCCCCCATCACCGCCCCCGTATCGGCATTGAGTCCGGAAGGGATATCGATCGACAGGCGTGGGCGCGGCGACTGATTGACGGACTCAATGGCTGAGCGAAACTCATCGCGGACCTCGCGATCGAGGCCGGTACCAAGCAGCGCATCCACCAACACCTCATGGCCGCCCAGAGACGAAGCATCAAACGGCTGCGGCGTGACGCCCGCCGCGAGGGCCGTCTCGGCCGCGGCGCGCGCATCGCCTTCGAGTGCCGTGTCGCCAACCTGCCGGATCGCGGCCGTCAAGCCCGCGCGCCGTGCCTCGCGCGCTAACACATAACCGTCTCCGCCGTTATTACCGGGACCACAGAGAACGAGGATCCGGCTGGCTGCGGGCCAGCGGGCACGCAAAACTTCGAAAGCCGCCGCGCCGGCACGGTTCATCAAGGTCAAACCCGCGAGCCCGCCGCTCTTGATTGCCTCGCGATCGAGCGCCCGTACGGACTCGGCGCGGTATAGCGCTAGGGGAAGCGATGAGCGTACGCGCATCGATTAAAGCTTGAACAGATGCTGGCGGTAATATGCCAACTCGTCGATCGAGGCGAGGACATCTTCCAGGGCCCGATGATTGGAGTCTTTATCATAGGGTTTGAGCTCGGGCGCCCAGCGCCGCGCGAGCTCCTTGAGGGTGCTGACATTGAGGTTGCGGTAATGAAAAAAACGCTCGAGCTCCGGCATCAGCCGGTGCAGAAAGCGCCGATCTTGGCACACGCTGTTGCCGCACATGGGCGAGGCCGACGGCGCCACAAACCGCCGCACAAAGTCCAAGCTCATCCGCTCCGCGGCCGCGACCGTCCATGAGCTTTGCCGGACCCGTTCCGATAGGCCCGATTTCGCGTGCTGCTTTTTGTTCCAGTCATCCATGGCGCCGAGCACCTCCGGGGGCTGGTAGATTGAAAGCACGGGGCCTTCCCCTAAAATTTGCAACTGGCCATCGGTCACGACCGTGATCGGAAAGCGTATCGAGCCCGGTCATTTCCAGGTCGATCCAGATGAGGTTGCCGGTCGCTGGCGCCATGGGTAGGGTGCTCACAGATCGCGGCGGCAGGCGATCGCATGAGACAAGGTGGTGCTATCGACGTATTCCAACTCACCCCCTAACGGGATACCGTGGGCTATGCGGGTCGCGCGCAGCCCGGTCGCGCGCGCGACCTCACCGATATAATGCGCCGTGGCCTCGCCTTCGGCCGTGGCGCCGGTGGCGATGATCACCTCCTTGACCTCGCCGCCGTTCAGCAGGTTCTTTAACTTATCGATCCCGATGGCCTCCGGCCCCACGCCGTCAAGTGGCGATAAGCGGCCTATGAGTACGAAATACTTGCCCTGAAATGCCGCCGCTTGTTCGATCGATTGCACATCGGCGGGATTTTCGACCACGCACAGCACGCTCGGATCACGCCTCTCGCTCGCGCAGATCGCACACAGCGGAATATCACTGAGATTACGGCAGCGCTCACAATGATTGACGCCGGCCATCGCCGCGAGCAGCGCTTCGGCCAGGCGTTGAGCCCCATCGCGGTTGCGCTGCAAAAGGTGAAACGCCATGCGTTGCGCGGATCGTGGACCCACACCGGGAAGACAGCGCAGGGAGTGGATCAGTTCCTCTATGAGCGGACTGTAGCGTTTCAATTTCTAAGTTTGAGCGCGGAAGTCCTAAGGGCCGACTCCACGGATGAATTTACATAGGGAGCTTGAAACCCGGAGGCAGGCCCATCCCGGCGGTGAGACCCGCGAGTTTGTCTTGACTCGCTTGCTCCACGCGCCGGTTCGCGTCGTTGACGGCGGCCGCCAAGAGATCCTCAAGCATCTCCTTTTCTTCTTTGAGCAAGGCCGGATCGAGCGTCACCCTGCGCACGTCATGGCGCCCGGTCATGACCACTTTCACCATGCCCCCGCCGGATTCCCCGGTGATCTCGACGTTGGCGAGATCCTCTTGGACGCGCTTGAAATCCTCCTGCATTTGCTGGGCTTGTTTGAGTAGGTTACCGAAACCGCCTTTCATCTAGAGCCTCCTTAAATTTTGTCCCGGCGATGCCCCGGGGACCTTTGCAATGGGTTTTCCAGGGGCGCGGGATCGCGCCCCTGGGCCGGATACACCGTGACGGCAGGTTCATCGGCGTAACGTATCGAATCTGTCAGTTTGCCCTGATCGTCGCGGGATCGACCTCCGCGCCGAAGGCCTCTCGCAGGGCCTGGACATTAGGGTCGTTTTCGAGCGCTTGTTGCGCCTGCGCGCGCCGCTCACGGGCCGCTTGCGCCTTGAAGTCCGCCGGGCTCGCTCGCCCGGCGAGAGAGCCGACGGAGATTTTCAAGCGGCTACCGCGCCCGTAGTGGTTTTGCAGCGCCTCGGCTAATCTCGATTCGATTTTATCATTGACCAGATGGCGTGCCGCCGGAGGCGCGACTAAGTGCAGATCGGGTCCCAGGTTATCCGCGGGTACGCACTGCATCGCGAGCTCTCTCACTAAGCCTGAGAGAGCAAGCTCATCGATTAATTGTTGCCAGGCGCCGGCGTCCCCGCTTGCGGTTGCCGGCGCTGTTACGATCGGTGTCTCCGCGGGCGCTGGAGTGCGTGTCTCGCTTCGAGCGCGCGGTTTCTCATCGCTGCCATCTTCGTGGGAGAAAGCGAGCATACGCAGCATCACCATCTCAAAACCCCGCCTCGGGTTGGGCGTGAACGCCAGATCGCGCCGGCCGATGAGCGCCGTCTGGTAGAATAGCTGACAATCCTCGGGCGTCAAGCGCGTTGCCAGGACGCGGACCGCTTGGTCTTCGTCATCCGCGTTGGCCTCGGCATCGGGAAGCATCTGACTCACCGCGATGCGGTGCAATATTCCAAGTACCTCTGCTAAGGTCTGTTCGAAATCGGGCGTTAAGGCAGCCAACTGGTCAATCTGCCGCAGTAAGCCCTGGGCATCTCGGTTCGCGAGACTCTGCAACAAGCTAACTACTTGCCCGCGATCGACAGTTCCTAACATCCGGCCGATGTCGTCCGCCAGCAGGCTTCCGCCGCCGTAAGCGATCGCCTGATCCAGCAAGCTCAACGCATCGCGCACGCTGCCATCGGCCGCCTCGGCGATCATCCGGCGTGAAGCCGTGTCACTCGACACATTCTCCTCCTTCAGAATGCGCTCCAACTGTTGCTCCAGGATCTCCTGGGGAATGCGTTTGAGGTTGAATTGCAAGCAGCGGGAGAGGATCGTGACCGGGAGCTTCTTGGGCTCGGTGGTTGCCAGCAGAAACTTCACATGCGGCGGCGGCTCTTCAAGTGTCTTCAGTAACGCGTTGAAGCTGTGGTTGGAAAACATATGAACCTCGTCCACGAGGTACACCTTGAAGCGTCCCCGCGTGGGAGCGTAGGGGACGTTTTCCAGCAATTCGCGGGTCTCGTCGACGCGCGTGCGCGAGGCGGCATCCACTTCGATTAAATCGATAAAGCGCCCATCATCGATCTCGGTACAGGAGGTACAGGCGCCGCACGGCTGGGGGCTTACGCCCGCTTCGCAGTTGAGGGCCTTGGCCAGAATACGCGCGACGGTGGTTTTGCCGATGCCGCGCGTCCCGGTGAAAAGGTAGGCGTGGTGGATGCGGCCCGAATTCAGGGCGTTGGTCAACGCCCGCACGACATGTTCCTGGCCGACCAGCTCCTCGAATCGCCGCGGCCGCCATTTGCGCGCGAGCACCCGGTAGCTCATACGCCTCTCACGGCGCCGCTAGCCTCCGTAATACGGACGCAACAAGGGTGCGTGGCCTGAACTGGCGCCAAGCTTTTTTGGGGTGGCGGCCCGTGCCAGCCACGCCCCAGCACCCGCTCCGCTGCTGCCGCTGCTCCCTCTCGGGCCTGACGGGGTTCACAACCTCGCGTCGCGGGGGTACCGGCACGCGCCACCATGCTCTCACTATCATGTAGTCTGCAAAAGGTCCGGGTAGAGTAAGATTGGCGGAGAGGGTGGGATTCGAACCCACGGTACACCTTTTGGGTATACACACACTTTCCAGGCGTGCTCCTTCGACCGCTCGGACACCTCTCCGGCTAAGCTCGTTTCAACGGGCAAGCGACAATTTTTGCGATGTGGGTTTTATAGAGCCCGCTTTAGGAACGCATCGAGCGTCTGTCGCCCCGATCGTAAAGTGCTCTTGCCTCTCCGCTAGCACGCGGGAAAGGGTAAACCAGAACATCGGGCGGCGCAATTCGCAGGGGCGCCCAGCGATCGCGGCCGAAAAGCGTGAGCTAAATTCCACAATGTGGTGTTCGATCAATCTATTAATAGCCCGCCAGCTTAAATATCCGTCCCTATCCCCGGTGTCGGCGCACGGTAAGGTTTTGTGAACCAGGCGCCGATATTCTTCAAAACCATTGGGTAATAATCCCTTGAAGCTACAAGCGAAAATCCTCCTGGCGCTGTTGCCTTTAGTAATCGTGCCGCTGGCCCTCCTAGCGGCGCTCGAATCCAAGCTACCGGCGTTCGCCCCGCGGGCTATGCTGCTTGGATTAGCGTCGATCGCGGTCTTTATCGTGCTTGGTTCGATGGTGCTGCGAGCCTTGCTAACACGTCCGTTGGAGGCGCTCAAACAAGCCGCGGAGCAGCTTGGCCAAGGAAGTCAACCGGGTGCGATTGACGTTCGCAGGAAGGATGAGCTCGGTGAGCTCGCGGATTTAATCAGCAACGCGGGCCGGGATTTGAAGCAATCGGGCGAGAAAATTCGTTACTTCGCGTATCACGATAGCCTCACGCGCTTGCCGAACCGGCGTTTGTTCAGCGAATACCTGAAACACGCCCTGGCCCACGCGCGCCGTCGCGAACAATCGCTGGCGTTATTGTTTCTAGACCTCGATGACTTCAAACGCGTCAACGACATGCTTGGTCATCAAGCCGGCGATGTGGTGCTGCGCGAGCTTTCCGGGCGGTTGCTAAACTGCGTGCGCGCGGACGATTACGTCGGCCGGCAGTTCCCGAATCCGACCGAGGGCCAGACCGTGGCGCGCTTAGGCGGAGACGAATTCACTATCTTGTTACCGAGCATCAGTCTTCCTATCGAGGCCGCGACGGTCGCCGAGCGCGTGCTCAAGGCCGTGGAAACACCATTTCTTCACGGCAATAGCGAGTTAAATGTCGGGGCCAGCGTCGGGATCACCATTTATCCGAATGACGGCATGGACGCCGATACGCTGATCAAGAATGCCGACATGGCGATGTACCATGCCAAAAAGCTAGAGAAGAATACCTATCAATTCTACCGCGAGGCCATGAACGTTGCGGCCGTCAAGCGCCATACGCTTGAAAACGCATTACGGAAAGCCGTCGAGCGGAATGAGTTGCAACTGGTCTATCAACCGCAGGCGGAACTGAAGAGCGGACGGATTGTGGTCGCCGAGGCGCTGTTGCGATGGCATCATCCGCACGAGGGCTTGATCGGGCCGGAACGATTCATACCGTTAGCCGAAGAGACCGGGCTCATTGCTCCGATCGGAGAATGGATCATCCACCACGCTTGTCAGCAAGCCGGCGCTTGGCGGGCCGCCGGTCATCACGGGTTGACCGTCGCCATCAACGTATCGGGAGTGCAATTCATCCGTCAAGATCTTGTGGGCCTGTTTCAATCCGCGTTAAACGAATCGGGACTGCCTCCCGAAGCGGTCGAAATCGAGCTCACGGAGACCTCAATACTCCGCGCCGAACAGTCTATCTTCAAGACCCTGCCGGCGCTTAAGGAGTTGGGCATCCGAGTGGCTCTCGACGACTTCGGCACCGGCCGTTCGTCACTAAGTTACCTCAGGCAACTGCCCGTCGATAAGCTCAAGATTGATACCAGTTTCGTTCGTCATATCACCGTGGATCCCAAAGACGCCGCCATCGTTTCGGCCATACTGGCCATGGCCGAGAATCTCAAAATCCCGGTGGTGGCCGAGGGGGTCGAAACCAACGCGCAGGTCGAATTCCTTCGGCGACGAAACTGTTCCTATATTCAGGGATATATCATCAGCCGGCCGGTATCCGGCGATGTCCTGCCGTCGATGCTTGCCCAGGCCGCGGTCAGGGAGTAATTCTTTATTAGCAAACCGTAGCGGCAGCACGTGAGGCCCCTCCAGCCCTCCGCCGGGGGCGCGATTTGATAGGAGATCATCATCGAGCGGACACGACCTACGCTCGCCCCATGCTGCCGAGGTGCGTTCTCAAGACACCGACGACGATTCCCTCGATGACCAGGGAGTTCTCACGCATATCGACCTCGACGGGCGTGAACTCTGGGTTCTCGGGGAGAAGCCGTACCTGATTACCGCGGCGACGGAAACGTTTGACGGTAATCTCCTCTCCCAGACGGGCCACGACGATCTGCCCGCTCGCGGCCTCGGGTGTGGCATGAACGGCTAAGAGATCGCCGTTCTGGATCCCGGCGTCCCGCATGCTCAACCCTCGCACCCGCAGGAAGAAATCGGCCGCGGGATCGAAAATGTCCGGGTCTATGGCGTAGTGACTTTCGATGTTTTCCTCGGCGACGAGGGGGACGCCCGCGGCAACCCGGCTTACAACCGGGATCCCGGCCGGTCCTTCGGTTAATACCTGTATGCCGCGAGAGGCCCCTGGTAAAAGCCGGATCGCACCTTTGCGCTCGAGCGCCCTGAGGTGGTCCTCGGCTGCATTAGGAGAGCGAAAGCCAAGCTTGCCTGCGATCTCGGCGCGCGTGGGTGGAAACCCTTTCGAGTCCATAAACCTACGGATCATCTTAAGGATTTGGGCTTGACGTGACGTAAGTTTTTCCATAGTAATATCGTCTGCCTGTCTTTAAACACAGCCTATTTTAGCCGCTATCGGTAGGAAAGCAAGCCCATCCGCGCCTGGATATAAAAATATTTGCATATTGCTCCAGGGCAAGCGCCTGTAAAATGCTATCTTTCTATCCGCTAAGTTGTTATTTATACATGAGTTTGTAAATTGAATCCACAAGCTATGCTTGCAACCGGCGCAGGGTCACGAATTCCTCTGCCAGCGTGGGGTGTATGCCCAAGGTGGCATCGAACACCGCCTTGGTGGCCCCGGCTTTGAGAGCGATGGCGATGCCTTGGATCACTTCGGCCGCCTCCGGCCCCACCATATGGGCGCCGGCCACCCGATCGCTCGGCGCCGCGACGATGAGCTTCAGAAACGCCCGCTCGTCACGCCCGGAGAGGGTGTATTTCAGGGGCGTAAACCGCGTCTTATAGACCTTGATCTGATCAAAACGCGCGCGGGCGCTCGCCTCCGTGAGGCCGACGGTGGCGAGTTCCGGCTGACTGAACACGGCCGTCGGGATATTGTCGTAATCGACCCCGTGCGCTGCGTTTCCGAAAAGACAACGGCTCACTGCCATACCCTCGGCGATGGCTAGCGGCGTTAATCGGACGCGATCAATGACATCGCCGATGGCATAAACCGATGGAACCGAGGATTGATACTCATGATCGCAACCATCACAAGATCCGCTTCGAGGTCCTCGCCGGTGCTCAGAGACACACGCGAACCGCCCGGGATGCGCGTGAGTGCGTTTACTTCGGTATCAAACCTGAACGAAACTCCCTTTTTTTGCATCTGCTCCGCCAAGAAACCGCGCGCATCGTCATCGAAGCCCCGCAGAACCAGGGTCCCCCGATGAATGAGCGTGGTATGCGCCCCCATCCCGTTGAAAATTCCGGCGAATTCTACGGCAATGTAACCTCCGCCGACGATCACGAGGCGTTTGGGAAAATGCGGGAGCGAGAAAGCTTCGTCGGAGGTAACCGCAAGCTCCTGCCCGGGAATGTCCGGACGCATCGGCCGGCTCCCGGTCGCGATGATAATGAAGCGTGCCGTGTAGCGCGCCTCATCGACAGCCACGGTATGAGCATCCACCAATCGGGCGCACCCGTGGATGATCGTCACGCCCGCTGCGCGTAACAGGCGTTCATAATGTTGCCGTAGTCCAGTGAGTTGCGCGTCCTTATTGGCGATCAGCCGGCCCCAGCGGAAAGCCGGTTCAGGTACGCTCCAGCCATACGCGGGGGCTTCGCTCAGGTCGTCGCGATAGCGGGCCCCATAGACCAGGAATTTCTTAGGAACACAACCCAAATTAACGCATGTGCCCCCGAGTTGGCGTGGCTCCGCGATCGCAACGCGCGCGCCGAGCTCCGCGGCGGTGCGCGCCGCGCGTATGCCCCCGGAACCGGCGCCGATGACAAACAAGTCAAGGTCGTAAACGGACATCCTGTGCGTGCCTACTCATGTGTATAACGCAGTGGTATCGAACGCCGCCCGAAAAGTAATGGACGCGCGTAGCCCTCGAGACCGGCGATGCCGTGCTCGCCCCCCGCGGGACGAACTAAGGTGTTCCCGCGCAAAAAGCGGCAAGCACCTCGATGCAATTGGCCATCGCGCCCAGGTGCGCGATCTCATATCCGTGCGTGTTCTGCGTCGGAAATCCTAGGCACGCCGCGCGTCCAATATGACCGAATTTCATGGCGAGCGACGCATCGCTACCGAATCCACTGATGGCGGCGAGCTGCAGCGGCACGTTGCTCCTTGCCGCAGCTTGCCGCAGATCCCTATTGAGGCCTTCATCGTAGAGCCCGTACCCATCTTGAGAGAGTAGCACCGGGGCGATCCCATCTTCGATCGGGTACTCGGGCGCCAAGGGACAGATCTCAAGTGCGACGAGCGCATCGAGCGGCTGTCGTTGCGTGAAATAAAGCGCGCCCATCGCGCCGACCTCTTCCTTAGCGGAGGCCACAAGATAGATGTTGCGCCCGCACTCACGTAATTTCTCCGCCAGTACCAACAGAATTGCGATCGACGCCTTGTTGTCCAGAGTATAACTGGCGATATAGTCCTTGATCCGGAAAGGCCGCTTGCGGTGTTTGCCCACGACCATGCGCGTCCCGGGCCGAACGCCCGCCTCGCGCAGTTCACGCGCGCCGCATTTGGTTTCGACCCAGACATCTTGCCAACGCAATGGGGCCTCATCTTGTTTTGCCTTCTGCGGCGATTCGTGCGAAACATGACGGGAGCCGAACGACAGTACCCCGCTAACAACAGCGGTGTCCCCGAGTAAGTCCACGACGCCTTCCCCATAAACCCACGGGAAGGCCCCTCCCAATGCGCGTATTTCGACGCGCCCGTCGGCACGCACCGTTTTCACGATCGCTCCGATTTCATCCTTGTGTGCGGTGACGGCGATCGCGCCCTCATTGCGCCCCGAAACCTTGACGATAATGTTACCCGCCGGGTCTTGGACCACCTCGTGGCCGCACTCCCGCAACCTGTAAAGCAGAAATTCATCGATCTCGCCCTCCATCCCACTCGGCGAGTGATGCATAACCAGAGTTTCGATCTCAGTGAACAACCGATCGTAGGATATGGACGGCATGACTTAGAATAACACGAGCACGGTGGGACGGTTCGTCTCTGTCGAATCAATGCACTATGATATACAGCAGCGCGAGCGCTGTGAGTGCAAGCTTGGCATTGCTCGCCCCGGATGTGACTGCCCGTCAACGTAGCCGATGGAATACGCCCGCTTTGCTATCAACATCCTCGAAAACGATCGCAACGAAATTCTGCTTCTCAAGCGGTCCCTGAACCTAAGCCTCGGTCCAGGACAATGGGGATTCCCGGCCGGGCATATCGAGCCCGATGAAACGCCGGAGGCGTGCTCCATACGCGAGTTAAGGGAGGAGCTAGGCCCCCATCATCGACTCGTACCCGTGCGCAAGCTCGGCCTGGTTCGGGATAGCTTTTATGGCGGCAAGTTCGAGATCTTCTTGTTTCATTACCGCTGGGCGCGCGGAAACATCGAGCTCAACAACGAGCACACCGCCTATGCTTGGGTCGGGCGAGAAGCCTATCGCAATTACGAGGTCGTCGATGGAATCGACGAGGACCTTGATTATTTCGGGATCTGGCCGCGGTCGTACTTAAACAAAGACAAGCTACCCCGCTGATCGAAGCATGATTAGAGAAAGGGGCGCCCCTCCCTAGTCACACACGCGGAGATCCTAGAAGGCCGTGCAATTTTTTACTACACAGTCTAAAGTAACTGTGTAAACATGGTTTACAGCCCTACCAAAAATCTGGATGGCGACCCGCGAAATGCGACCCGTTTCGATACGTAATCTTGAAATTGCTGCATAAACACGAGCGAGGTGAGCACCATGCAAAGATTCATCTACGGCCTGTTGTTGGTGATGTTATTGAGCGCATGTGGAGAGAAGGAACCAGAAGCGCAAGTATGCGGCGGTATCACGGGGAAGCAGTGTCCTGTCGGCCAAACCTGTATTGATGATCCCAGCGATACCTGCGATCCGCAGAAAGGCGGGGCGGATTGCCAAGGGATCTGTAAGTAGCCCAAACGCGGCTGGCTTCAACGAAGTTGTCCAACCGGCGGACGGTACGGCGCCGACCGCCCGCCGGCACGCGCGCGACCCCTGCGCGGGGTTTTCGATCACCTCATCGCTGCGGCGGATCGCCCTGCGTGCATCTGCCCTATCAGTCGGCCTTACGCCTTATAGTTCCAGCTTGTCGTCGGGAACGAGCCGGACGGTGTAGGCATCAACAAGCATCACGGCGATGAGCCAGCCGATTAAGAAAAGAGGAGTCGCTATGAATAAAAAGATCCCGGAAAATAACAGAACCGCAATGATAAAAAATTGCCTGTCGATCGATCGCGTTAAGCTCGTTCCGCAACGATCACAGCGCAAGGGTGACCAACGCGAGATAAGCCAGACTCTAAGAGAGGATAGTTTATTGTTACATTTTGGGCATTGCATAGGGGTACCATCCTGACTGAAAAGGTTTACGTGGTTTTCGAACGTTGTCCTGCTATACGCATCCGAAGCGCATTTAATTTTATGAAACCACCGGCGTCTTTTTGATCATAGGCTCCGGCATCGTCTTCGAAGGTCCCAATAGCGGTGTCGAAGAGACTGTCCGTGTCGGATTTGCGGCCCGCCACCATGACCGTGCCTTTATACAGCTTTAAACGCACGGCGCCGTTTACGTGCGCCTGCGCCGCGTCGATTAATTCCTGCAACATACGGCGTTCGGGGCTCCACCAATAGCCGTTGTAGATTAGCGCGGCATAGCGGGGCATGAGATCGTCCTTGAGATGGGCCACCTCGCGGTCGAGCGTGAGCGATTCGATCGCGCGATGCGCCTTGAGCAAAATCGTCCCGCCCGGCGTCTCGTAGCAGCCGCGTGACTTCATGCCGACGTAGCGGTTCTCGACGATATCGAGCCGCCCGATCCCATGCTCGCTGCCTAACTGATTCAGCGTCGCGAGAAGCGCCGCCGGCGACAGGCGAACACCATCGATGGCCACAACGTCGCTGCGTTCGAAACGAAGCTCGACGTAACGCGGCTGGCCGGCGGCGGCCTCGGGTGATTTCGTCCAACGCCACATTGAGGGATCGGGCTCGACCCAGGGATCTTCGAGCTCGCCGCCCTCGTAGGAGATGTGCAAGAGGTTCGCGTCCATAGAGTAGGGCGGTTTTCTGCCGCTCGTGCGCTCGACCGGTATCGCGTGCCGCTCGGCATAGGCGAGCAGTTGCGCGCGCGAGGCGAGATCCCACTCGCGCCACGGCGCGATGATCTTGATATCGGGCTCGAGCGCATAGGCGCCAAGCTCGAAGCGCACCTGATCATTGCCCTTCCCGGTGGCGCCGTGAGCGATCGCGTCGGCCCCGGTCTCGCGCGCGATCTCGACCATGCGCTTGGCGATGAGCGGGCGGGCGATCGAGGTCCCCAATAAATACTCGCCCTCGTAAATCGCGTTCGCGCGGAACATCGGAAACACGAAGTCACGCACGAATTCTTCCTTGAGATCGTCGATATAGATCTCCTTCACACCGAGGGCCTGCGCCTTCGCGCGCGCGGGTTCGAGCTCTTCGTCCTGGCCGATGTCGGCCGTAAAAGTCACCACTTCACAGCGGTAGGTCTCCTGCAACCACTTTAAAATCACGGAGGTATCGAGCCCGCCGGAATAGGCCAGCACGACTTTCTTGATCGATTCGTTTCTCACACGATTACTCCGAACCATCAGGTTGAGCCACGCCCCGCACAAACTATGTGGCTCGGCGCATGGATGTACGGTAATTCGAAGGGATTGGTCGGGGCGAGAGGATTTGAACCTCCGACCACCACCACCCCAAGGTGGTGCGCTACCAGGCTGCGCTACGCCCCGAATGAGGAATTGTACCCCGCCGCTGGCGCGCTGCCCATCACCGTCGCAGGATATCGAGCACTTCCTCGAGCTCGACGCGCAACTGCCGGATGATTTGTTGGCTCACGCTCGAATCGGCTTTCACTTCGTCCCCCGAGAGCCGCTGCCGCGCGCCGCCGATGGTAAACCCTTGTTCATACAGCAGGCCGCGGATCTGCCGGATCAGGATCACATCCTGCCGCTGATAGTAACGCCGATTGCCGCGGCGCTTGGTCGGTTTCAACTGCGGAAACTCCTGTTCCCAATAGCGCAATACATGGGGTTTTACCGCGCACAGATCGCTCACTTCACCGATGGTGAAATAGCGCTTTCCCGGGATCGTGGGCAGTTCGTTATTGTTCGACGCTTCCAGCATACGTTTCTACCCTGGCCTTTAATTTCTGTCCTGGCCGGAACGTCACCACCCGGCGAGCGCTGATGGGTATCGCCTCTCCGGTTTTCGGATTGCGGCCGGGGCGCCGGTTCTTCTTTCTGAGATCGAAATTTCCAAACCCGGAAAGCTTGACCTGCCGCCCGCTCTCTAACGCCGCCCGAACCTCCTCGAAGAACTGTTCCACCAGACCTTTGGCCTCACGCTTATTTAAGCCAACCTCTTCGTAAAGCTTGACCGCCATCCCAGCCTTGGTCAGCGCCGTGTTCATATCCTTTTCCTCGTTAGACACTGCAAACTACCTCTCGCGCCCGGACTAGCGCTTAGCTCCGCAATGTGACCTTGAACCGTTCCTGCAACCGTTTTAGGACCCGCTCGACCGTCTGATCGACCTCAGAGTCTATTAGAGTGCTTGAAGTCCCTTGAAAGATCAAGCCCAAGGCAATACTTTTTTTCTTCGGATCAATACCTTCGCCCTGATATAAATCAAACAACTGGAAGTCCTTTAGCCCATTTGGCGCGGTTTCCGCGACGCACCGTATCAGCTCGGCGGCCGCAACGCCGCGGTCCACCAACAAGCTAATATCGCGCCTAACCATCGGTAACTTCGAGATGGGGCTGAATCGTGGGACCGATCCTTGGGTGAGAAGATTTAACTCGAGCTCGAAGAGGAATACCGGTTGTTCCAGTCCGAGGGCCGCCGCCAGCCCGGGGTGCAGGGCGCCGAAGATGCCGAGCGACTGGTTCCCTTTGTGCACCCTGCTCGCATGGTATGGATGTAACGCGGGGTGCTCAGTGGGTTGATAAGAAAGACCCGCGGGCGTGTCGCCGCGGAGCGCCAAGAGGGCCTCGACATCGCCTTTAAGATCGAAAAAATCGGCCCCCCGCTTGGGCTCGGCCCATTGCTCCGGATTTTGGAAACCCCAGAGTACGCCCCCCAACATCGGCCGCTGGTCGACCCCGCCTTGTCCACGGACAAAGATCAGCCCGCTCTCGAACAAGCGCACGCGGTCGCATTGACGGTTCTGGTTGTACTTGAGCGCTTGCAGGAGCCCGGGCCAAAGGCTCGTCCGCATGACCGCCATATCGCTCGCGATCGGATTAGCTAGTGCCACGGGTTCGAGATCCGGTGTGAGGCGCGCCTGCACAGCGGGATCCACGAAACTATAGGTAATCGCCTCCTGATAGCCGCGCTCGACCAAGACCTGGCGAATGCGGCCGAGATCGATCTGGGCCTCCGATCGCCCGCGCATGCTCATAAGCTGCCGCGGCGGTTGTCCGAGGATGGTCTCGTAGCCGCGGATGCGCGCCACTTCTTCGATGAGATCGGCCTCGATGGCCAGATCGAACCGGAAGGAAGGCGGGACGCAGTCCCAAACGCTATCCCCGCCGCTCATCCGCACCCCCAAGCGAGTCAGGATAGTCTCCACTTCCGCCGCCGCGATCTCCGTGCCCAAAACCCGCGCGATACGGCTGGCCCGTAATTTTATCACCTGGCGCTGGGGAAGATGTTCCGCGTAGAGCCGGTCCACCACGGGGCCCGGCTGGCCGCCGCAGATCGCTACCAAGAGCTCGCTCGCGCGCTCGATGGCCCGGACTTGGAGATCAAAAGCGACGCCGCGCTCGAAGCGGTGTGAGGAATCGGTTTGCAGATGGTAGCGGCGCGCCTTGCCGGCCACGCTCGCCGGTGTGAAGAACGCGCTTTCCAGGAACACGGCGCGCGTCGCCGCGGTGACCGCCGTCTCCACCCCGCCCATGATCCCGGCCAAGGCCACCGGGCGCCTGGCATCCGCGATCACCAAGGTGTCCGCATCCAGGTCCAGCGTTTGCCCGTCGAGAAGCGCGAGCCGCTCACCTGGCCGGCTAAAGCGCACGACGATGGCTTCTTGGAGTTTCTCGAGATCGAAGGCGTGCATCGGCTGTCCGAGCTCCAGCATCACGAAATTGGTAACATCGACGACCGAACTAATGCTGCGTAGGCCGCTGCGGCGCAAGCGTTCGCGCATCCAAAGCGGCGTCCCTGCCCGAGGATCGATTCCGCGCACCACGCGGCCGGAGTAATGCGGACAGGCTTCCGGGGCGGCGATCGTAAGCGGCCAAACCTCATCGATTCCGGGCTGGACCCGATGGGGCGCGGGGCCATGCATTGGACAGCCATACAGAACGCCGATCTCGCGGGCGAGCCCGGCCACCCCCAGGCAATCACCCCGATTAGGGGTAAGAGCCACCTCGAACACCTGGTCCGCGAGTGCTAATGCCTCCCAAACATCCGCTCCGACGGGTAGCGTGAGCGGAAGCTCCAGGATACCCTCGCCGGTCTCGGCCAATCCCAGCTCGTTCGCAGAGCACAGCATGCCCTCTGAAATCACCTCGTCGAAGGATGCGCGTTCGATGATCTCGCCGCCGGGCAGATGCGTGCCCATGCGGGCGAGAGGGACGCGCATGCCGGTGCGAATGTTGGTGGCGCCACAGACGACTACGGCCGGCGTGTGTTCTCCGTGGCTCACGGCGCAGACGCGCAGGTGCGCAAGCGTCGGGTGCGGGTGCAGCGCTTCGATCTCGGCCGCAACGACGCCCCGGAACTCCTTTGCTACCGGGTCCACCGATTCGACCTCCAATCCAGCCAGGGTAAGGCGTTCGGCCAGTCCCGCCGTCGCCACCGGCGGATTGACCCACTCCCTGAGCCAGGCTTCACTCACACGCATGCTATGGTCCTAGGGTCGATTATCTAAACTGCATCAGGAACCGGGTATCGTTCTCGAAGAACATGCGTAGATCGCTGACGCCATAGCGCAGCATCGCCAGCCGCTCGACCCCCAAGCCGAATGCGAAACCCGTGTAGGCCTCGTTATCGATACCGGCGTGTTCGAATACCCGCGGGTGGACCATCCCGCACCCAAGCACTTCCAACCACCCGCCCTGGCCGCACACGCGGCAGCCGCTCCCCCGGCACATCACGCACTGGATATCAACCTCCGCCGAAGGCTCGGTGAACGGGAAATAGGAAGGCCGAAAACGCAACCGTAAGTCGTCTTGCTCAAAAAAATTGCGCATCAAATCCTGCAAGATCCCCTTGAGGTGCGCGAAGCTTACGTCCACATCGACCATTAGGCCCTCGACCTGATGAAACATAGGCGTGTGTGTCAAGTCGGAATCGCGGCGGTAGACCCGCCCCGGCGCGATGATCCGCAAGGGCGGCTTGCGTGCTTCCATGACACGGATTTGCACCGGCGAGGTGTGGGTCCGGAGCACGGTATGCTCATCGAAGTAAAACGTATCGTGCATCGCCCGGGCCGGATGCTCGGGCGGGATATTGAGCGTCTCGAAATTATAATAATCGGATTCGATCTCGGGACCTTCGACGACCTCAAAACCGATCTGCGTCAGCAGCGATTCGATGCGTTGCAAGGTGCGTGTGACCGGATGCAGCCCACCCGGGCGCTGCCCGCGTCCGGGCAAGGTTACATCGATGCGCTCGGTCTCGAGCGAACGGGCTAGGTGCTGTTGGTACAACACCGCCTGGCGTTTCGCCATTGCCTCGGTGACCGCTTCCTTGGCGTCATTGATCGCCTTTCCCGCCGCCGGGCGCTCCGCGGGCGGCAACGCGCCCAATTGCTTCAATAAGGCCGTCAGGACGCCTTTCTTACCGAGTAGGCTGATGCGCACCTTGTCCAAGACACTCAGGTCTTGCGCCGCGGCGATCGAGCGCTCGGCTTGCGCGATGACCTCTGCGACGTTGAGCATGGGTGAAACGTACCGATTGAAACAGAGGAAGGCCAACCCCGTCCCCGGTGCTACTCGTTATAAACTAACTAGCCGGCAGCGCCCTCAAGCGGTGGCCGCCTTGGCGGCCTCCGCGATTTCGGCAAACGCGGCCTGGTCGCTGACGGCGAGGTGGGCGAGCACCTTGCGGTCGATTTCGATGGTTGCCTTGTGCAATCCGTCCATCAAACGGCTGTAGGACAGCCCACATTGCCGCGCCGCGGCATTGATGCGCACGATCCACAAGGCCCGGAACTGACGTTTGCGCTGACGCCGATCGCGATAGGCGTATTGCTGGGCACGGGTGACACATTGTTTGGCGATCCGATAGACATTCTTGCGCCGGCCGCGATAGCCCTTCGCCTGTGCCAGGACCTTCTTGTGTCTTGCGCGCGCGGTGACTCCACGTTTTACTCTTGGCATAGTAGCTCACTCATTCCCTAGGAATACGGCATCAATTTGGTTATCGCGCGTTGGTCGGAACTGTCGATGATCAGCAACCCGCACAATTGCCGTTTCCGCTTGGCGCTCTTCTTGGTCAAGATATGGCTCTTGTAGGCCTGCCGGTGCTTGAACCGGCCCGAGGCGGTACGCTTGAACCGTTTCGCCGCGCCTCGATTGGTTTTTAACTTTGGCACTTCCTACTCCTCATTCGATAACCGTGTTTATTATCACGCGCGTTTGGGCGACACCACCATTACCATTTGCCGCCCCTCGAAACGCGGGAACTGCTCGACGACCGCATGCGTGGCTAAGTCCCCTTCGACCCGTTTCAGCATCCGCGCCCCCAGGTCCTGGTGCGCCATCTCCCGACCCCGAAACCGGAGCGTGACCTTGACTTTGTCCCCCTCGTCGAGAAACCGGATCATGTTCCGGAGCTTGATCTGGTAATCGCCTTCATCCGTGCCGGGCCGGAGTTTGATCTCCTTGACCTGAATCTGCTTCTGCTTGCGTTTTTGGGCATGGCGCTTTTTACTCAACTCGAACAGGAACTTGCCGAAGTCCATCACGCGACAAACGGGAGGGTCCGCCGTCGGGACAATCTCTACCAGGTCTAGATTATTCTCCTCCGCGGACTTCTGAGCCTCAGCGAGTGAAACAACGCCGACTTGATTCCCATCCGGCCCAATCAAGCGCACACGTGGCGCGCTAATCGAAGCATTGACCCGATTTTTCTTATCGATATCTCAGTCCTCCCGCTAGTTCCGGCCGCGCGTCGTGATCTCGGTTTGTAGGCGCTCAGTCATCTCGATCAAGCTCATCGTCCCCAAATCCTTACCGGCGCGTGTTCGCACCGAGACGGTGTTTGTCTGCATCTCTCGGTCGCCGGCGATGATCATATACGGCACTCGCTGCAACGTCTGCTCGCGGATTTTAAGGCCGATCTTTTCATTTCTCAAGTCAGGAACCACTCGAAATCCGTGAGTTACAAGGGTTTCCGCGAGTCGCTGTGCGTACTCGGCTTGGCTATCGGTGATGTTGAGAACCGCGAGTTGTAGCGGCGCCAACCATAGTGGCAAGGCACCGGCATGCTCCTCGATCAGGATCCCGATAAAACGCTCCAACGAGCCGAGGATCGCCCGGTGCAGCATCACGGGCGTGCGGCGCGCGCCGTCCTCGGCGACATAGTGGGCGCCCAGCCGCTCCGGCATGGAAAAGTCGACCTGAATGGTGCCGCATTGCCAGACGCGCCCGATACAATCGGTGAGTGAAAACTCAATCTTCGGACCGTAAAAAGCCCCTTCCCCCGGTTGCAAGGACCATGCGAGTGCCTTAGCGTTCAACGCCACTTCGAGCGCCTGCTCGGACTTATCCCAGACGGTGTCGCTGCCGACCCGTTCCGCCGGACGCGTGGAGAGTTTCACGATGACGTCGGTAAAACCGAAATCGCCATAGACCTCGAACAGCAGGTCGATAAAGGCCGAGACCTCCGCTTGGATCTGATCGTCGGTGCAGAAGATATGCGCATCGTCTTGCACGAAATGGCGCGCGCGCATCAGCCCGTGCAAGGTGCCCGACGGCTCGTTACGATGGCAAGAACCGAATTCGGCCAGCCGCAGCGGCAGCTCCCGGTAGCTGCGCAAGCTCTGATTGAAGATCTGCACGTGGCACGGGCAGTTCATGGGCTTGACCGCGTAGTCGCGGTTCTCCGAGCTGGTGGTAAACATGACCGCGCGGAATTTATCCCAATGCCCGGATCGTTCCCACAAGCTTCGATCCACGACCTCCGGGGTCCGCACTTCTTGATAGCCATGCCGGTGCAGTTTCTCGCGAATGTAGGCTTGGATCGTCTGATAGATCGCCCACCCCTTCGGGTGCCAGAACACCATCCCCGGCGCCTCGGGTTGCATGTGAAAGAGGCGCAAGTGCTTGCCGATCTTCCGGTGATCGCGCCTCTCCGCCTCTTCCAGCCGCCGGAGATAGGCAGCGAGCGCCTGTTGGTCTGGCCACGCGGTGCCGTAAACACGTTGCAGCGTTTCGTTTCGCGGATCCCCGCGCCAATAGGCGCCGGCCACCTTGGTGAGCTTGAAGGCCTTGAGCTTGCCGGTGCTTGGGACATGCGGACCGCGGCAGAGATCAATGAAATCGCCCTGGCCGTAGAGCGAGATCTCGTCCCCGTCGGGGATAGAGGCAATGATCTCGGCTTTGTAGTGTTCCCCCAAGCTTCTAAAAAACACCACGGCGTCGTCACGCGCCAGGAGGGAGCGAGTCACCTTGAAATCGTTCTTGGCGAGATCTCTCATCCTGGCCTCAATGGCCTCTAGATCTTCGGGTGTGAAGGTGCGTTCGTAGGCAAAGTCGTAATAAAATCCATCGTCAATCACCGGACCGATCGTCACCTGAGCGCTGGGAAACAGGCTCTTGACCGCTTGGGCCAGGAGGTGCGCGCAGCTATGGCGCAGGACCTCAAGCCCTTCGGGGTCGGTACCTTTAACCACGGAGACCTGACAATCCCGGTCGATGACATACGAGATGTCCACAAGACGCCCATCGACTTTGCCGGCCAAGGCGGCGCGGGCGAGACCGGGGCCGATCGCCTGGGCGACTTCGGCCACGGACACCGGTTGCGGAAATTCCTTGCGGCTCCCGTCGGGGAGAGTGACTGCGGGCATCGGGCGATTTAGGCGCTTGCGCGTTCGGTGGGCTCTAGCGATTCCATCGCCGAACTCTCGGAGATTTTAAATTATTGACGTTTAACGCTCCGCAGTATCAAAGGTTGTGGTAGGCGCGATTGGACTCGAACCAACGACCCCCACCATGTCAAGGTGGTGCTCTAACCAGCTGAGCTACGCGCCTGCTTTTTAGCGTGCAAGAGGATACCGAAAATCATCGGCTCTGGCCAGAGGTAGGAAAGGGGGGTAGAGTCTCCGTGTGAATTTCGGCTTCCGACCCACTCCGGTCACTGGAACATAAGAGGTCAATGTCTGCTTTGTGGTGTTGTGCTTACCGTTGTATCCGGTGAGGTACACCATCAGCTTGGGAAGAGGATGATGGACATCGGGATAGCTGCGCTGTCCGCAATGTCTACAATCGACGGTTCTAAACTATGACGAGTTCCGACCCGGATTGCTTTGAAAGACCGCTATTAGCGTAGGTTTAAGCCAATCGTGGGCTGTCGCAACATCTTGTAAGCCAACCCCCCAGCCATTTCCGCAAAGAACACTATAACGCTGGTTTCATGCCTCAACCCCTCTCTTGGGACAACGATGATTTACCGCGAATCTTGTCCAAAAACACCGCGGGCGCCGCAATCGAATACATTACATGGCAGCGCCCCAGGATGGGTTGACGAACGAATCCCAGCAACACCGCGTTCGTTGCTGGGATTCGCTCCACTCGTCCCAGCCTACAGCACTTTTTAGGTTAAAGGGAGAAGCAAGGTGTACAAACAGTTCCATGTGATACTAACGTTGCTAAGCACACTTTTAAGTAATTCTGCTTCTGCAGAGATTGGGCAAACGCAAGCTTCTGTACGATCGAATATTGCGATTGTCTACGCGCCTGGAATTCGAAATACAGAAAGCGACGCATTATCGGCGTCACTGGCATTGAGAAAACTATTAATAGATAGTGAAGCATTAACATTAAAAGGTTATAACGATAAAGATGTAGCATTTTATGTGGCCCCGAACGAGACAGAAGGTTTTGTTGGGGATGTTCTTGAGGCATTTCTTCAAGCATTTAGAATAGATCGAATAATATGGTTCTTAAAACACAACTGGAATGATTGGGTTGAGGCTGCTCACCGTGTCTCAGGTGATCTAGGGAATGGCATAAACGACGATACGCTTACGTGGCTTCATTGGGATTTGAGTCAGGAAGAAATCGATCTAGCCAAACAGTTTAATCTTTACGCCTCTTTATTGAATGGTGGAGCGCAGATCGTGATAGTGGCACACTCACAAGGAAATTATTTTACAAACATAGTTTATGGAATGTTGATAGATAAGTTTGGAAGAGATTTAATAAAACAACGAGTCAAGGTCGTTGCAGTTGCGAATCCGGATTTCTACGTAGCAGGGGGAGGGCCAGAAACAACCTTGAAAGAGGACACGGTAATATCTTCATTCTACCGCTATAAAGTTCAGCATATATTATCGGAACCCTGGACAACTATTCTTAGCCCAGGGAACGTTACAATTCGTGATTCTGATACAGCACTTGGCTTGTTATCCCTAGCGTTGCATAAATCTCGGTTGATGGCGATCTCACGCAGCTTTCAAAGCCGCCAGGTAATGCAACAGTTCCTCCTGGACCGCTTGATTGGCTG
>MUGK01000045.1 GCA_002007425.1 Chromatiales bacterium USCg_Taylor | reverse complement strand
TCGGAAGGAAGCCCGGAACGAACCAAACCAGCACCCCGGCCAGAATCACCACAGCCACGAAAACAATTAACCAGCGGTTCCTGTTCATAGGGCGATACCTCGGCTTAAAACCTTACAACACTTCACTCGGTTGGTGTATTTCTGCTCGAAAACAACGCAGGCACGAAGCCGGTGGAGTAACGTTGGGGAACGGGTAACACAAGGACGGAACCGGGCAGGGGGCGCGCCTCCTTGCCCGTTCCGCATTTTAAGGAGGGTTGCGCCTGGAGTTAATCTTTCATCACGTAACGATATAAATAATAAGCGCCTACGATGAGGGCCACGAATACAACGATTCCGACCGGACTCTTCAGCATCTCAACTGCGTCAAGAATTCCACCCATGGTGTTCGAACCTCCTCTAATACCTATTTGTACTTTTAAGTAATGCCGCAGAACCTGCTGCGTACCTCGCCCATCTTACTTGGCCGTGATTCGATGTCAAGAATTCCCCGTGAGCCACGCGCCCCTCAGGCGGCTTGCATCGGTATCGAATGACCGATGCGCGTGATCTTGTTACGGTCGTCCAGGTAGACGAGCGTCGGTTGGTGGGCGGCCGCCTCTTCACGCTGCAATCCGGCATAGGCACAGATGATCACGCGATCGCCAAGGCTCGCCTTATGCGCCGCCGCACCGTTGATGGAGATCACCCGCGAACCCGGTTCCGCCCGGATCGCATAGGTCGTGAAGCGCTCGCCGTTGGCGATATTGTAGATATGGATCTGCTCGTACTCTTGGATTCCGGCGGCGTCAAGCAAACGCGCGTCAATCGCACAGGATCCCTCATAATCAAGTTCCGCATGCGTAACACGAGCACGGTGGAGTTTCGCTTTGAGCAAGGTGATGTACATTGCGTCCCGAGCCAGTGACTGTCTGACCGCGATTATGGCGTAAAGGTCGCTATCGTTCAACGAACTTGCGCGCCGCAAGGTTGTCGATGAGGCGCGTCTTACCGAGCCAGGCGGCGGCTAAGATCCGGAGATCGCTATCTTCTGGAGCGGGTTCCATGAGATCGCTGGCGCGCCTGACGGCAAAGTAATCGGCTTGGAATCCGGCTTCCTCCAAGCGTGCGCGACCGCGCCGTTCGATGGATTGAAAACTCGGCGCCGCGCGCGTCAGCGTGTCACGGGCCTCGCAAAGCGCCGCATACAAACGCCAGGCGATCGCTCTTTCCGCTTCCGTGAGATACGCATTCCGTGAGCTCAGCGCGAGACCGTTGGGCGCGCGCGCGGTCTCAACGGCATGAATCTCTGCCTCGAACCATAAATCCGCGACCATGCGTTTAATCACCAGCAACTGTTGGTAATCCTTCTCGCCGAAGACGGCGAGATCGGGTCGCACCAGATTCAGCAGCTTCGTCACGACGGTCGCGACCCCGGTGAAATGCCCGGGCCTAAACGCCCCGCACAACAAAGTATCCAATCCGGGTACGCGGACCTCGGTGTGCCGATCGAGGCCGTTGGGATACAGTGTTGCCACCTCGGGAACGAACAGAACATCGGCCCCCGCCGCGTCGAGAAGCGCGCGATCCTGTTCAAAGGTACGCGGATAACGATCGAGGTCCTCGCCGGCCACGAACTGCATGGGATTGACAAACAGGGTGACAACCGTGCGGCTCGCAAGGCGCCGGGCCCGTTCGACGAGGGCCAAATGCCCTCGGTGCAGGTTCCCCATCGTGGGCACGAGCGCAATCCGCTGAGTCTGATCGCGCCAAGCTTTGACGATCTCCTTAAGCTCCGCGATCCGAGCGACGCGAGCGATCACTCGAAACCGTGCTCTGCGCCGGGAAACTCACCGCGCTTAACCGCCTCGGCGTAATCGCGGAATGCCTCCTCGACACCAGCGCGTACGGCAAGAAAGTTCTTCGCGAATCGGGGCAGCCGCTCGCTGATCCCGAGCATATCGTAAACAACCAACACCTGTCCGTCACAGCCGGGACCGGCGCCGATGCCGATCACCGGAATCGTCGCCGCTGCGCTGATTTCGGCGGCAAGCTGGCTGGGCACGCACTCGAGCACCAGCATGGCCACCCCGACGCTCTCGAGCGCCTCTGCGTCTCTTTTAATCACCTCGGCGCCCTGGGGATCACGACCCTGAACGCGATACCCGCCCAACTTATTAATCGATTGTGGCAGCAAGCCCAGGTGGCCGCATACCGGGATACCCCTCGCGCCGAGCAACTCGACGGTGGCCGCTAGCCAGGCGCCGCCTTCCAGCTTTACCACCTGCGCACCCGACTCCCCGAGCAGGCGGCCCGCGTTTCCAAGCGCTTGGTAGGGTGTGGCATAACTCATGAACGGCATATCGACCACCACGAGCGACCGTTTCACCCCTCGGCGCACGAGTTGTGCATGGTAGATCATATCGTTTAACCGCACGCCTAGCGTGCTGTCGTGGCCTTGCACCACCATCCCGAGCGAATCCCCCACCAGCAGAATATCGACGCCGGCCGCATCGGCGAGCCTGGCGAAGCTCGCATCGTAGGCGGTGAGGCAAGCGATTTTCTCGCCGCGCCGCTTCATCTCGATCAGGTCCGACGTGGAAATTGAAGTGATTGCGCCCATCCGCTCAACACGCTAAGGCGTGATTGGCGCACTGCCGGACAATCGCTCGATACCTCTCCATTCACAACGCCTTAGGAGCCCAGCGAGCGGTCCGAGCCCCGGAATCTCAAGGTCCGGGGCAATTTCATACAGGGGGTACAGCACGAAAGCCCGCTCGCTCAGTCCCGGATGCGGGACCGTCAAGTCGAGCCCGGTGATACGTTCGGCGCCGTAAAGAAGTATATCAATGTCCAAGGTCCTGGGTCCCCAATGAAGGCCGCGCGCGCGGCCGTGCCGGGCCTCGACGGCTTGCAACGATGCCAATAGATCGTAGGCTGTCTGGGCCGTCTCGATGGCCGTGACCGCGTTGATGTAGTCGGGTTGATCCGGCGGCCCCATGGGTGCGCTGCGGTAGAACGAGGATTGAGCGATTATGCGGGTCTCGGGTAGCCTCGCGATGGCCAAGATGCCCTGCGTGACTTGCGCACTGGGATCGGCAAGATTACTGCCCAGACCGATATAAGCGATCACCGAGCTTGCGGCGCGCGCGCCGTTGCCGCGTGGCATCGCTAACGCCGGCGACGGCGTCTCTTCCCCGGGACGGTCTTGCTTGCCGCCGAAATAAGCTCGCCCCGGCGGGCTTCCTTGGCGCTTTGGAATTCAGTCCACCACTCGGCCAATTCGGTGACCTCCTCGCCCGCCTCCGCGCGCAGCACCAAGAAATCGTAGGCCGCCCGAAAGCGCGGGTGGCTCAGCAACCGAAACGGTGTTCCACCCACCCGCCTTGTCAAACGCGGTTGTAGCGCCCAAATTTCGCGCGTCATCTGCGTGTAGCGCCGCGGCATGGCAATGCGGGAGATTTGCTGCGAAATCACCGTATCCGATGCAAGTTGATCGGCCTCGGCCGGCGATAATTCGTGGGCCCGGTGCTCATCGGCGAGCCTCCGCATGGGATCCCAGAGCAAGGCCGAAATTAGAAAAGCCGGGGTGACCGGTTTCCCCTCCGCGATGCGGCGATCGGTATTTTGCAGGGCACGGGCTAGAAACATATGAGGAAATCCGCCTTCCTCTTCGCTTAAGCAGACTTCTACTTGGGGGAACAACTGACCGAACAGGCCATAATGGCGAAGTTGCTCGAATGTTTGCACGGCGCATCCGCCGAGAAAGAGTTTCAAGATCTCTTCGAACAAGCGTGCTGGCGGGATCTCCGAGAGCAGCGGCGCTAACTCGAAGATCGGCGTTGCAGTCTGCGGATGGATACTGAATCCCAACTTGACCGCAAATCGCACGGCCCGCAACATCCTCACCGGATCCTCGCGGAAGCGCTGCTGTGTGTTGCCGACGACCCGGATCTGTCCCGCTTTGATGTCGTCCATCCCGCCCACGTAGTCAACGACCGAGAAATCCTCAATGTTGTAGTACAGGGCATTCACCGTGAAATCACGCCGCCAGGCGTCGTTATCAATATTGCCGTAGACGTTGTCGCGCAGGATGCGTCCGTCCTCGGTAAGGACACGGCCATCTTCCTCCGCCGCGTCGGCGCCCCGAAAGGTTGCCACTTCAATGATGTCCCTGCCGAAATGCACATGGGCCAAGCGAAAACGGCGGCCGATCAAGCGGCAATTACGAAATAGCTCCCGCACCTGCTCCGGCAGCGCGTCGGTGGCCACATCGAAGTCCTTCGGCTCGCGGCCGAGCAGTAAATCGCGCACACTGCCGCCCACGAGGAAGGCTTGAAAGCCGGCGTTGTTCAAGCGATAAAGGACCTTGAGAGCGCGCTCATCGATATTGGCCCGCGAGATGATATGGCCGGATCGCGGTATGATCCGCGGGGTTATCGGGATCTTCGCGACCTTGGTTTGCAGCGCTACGTCAAGCACGGGATTACGTTCTTACCTCGGTGGGGATGGCCATGTTTCAAGTTAATGCAGACGGTGCGTATAATACACTGCGCGCGGCGCCCATAAGCTGTAACCGCACCCCTGTCTCAAACTGCTCCCTTCGTCTAGCGGCCTAGGACGTCGCCCTCTCACGGCGAAAACAGGGGTTCGATTCCCCTAGGGAGCGCCACAGTGTTTATCTGTTCGCGAGATATCTCCATTCCACGACACTTTTCGCGATCTAGACTGGCGCAACCAAGAGAAACGTCCTGAAATTATTAGGTTATGCACTGGCATTTGTATTGCTTGAAGCAGCAAGGGGCGCGGTGCAACACGGAAGGGACCGGGCGTCATGAAGACTCCCGCTCCCCCTTCCCCCCTCCCTGCACTGCGCCCCCACCTGCGTATTGCGCCAGCCATCCGGCACTAGCTAAGGATGTTGGTTCGGGCGCTCGTGTGCGGTCGGGGTGCGCGGCGTTATTGATCCCACACGGCGGTACGTGTTAAAAACCAGCAGAGCAGATCCATTAGCGTGCCCGGCGCAAGACAATCGTCGGGCAGGGGAGAAAATCACTCCGTGCGAGTGCCGAGCCACGCGCGCAAACAGCAAGAGAGAAAGATAGCCGCGGCTCTTGAAACGATGCTTACCCCAATCATTCTACGTAGAGCTTGTGAAGAAATCGTCGCGAGCAAGTCCGCCCGCGAGGTGCACGGCGCACAGGAACCGCAGTGTATGTGGAAATACATGAGGATTCCGAGCACCGCGCAACGAAGCGGGCGGGCTGCGCAGCAGATTTATTCACAAGCTCGCAGCCGGGCCTGCCGGACGTCCGGTACACGCGATCGGGGAGCATCGAATTGATGTCCGCGCGCTCCGGCGTCCGACATGCGACTGCCAACGGGAATCCCTCCAAGCGCGACAGGCCGGTGCTGGTGACAGGCGCTTCGGGCCACCTCGGCGCCAATCTGGTGCGCCGGCTGCTCGATGATGGGTATCCGATCCGTGTTCTTCTCCGCGAGGGCACCGATCCCGCCGCCGTGGAAGGCTTGGCGGTCGAGTGCGTTTTCGGCGACCTGCGGGACTTTCCCGCCACCCGTGCCGCCGTCGCCGGGTGCGGACGGATCTATCACTGCGCGGCCAAGCTCTCGACCATCGAGGGGGATGCCCGGCACCAGAGGGAGATCTATGAATGCAACGTGATCGGGACGCAGCATCTGTTGCGCGCGGCGCGCGAGGCGCGCGTAGAACGCGTCGTTGTCACCGGTTCCTTTAGCGCCGTCGGGTACGATCTCGACGCACCCTCCGCGCCGAGCAATGAAACCATGCAGTTCTATCCCTTCGAGCGCAGCATGCCCTACGAGCGCTCCAAGGTCCTGGTCGAGCACGAATGCCTGAAAGCCGTCATCGACGGCCTCGATGTCGTGGTAGCTACCTGCTGCGCCATCATCGGCGGCAATGATTTCCGGCCCTCGCGCCTGGGCCGCACCCTGTGCGACTTTGTCAACGGGAACCTCCGCGCCTACCTCCGCGGCGGCTTCGAATTCGTGGCAGCGCGCGATATCGTGGAAGCTCACCTGCTCTGCATGCACAAGGGCCGGACGGGGCACAAGTATATTTTCAGCACGGAATTCCTGATGCTCGACGAGCTGCTCGATCTGTTCACGGAGATCTCGGGTGTGGCGGGCCCGCGCCGCCGCCTTCCGGCACCCCTGATGCTGGCCTGCGCCGAGATGGCGAGCGCATACCTAAGCCGCTTCCACCCTGGCGTTCAGCAGCGTTTGACGCCGGGCGCTATTCGCTTGCTGCGCAAGTGCCGGCACGCCGATCTCACCAAGGCCCGCACCGAGCTCGGCTACCGGCCGACGAGCATCCGCACCGCGGTGGAGGAGGCCTACGCTTTTCATTATGCGCGGGGCGCTATTCATCATGCCGCGGCGCGAGCGCCGAGCGCCCCGGTGGGTAGCGGACCCGCGGTGGCCCACCGCATGGCCTTGCCCTAAACCTGAGGCCGCGACAATCAACGGAAAGCACCTTCCAACCAACCCTTCCCCGCCCAGCTTCGCGGAGGCCCGCAATGCGCGCCAAAAAGTCCGTGCGGCCGGGCTGGATCCGAATTACTGGTATGCGGTGGAAGTCGATGAGCGCATCCAGCCCGGCCAGGTAACCGAGGTGGTGTTCTGGAAGCGTTCCATCGCTCTCTTCAGAGGCTGGGACGGGCGCGTGCGGGCGATCGAGAACCGCTGTGCGCATCGCCAGTTGAAGCTGTCGCTGGGCGGAGTCGATGACTGCCAACTGGTGTGCCTTTATCACGGCTGGACGTACGACGGTGACGGGCGCGTGGTCCGCATTCCCCACGATCTCTTCGGGCGGCGCATGCCGGAGTTTCGCATCGCGAGCTTCCCCGTGCGCGTGCGCTATGGGCTCGTGTGGCTATTTCCGGGCGATTCGGCGCTGGCCGCGGAACGGCCGATCCCGGAAATCCCGGAGATCGAAGGACCGGATCGATGGGCCTGCCGGCCGCTCAGTTTCACCTGGCGCGCGCATCATTCAATGATCATCGATAACGTCAGCGATTTCACCCATGCACACTTGCACCGCAAGTACCGCCCGTTCGACGATGCGCGGCTGGTCCGCTGTGAAACCGCCGGTGACAGCGTCCACGTCGCCTACGACACGCGCGTGGGACGGGGCCGGATCTCCGGATTGTTCGTCGACCGCGATCGGATCAACACCAACCACATGCGGCTCTGCTACCAGTATCCTTACCAGTGGTCCAACACCGATGACAAGATAAAGCACTGGCTGTTTGTCCTCCCCATCGACGAGCGCACGACCCGGACTTTTTTTCTGTTCTATTTCGAGTCGCTCAAGATCCCGTGGACGGCGGTCCGGATCCCGCGCGCGGCCATGGATTTCGTACTGAGGCTCGCCAATCGCCTGCTGATTGCACCGCTATTGGACCAGGATCGCGGCGCGGTCGAGGCTGAGCAGGAAGGCTACGAAGTGCACTGGGACGAGCCGATCGCGGAGATCAACCCGGCTGTCCGGGCCTTCCAGGAGGTCACCATCCGAAAATGGCAGGCCCATCTCGACCGCCTGGTGCCGCAAGCGGGTGCCCGCACTACGCCAGCCATGCAGCGAACTCCCTAGAGGCCTGCACGTAGATGAGCAGCCTGAACACTGGCACCAGCTTGGAGGCGCTGGCCGGAGTCGCGGCCTTCGTGATTCTCTTGTTCGTCGGCTCGCGGCTGCTTCCGGGCCCGGAAGCACAGGGCGCGCCGCTACCCTCGGGCGGGCGACTCGCCTACCGCCTCAATGGACTACGGGTTTGCCTTCTGGTTGCCCTGGCGGCGGCGCTTGGGCAGCTACTCGACTGGTGGTCCCTGTCCGTGCTTTACCACCAGTTTCTGCCCCTTTTTCTCGCGGCTAATGTGTTTGCATTCGTGCTCACCGGGATCGTATTCCTCCGTGGCAAGCAGCCGTCCGCGCAGGCGCGTCAAAATCCTCTAGTGGAGACTTTGCGCGGGTTGTTCCTCGGCGTCGAGTTGAACCCGCGGCTCGCTGGCGTCGATCTCAAGCTCTTCAGCTATCGTCCGTCGCTCATCGGGCTCGCGTTGCTCAATGCTGCGTTCGCCGTCGCGCAGTACGAGATTTACGGGACGCTGTCCGATGCGATGCTCCTCTATGAGATCTTCACCCTGATCTACATCGGCAACTACTTTCAATTCGAACACGGCATGCTCTATACCTGGGACATCGTCGCCGAGCGTTTCGGTGGGATGCTGATCTGGGGTGATTACGTGCTCGTCCCCTTCTTCTATTCTCTGCCGGGCTGGTTTCTCGTCCACCGGCTCGATCCCCTACCGGCCTCTGCCACGGTGGCTCTCACGGCGCTGTTCCTCTTCGGCTTCTGGCTGTTCCGCGGCGCCAATGAGCAGAAACACCGTTTCAAGGCCGACCCTAGCGCCCGGATTTGGGGGCGGCCCGCCGAGACCCTTGGCGGCCGCTTGCTGGTCTCGGGCTTTTGGGGCATCGGGCGGCATCTCAATTATTCAGGCGAGATTTGCGTCTACCTGGCCTTCGCGCTCACTACCGGCTTCGACTCGCCCCTGCCCTACCTGCTCCCGGCCTGGCTCACTGCCTTGCTGGTTCATCGGGCCCGGCGCGACGAGCACCGCTGCTACGCGAAATACGGGACGCTCTGGACCCAATACACGCACAGGGCACGCTTCCGCATGCTACCCTTCGTCTATTAACTTATGGAATCCCAGGCCTATCCCGTCGTCACCGACACGTCTCCTACCAGGCCGATCCCGCGAGTGCGCGGCGGACTGCCGGTGCTGGGCCACGCCCTGGCCTTTCAGCGTGATCCGCTGAGCCTGCTGGAGCAGGCCTGGCGGGCGCATGGAGCGGTGTTCCAGTTCCGGCTTGGCGGGCGCGAGGTCGTCGTATTTGTCGGACCCGAGGCCCACGATGCTTACTTCCGCGCCCCGGACGATCAGTTGAGCGCGCGCGAGGTCTACCAGTTCACGGTCCCAATCTTCGGCAAGGGTGTAGCTTACGATGTCGCGCCCGAGCGCATGGCCGAGCAACTGGGGTTCCTCGCGCCCCTGATGCGGGGCGGCCCCATGCACGCTTATGCCGGCCTCATAGATCAGGAAATCAAGGACTACACCGCAAGATGGGGGGACGAAGGCGAGATCGACCTCCCGGTGGTCACCAACGAGCTGACGGTGAACATCGCCAGCCGCTGCCTGCTCGGGGAGGAGGTCCGCACACGTCTCGATACCGGCTTCGCCCGGCTTTACCACGATCTCCAGCGGGGGATCAATACCTTGGGGTTCTTTTTTCCGCGCCTGCCGATCCCTGGCCATATACAGAGAGACCGGGCCCGCCGCCAAGTGGCCTCCCTGATGCACGGCATTCTGGCCGAGCGGCGGCGGACCGGCACGCGGCCGGGCGACTTCATGCAGGCGCTGATGGAAGCGCGCTACACCGACGGCAGTGCGCTCGGCGATGAGGAAATCACCGGTCTCTTGCTCACCGTGCTGTTCGCGGGTCAGCACACGAGCAGTGTGCTCGCGGCCTGGGTCGGGATCGATCTGCTGCGGCACCGCCAGTATCTGGCCCCGGTCCTGGCCGAGATCCAGGCCGTTTATGGTCAGGGCCAGACCTTAAGCCTGGATACCCTGAAGAGCCAAATGGCGCTGGAGCACGCCGTCCGCGAAGGCGAACGCCTGCATCCGCCGCTCATCGTGCTGGTGCGCAAGGCGCTCGGCGACCTCGAGTACCACGGCTTTCGCATTCGAGCCGGAACCCTGGCCATGGTCTCACCCCTCCTCTCGCACCGTCTGCCCACGGTCTTCAAAGACCCCGAGCGCTACGATCCGGATCGTTTCGGCCCGCCGCGCGAGGAACACAAGCAGGGGACCCATGTGCTGATTGGCTTTGGCGGCGGCCGCCACCGGTGTCTCGGGATGCACTTCGCGTACATGCAAATCAAAGCCCTGTGGAGCCTGTTGCTGTCGCGCTACGATCTCGATCTGATCTCGCCGTCGCCCGCACCGGATTATGGAAGCTGGGTCACCGGACCACGGCCACCGTGCCGGGTTCGCTACCGACGCCGCCCCGCACCGCTCGGTCCCAACGTATGACAGCATCGAGGGTCCCACACTTTGACGTCGCCGTGGTCGGCGCGGGACCGGTCGGCGCGGTCGCGGCCCTGGCCCATGCGCGCCGCGGGGCACGGGTCGCACTGTTTGAGGCCAATCCGAGATCGGCGCAACGTTTGGCCGGAGAGTGGCTGCATCCCCCAGCCATAGAGGTATTGCGACAGATCGGCATCGATTTGCCCGGCGCGATCCCCGAGCACTCGGCCGGTCAGGGTTTTGTGGTGTTTCCGGACGACGGTTCCTCGCCCTGCGTGCTGCCCTACGCCGGCGGGGCACCGGGACTCAGTTGTGAGCACAGCGCGCTGGTGGAGACTCTGCGCACCGCCGCCGCCGCGCACCCCAATGTGGACTATATGACCTCGGCACGGGTGCGCCGTATCGAGGACCACAGCTTACGCTATGTGCAGCGGGGTGGAGTGGGCTCGATCATCGCCGGCCGCATTGTGGGGGCGGATGGGCGCCGCTCCATTGTCCGCGCCAGCCTCGGCCTGCCGGTCGATCACGCCATCTGCTCGCGTATGATCGGCCTATTGCTTCGCGACGTGGAGCTCCCGTTCGAGCGTTTTGGGCATGTGTTACTCGGCGGCCCCGGCCCGGTGCTCGCTTACCGTATCACCCCGCATCAAGTACGCCTGATCCTGGACGTGCCTGTGCACCGCCGCGGGCGCCAGGAGCGCGCGGCTTACCTGTGGGAGGGCTATGCGACGGTGTTACCTAGCGCGCTGCGGCCGGCCTTTCGCGCGGCCCTCCTGGAGGGTACCTTCGAGGGCGCGGCCAACGAAATCAGGGCGCGGAGTAGCTACGGCCGCGATCACGTGTTTCTTGCCGGGGATGCCGTCGGCCATCACCACCCCTTGACCGCGGTCGGGATAACCCTGGGCTTCGGCGATGCCCTGTGCCTCGCCGAGTGCGCGGATCCGGAGGATTATCAGTCTCGCCGGCGGCAGACCACGCGGGTCGCCGAGCTGCTGGCCATCGGCCTCTATCAAGCCCTGACCGAGAGCAGCGATGAAGCCGTCGCCACGCGCCAAGCCATTTACCGGATGTGGCGCAAGGGCAGCGCTGAACGCACGCGCACTATGCGCTATCTCGCCTGCCAAGACACCCGGACCGCCCTGTTTGCGTGCTCTTTTTTCCGTGCCATCGCCCATGCCCTATCAGCGATCGTCAGCGAGGCGCTGTGGCGTGGCGAGTTGTCTCATGCCGGGACGGTGGCCAGGGCGCTAGCCAGGCGCCTGCACTGGCTCCTGCGCGGGATCCTGCCCCCTCAATCCGGCCGCGCCTGGGCGCTCGCGCCGGAGGGTCATGGAACCTCGTCCGCGCCGATCGTGGGCGACGCCGGCCCCCGGCCCGTGGCCGAGGATAATGAGGAGCTAGAGGATACCGAAGCCGGCCCAGCACTTAGACTTGCCGCCACCGCACTCATTCGCCGACAGTCGCCGGGCGGCGGCTGGGAGGGAGAGGTCATCTGGTGCCCGATGCTAGCGGCGCAGTACGTGCTCATGTGCCATATCACCGGCGCCTCGATCACGGCTGGGCGAAAGGCATCTCTGCTCCTGCACTTCCGCCGCACGCAGCTGGCCTCGGGAGTCTGGGGCTTGCACCCCCAGTCCTCATCCTACCTCTTCGTCACTGCCCTGGTTTACGTCGCCGCACGTCTGTTAGGGGTGAACCGGGAGGATCCTCTGCTCGGCCCCGCGGCCCGGTTCATCGCGGCCGAAGGCGGGGTCACGGCCATCCCGAGCTGGGGTAAGTTCTGGCTCGCGCTGCTCAACCTCTACAATTGGGACGGCCTCAACCCGCTGCCGCCCGAGGCATGGCAACTGCCCCGCTGGATGCCCTTGCACCCGGGTCGGTTCTACTGCCATACCCGGCTCATCTACCTGGCAATGAGCGTGATCTACGCGTCTCGCTATCAGGCACCCTGCACACGCGTGATCGAGGCCTTGCGCACGGAGTTGTACCCCTTGGGTCATAAGCACGTTGCCGCCAGCCGCAGGGCGCTGCGGCCGGAGGATCTGGTTGCGCCCCCGACCCGGTGGCTTCGAGGCCTCTGGGCGCTCGGTGCGCTCGTGGAGCGCTGCCACCCTGGCTTCGCGCGGCGGCCGATCGTCGCGCGGCTGCGCGAGCGGATCCGCTGGGAGCTGCGAACGACGGATCACACCAGCATTTCGCCGGTCAGCGGCTTACTCAATATGATCGCACTCTGGATCCACGACCCCGGAGACCCCGATCTGCTCCGCGCGGTCGAGCGCTTCGAAGGCTGGATCTGGGAAGATGATCAGGCTGGGACGCGAGTCACCGGAGCGCGAAGCGCCTCCTGGGACACCGCTTTTGCGGTGCAGGCGCTGGCGGCCGCCGGGACGCATTCCGGCTCCGGGGAGGCCAGGGCGCGGGGCGTGGCCTTTCTCCGCAGTCAGCAGATCCGGCAGACGTTCGGCGGGATTGACGAAAACTTCCGGATCGACCCCAAGGGCGGATGGTGTTTTGCGGGTGTGTGGCACGGCTGGCCGGTGAGCGACTGCACGGCCGAGGCGGTGCTGGCGCTGCTCGCCCCCCCCGAAGCGCCGGATCCGGAAGCCCTCGGCGCGGCCGTGGCGTTTATCCTGCGCTGCCAGAACACCGACGGCGGCTTTGGCACCTACGAGGCGAGCGGCACGCGTTGGAAGATCGAATGGCTGAATCCCGCGGAGATGTTTGCCGACTCCATGACCGACTGTTCCTGGGTCGAGTGTACATCCTCCTGCATCGCCGCTCTCGCCGCGGTCGGCGAACGCTATCCCGATCTCAAAGCGCGCACGCTCGAACGCGCCGTCGGGCGCGCGGCGCGCTGGCTTTATGCCAGCCAGCGGTCCGACGGAGCGTGGCCCGGAGCCTGGGGGGTGTACCTCATTTACGGTACGATGTTCGGCGTGCGCGGCCTGCTGGCCGCGGGCGCACCGGTGTTTCATCCTTCCATCCGCAAGGCCTGCCGGTGGCTCTTGGCGCGCCAGCGGCCCGATGGCGGCTGGGGCGAGCACCACAGCGGTTGTCTGACCGGCGTCTACAAAGAACGCTCTGAGAGCCAGGTTATCCAGACCGCCTGGGCGCTGCTGACCCTGATCGAAGCCCGTGAACCCGACTGGGCCGCTATCGAGCGGGGCGCCGCTTACCTCGCGCGCAGGCAAGACGCGCGCGGCCGATGGCCGGCGCAAGACATGGCGGGCGTCTTCTTCCGTACGGCGCTCCTCGACTACACGCTGTACCGCGCCTACTTCCCTCTGTGGGCCCTGGGCCGGTACCAGGCCCGGTGCGCGGAGCGGGCGGCGTTTGCACCGCCGGCGCGCCAAGCGTTCCGGGCGGGTGCGTAGCGGCGACGCTCTCCGAGGCTAAAAGGGTACAAGGTGCCAGCGTGCGGCAGCTCGTCGAGAACGCGAAGAGCATTGCCAGGACTATGAACGCACTGCTGATGCTCTACAGCCGCGTGGAGATGACGCCGCCTACCGCATCATGAATCCAGACTACGCGGACCACCTCGCGAGCCTGTGAGAGAGTAAAAAAGGGGTCGAACTCTGAGGTATCCCCACAAATATGACTGTATTATCAGCCAGTTAGATAAAAACACGGTAAGGGAACCTGCATGATGTCGGATGATCTCACTGATTGAT
>MUGK01000044.1 GCA_002007425.1 Chromatiales bacterium USCg_Taylor | reverse complement strand
CTTTGAAAGCTGCGTGAGATCGCCATCAACCGAGATTTATGCAACGCTAGGGTAAACTCGTCGGCCGGTCGATGTCAGCCCCAGCGTAGACGGACGTCACTACGCGTCCGCTTGGATAGGTCAGCTTTGCGAGGCGGCCATTTTCTGTATAGCTGCGCTCAATAACGTTCCAGCATGTCTCCAATTGACCTACTCGGCGCGCTTCGACAGCAAGCCGCCCCTGCGCGTCGTATCCGTACCTAAGGCGGTTCCCTGAGGCTGGGCCAATAGCGGTCCCCGCGGCCGGCGGGAAATCGAGGCGCGAATGGCTGGACATCCTGCCTTTTCGGTTGCTCAGCAGGACCGTATCGCCGCCAGTTCCTCCGGTGACGCACTTGGCAAGTGTTTCATCAGCCTCGTCATACGTTCGCGTTTCCTGCCCGTCACTTAGCGAGGCACCGAGCCAACCAGAACTTGTCTCTCGACCCGCCAAGTCGTACTGGTAGCCAACCGTCTCGCTGTGAGCATGGTGGAAAAATGTGCTCACGTCGTCCTTGCGCGAAACAAGCCTGTCTGAGGCATCGTAGGCGTACTTCACGTTCTGGGGGCCGCTGACTTCGACCACGCGGTCGAAGTCATCGTAGACGTATGTCGTCACACGTGACTCGCCGTCTGTCGAAGCACGGACGTTGTCATGGCTGTCTGCGTCGAACGCCATCTCAGTGACCACTGGCCCGCTGGCGGCCAGAAATCGCCTCAAAGTCTTGAGGATGCCCGTTGTGCTGTAGAGGTACTGGACATTGAAATGAGTCGGGTCTGCGTCCGCCGCCGACGTTGCGTGATTTGCATCCGCGTTCTTCGAGAGATTGCCGACGGGGTCGTACTGAAGAACGTCGAAGAAGTCCGGGCTTGTCGCGTTGGAGCGAAAGATCTTGGTGGCAGTGCGACGGCCCAGGTTGTCGTAAGAAAAGCCTCTCGCAAGGTACTCGACTTGCGGCTGGCCCGGGAGCTTCTGAAACGACCGCTCGAACAGAACCAGGCCCCGAGCTGCATCCAGATCGAACTGAACTCGATCAAAGAGAGTGGTCCCCGTCTTCGACGCGGCCCGCGCTATCCCAATGAGCTGCCGCTTCGTGTTGTAGGTGTATTTGATGACGTTCCCAAGGGGAAGGGTGACAACGTCGAGCTTCCCGTCAGTGCCGTATTCGAGCACAAGAGGGTTCGTCGAACCGGGAGCTTTCACTACGTGATGCGTTCCCGTTCAGTAGTGAAGGTCCATGTCTGGCCGGACTCATCAATGACGTCGCGAGGAGATCCTCGGTTGTCGTAGTCGACGATTTCGGTGACAAGAAAGGTTGCAGGCGCGGCCACCTTCCGCCTGATGAATTGGAGTCGTCCAGCTTTGGTTGCAGGGGCGTTCGCGGCGAAATAGGCAAAGCTCGTCTCTTCTCCCGCGGCTGGTCCCTGAATGGAAGCCAGGCGCCCCGACGAGTCGTAGCTGTACGTACGGACGTAAGTGACTGCCTCCGGATTGAAGGTGCCATCGGTCTTCTTGGTGAACCCTTTGCGAATCTCCCGCCTCAACAACCCCGTCACGTTTGTCTTGTTGTAGTCGCTCGGGTCGTTGCAGGCAGCGGTGAGGCAGAAGGGGTCCGGCGGCGAGCTACTCGGATCCTGATAGTCATAGATGACGTGGGTGCTACCGCCAGGATTCAAGCTCAACCCCGTCCTGGTCATGCTCGTCTCCGCGCGAAAGTCAGGGTGAAATGTACGGTATTCAGCCACGGCGCCTGGTGACATCGCGTTCGAGGCATCGGAGTCGATGTCGCCGCGAACCACCCGCGTTCGATCGCCTGCGGCGTTCAGCACGTAGCTGGTGAATGAGCCGTCGGCGTACTTCACCGCCTTGATGTCCCGTTGACCTTGCTTCCCGGTCTGGAAATCAGGGAGAAACGAGCTGTCCCAGATGTACTCGGCGACGTTGGTGTTACACCCGCACCCGGCCGAGATTTTCGTCGGATCCCTGAAGGCGTTGAACTTGAGCGTGTAACTCGTTGGCCCCTTGGCTTCTGCAACCGTCGTCTGGTTAGCGGCATACGTGAAGGCAAACGACTGAGTTGGTGTCGTCGTCGCGGTCACCTTTCCATTGGTCCAGGTGAAGGTTTCGGCATCGACTAGCGCGGGATCGACCACGCGGGTCAGGTGATGCTGCGCGTCGTAGCGATAGTCCCACGTCTCGAAGACCCCGGCAGATCTCGCGAGCTTCGCAAACCGGAGGTCAACCGTCGCGGGGTCGTACTCGTACTTCGCGATCTCCTGCCCAGTCGGTGAATTCCATGTGAGCGACTTGAGGCCTGCGTTGGCGCCGAGCACCTGCCAGTTGAGGAATACCGGTGGGCCTGAGGATGGCTTCAACTTGCAGGGGACCGGGTCGCCGTTCATCGCGGCAAAGCTGGTGCCGCAAAGGCACGCAGATGACGACGGGAACGCGGAGTTCGTCCTGTCCGTGTAGCAGACCTCATGGCGAAGGGCTGGAGCACCTGGCGGTTCGATGTACCGCAGCACGCTCTTCTCGAACACGCGTACGGTTCCGTTCTCTTCGGTCAGACGGTAGCTCGCAAGTGCTGTGGCGCTCGCAGGAACGAAGCGCAGGCTTTGACGCTTGCCGGGTTGACCAATGTGCTCCGCGGCTCCAGGCAACGTCGCGCGGAAGATGTCCAACGCTCCGTCCCATCGACGGACTGTGACGGATTCCCCCGAAGGCCCCGGTGGCCTCGGCGCACCGACGACGATGGGCGGCGGAGTTTCGACGTAAAGCGACTCGAACAAGCTGAGCCCCCAGCCCCACCCCAACACCGAGGGACGGGGAAGGGTGATCGCCATCTGACGATCCGCCCTAACAGACCAGTAGCCGCGCCGAATCGAGAGCGGGAATGGCCCAGCGATCGTCAGGTCGGGTTCCGGGCGCACCCACATGTTGCCAGTCGTCACGTGAACCGGACCACCAGCTTGGGCCTCGCATTGATCTCGGGGTTCCTCACAACCGACGCTCGTGGTTCCAATCTTGCCCGTGCAGGGCTCGTGGGGCGGACAGTTGCCCGAACAGGACGGGATGGGTGACCCGCAACCGCCTTGTGGGCCGTACAACGTGCCGTCGCTGCATCTGTACGCCAGGTCGTAGCTAAGATAACCAGTGCTACAGGTGGGGTACTCTCGGATACCCAGGTTCACGTAGTAGGCCCCAACGCAATTGCCCACTTGTGCCTGTGAGTCGACAGAAAGGAACGACACGGCAACGAGTAAGCAGTTGGCGAGTGTTCCGAGGCTGCGAGCAGCGAAGGTCTTCATGGCAACCCCCCATCCACGGCGACGAATCCAGGAGGCGGCACGCAGTATCCTTCAACAACCCGGGCGAGGCTCGTCGTCACGATACAGCCCCAACCCGCGCGACAGTTGGCGGCGGTTGTGCAACTGTCGGTGCACACCCGGTGTTGAGTCGGTCTCGGAGGACTCAGCGTGAGACAGAGCTTCGTGACGCAGTCATCCATCGTCTGGCACGTGTCACCCGTGAGGTGGATGCTTCCAGCTGCCCGGCGTTGAGCGCGCGCGGGGTCGTCAGGGTGCGCGCCAAGGCAGCCGCTCAGGAGAAAGAGGCTCAGGAGAAAGAGTGATCCTTTAGCAACATCTAGCAACATCGTTAAACGACTCGGGCAGCGCCGACTCGAGCGTGTTGTCCCCCTTCACGATCGCCTCGTACATCCGGGTGCGGCCGACCACGTCGTCGCACTTCACCGCGAGGAAACTCCTGGAGCGTAGGCCGCGCCATAAGCTTCGATCGTCCAGACTTCCATCTCTCCCAGCCGCTGACCGCCGAACTGCGCCTTGCCGTCCAACGGCTGCTGGGTGACGAGCGAGTACGGGCCAATCGACCGAGCGTGGATCTTCTCATTTTAAACGCCCTTTTCCCCTTTCCCCTCAGAAGGCAGGGTACTGCCTGACCCTGACGGATGTCAAACATGCGAGCCCACGGCCCTTCATCGGCTCGAGGCGCCAGTTTCGGGGCGTGGGGTCTCCGGCGAGCGAGGGCAAAGGGAGTTGTACCCTGGCCGGGATACTGGAAGGCGTGGCCAAGGCCGGTAGCCCTGTACATAACCGACAGGAGCAAAGGCAATGAGCGCAACCGAACAGGTGTTGATCGAGAAGATTCGCCAACTACCGCCGCAACGCCTGGCGGAAGTCGAGGATTTTGTCGACTTCTTGGGCACCCGCGACGACGACCAGCGCCTCACGCAGGCCGCCGCCAAAAGGTAGCCGACGCGAGCTTTGCAGCGGTGTGGAACAACGACGAAGACGCCGCTTACGACCGTATGTAACAATGGCGCATTTCTTCGGCGCGCTCTTGCCCACACACTGGCTATGCCACCGCAACAACCTCAGCTACCGTCAAGCCCGCCGCGCGAATGAGGCTTCGTAGCGCACCCTTTGCGACTTCCCGATGATCGGGAACCGACAAAGTGGCTATTTCTCCTTCTTTGACCATGACGATGTGGCTCCCGCTCTGCCGCGCAACCTGCCATCCCAGCGACTCGAATACGCGGACAACCTCGCGTCCGCTGAGAACGGGAAGCGAAGACGCCACTAGGCGGCCACCTCAACTTGTCGGGTCTCGATAGTCAAGGGCAAGCCGTGCTCCGCACGCACCTGGAGACACTGGTAAATCGCATCCTGGATGTTTTCTAGCGCCTCATCCTTGGTTTGCCCCTGGCTGACGCAGCCCGGAATGGCCGGACATTCGACGACCCAAATACCATCTTCGTCGCGGTTTATCGTAACGCTGAATTTCATATCGATACTCTGAGTATTATTGAGGTGGTAAAAACAAGTCTGTCAGTTGGTGCCGTAAAGCTATCGCACCATGAACGCGGCCTATTGTCCACAGCGTTAATCGAGCGTGGTCCCTTTTTCCCTTTAGCGTCTTTTGTGGATTCCGGGTCTCCGGCGCTTCGCACCTTCGCCCGGAATGACGGGGCAAACGCTACCAGTTATTTACGAGACACTACACTAGCGACCAGTGCTTCAGGCGCCCCATCACCAGGCTGCCACCTGCCCACCCGCGGCGACGCGTACCACTGCGTCTGGGTATCTGGCGCGCGCCTCGGGAAACTGGGCCGGATGAAGGCAGGCCGCCAGGATTTCTAAGGAGTCGACGATACGCGGACCGGGTCGGCTGAAATACGCGGACCCATCGACAACATAGACCTGGCCGCTTCGAACCGCGGGCAATCCCTCCCATCCGGCTGCGCGTTGCAAGCAAGGCAAATCATCTAAAGTGCGTGCCACGGTGCAGCCACAGCATGCGACTAGCAGGACTTCGGGCTGCGCCTCGCGCACACTCTCCCATAGGATGCGTCTTGAGGCTTCCCCCTTTTTACCCAGGGTCTCCTCGCCCCCGGCCATCTCCACGAGCTCCGGTCCCCAGTGCCCGCTGCAGAATGGCGGGTCTATCCACTCCATCAGAAAGCAGCGGGGGCGATCGCTTGTTTTCCTAGCGCGAGCACGTACCTGCTCTATCCGTGCTTGCAGCGCGCTCACCACAGCCTCACCGCGCTCGGCCACCCCAAGCGCCGCGGCGACCTTGCGGATATCCTCCAAGATATCCGCAAGACCGGCGGGCTCCAAATTTACCACGTGCGGTGGCGCGGGCAGTGACTGGGCGAACGCCGAGACCGAACCATATCCAACCGCGCAGACATCACAGAGGCGTTGGGTCACGATAACCTCCGGACGCAACCCGCGTAGCAGTGCCTCGTCCAGTGTATAAAGGGAACCTGTCGCGGCAAGCGTCTCGCGTACCCAGCGGTCTACTTCAGCGCTCGGCAAGTGCTTTTGGTGGATGGCACAATGCGTCACCCGTGGTTTCTCGTTCGCCGCCGCCGGATAGTCACACTCGTGCGATACCCCGACGAGGGAATCCATCATGCCCAGGGCGCCCACGATCTCGGTAGCAGCAGGTAAGAGCGACACAACGCGCATCGGACGAATCGCCTAGTCTTTTTCCATTTCAGTTCGATAACGCGATGGGTTGCTCGTTCATGGCAGCGATTTGTTCGCGCAGCTCGAGGATGCGATCCTGCCAGTAACGTTGGGTATTGAACCACGGAAATGCGGCAGGAAAGGCCGGGTCTTCCCAACGCCGGGCGATCCACGCGGAGTAATGGATCAAGCGCAATGTGCGCAACGCCTCCAGGAGATGCAGCTCGCGGCGATCGAACTCGAAGAAATCCTCATAGCCGCTCAGCACGTCGCTCAACTGCCGCGCCATCGCAAGCGGCTCTCCGGAGAGTAACATCCACAGATCCTGCATCGCAGGGCCCATGCGACTATCATCGAAATCGACGAAATGCGGTCCCCCCTCGGTCCAAAGCACGTTACCGGCGTAGCAGTCACCATGTAGCCGCAGTGCTCTGATTTCGCCCGCGCGGTTAAAGCAATGCCGCACACCGTCTAGCGCTTGAGCGACCACGGTCCGATAGGCGCTCACGAGATCCGCCGGGATAAAGTCGTGCGCAAGCAGGAACTCGCTCGGCTCGTCACCAAAGCTGACAATGTTCAATGCAGGTCGTGCGACGAACGGCCGTAACGTGCCGACCGCGTGAATTCGGCCGATGAAGCGCCCCATCCAGGCCAGGGTGTTGCGATCATCGAGCTCCGGTGACCGGCCGCCTTGGCGCGGGTAAAGCGTAAATCGGAATTCGCCGAAGGTGTGCAATGTCGTTGCAGGATGCGGACCGGCGCCGGAAGGTTTGGTCGCCAACGGCGCCACCACCGGGATCTCGCGCTCGACTAATTCCTGCACGAAGGCGTGTTCTTCAAGGATCGCCGCATCGCTCCAACGCCCAGGACGGTAAAATTTCACCACTAGGGGCATCCCCTCTTCCATGCCAACCTGGTAGACGCGGTTTTCGTAGCTGTTGAGCGCAAGCAGGCGTCCGTCACCCCGCAAGCCCACGCTATTCAATGCATCGAGCATGCAATCGGGAGTCAGCCGTTGATACGGAGTAGTGTTCGTGTCTTGCGTTACCGGGAGGATGGCCAAATCGGTATCCCTCATGTCCGTTGCTCAAGCAGGCTCTTGATCTCACTGAGCTCTTGCCGCAACGCGGCGATCTGCTGCTCGAGCTCCGACAGACGATCGTGGTCCGTACGCGTGAGACTGACTTCCATATCCGGGCCGGCAGCGCTCTCCGCTGCTTGCACCTCCCCACTCAACAGGTGGGCGTAACGAGATTCTCTTCTCCCGGCTTCGCGCGCAAGCTGCACAACGAAAGGCCCATCCTCCCGCTCGATCAAGCTTCTCAGGGCGGCGTCAACCTCTTGCACATCATTGAACTTGCCAAGCCGCCCCGCACGCGTGCGCAGTTCACCGGGCGTCTGCGGGCCGCGCAGCAGCAACTCGGCAATGATGGCAAGCTCCTGTGCCGACAATCTTAAAGCACCGAATGCGGTATTACAGAAGCGATGTTGGTATTTCGTAACCCGGCTCCCGAACCCTGTTTTCTCACTTACCAAGTGCTTCTTGATGAGCCCATCGAGCGTTTGTTGGACCGTTGCCTCATCGAGGTTAAGCACCGGATCGCGGTTGCTTTTCTGGTTACAGGCGTTGGTAAGCGCATTGAGCGAGAGCGGATATTGCTCGGGCGTGGTGATCTCCTTTTCCAGCAAGGCACCAATGACACGGATTTCGTAAAAGGCGAGGTTGCTATGCATTGTAGACCTAGGATCAGGTGGCGAAATCTAAACTGACTCCTAGCACGCGGCGACGGGCGCCGACGCTGAAAGCTCGATGGTATGAAACAGCGCCCGCCAACCCCGCGGCCGGGGTTGCATCCCGGAGCGGTCTCGGAGCGCCAACCTAATGACGGGAATGTCAGTGAGTGGACCGACAAGATCGAAAGCCTGTGGATTGGTGAAAACGCAGAGCAGATCGCCGCCTGCGAGCGCTGCGGCTATCTCCTGTTCGAACCGCGTTTGCGCAGGGTCCGCGGGCAGGGCAATGGCACCGCCGCTGCGCAAAAGAAAGCCTATGAGCGGTGCGCGCAGCCAGCGTTCCGCGACCACAAACCGGATCGGCCGGCGCACGGCGGCGGCAATGATAAGCGCGTCCACGATCCCGCCGGATTCGCAGCGGAGCAGCGCGGTTCCGGTTTGAGGAATGTGTTCCAATCCTGTTTTCCTGATGGGGAACACGGAGTGAACCAGCAGCCAGACGATAAAGCGCAGGAGAAATTCCGGGACCAGCGTGTAGATGTAAAGCGCGACGAAGGCGTTAACGATCCCGGTAAGCAGTAGGACCTGCGCGACCGTGAAACCGGCCTGGCCGAGTCCGATGGCGAATCCGGCCGAGATAACCATGAAGAGCGCGTTGAGGATGTTGTTGCCGGCGATGATGCGGGAACGGTGGGTGGGATCGCTGCGCGCTTGAATAAGCGCATACAAAGGCACGGTGTAAAAGCCCCCGAAGACGCCGATCATAACCAGGTCGAGCACCACGCGCCAAGCCTCGGGCCGCGCGATAAACGCGGTCCACTCGAGCGTCGATGGCTGCGCGAAACCTCGGGAGGCGAAATAGAGATCGATGGCGAATAGCGTGAGCCCGATGGAGCCGAGCGGTACGAGACCAAGCTCGAGGCCGCGTCCGGACATACGCTCGCAGAGCAAGGAACCGGTCCCGATCCCGATCGAAAAAAGCGCGAGCAGCAAGGTGACGACAGACTCATCTCCGCCGAGGGCGTCTTTGGAGAAATTCGGGAACTGCGACAGAAACGTCGCCCCATAAAACCAAAACCACGAGATCCCTAGGATCGATAAAAACACGGTTCGATTGTGGCGCGCGAAGCGCAGAGTATCGCGGGTGGCCGTCACCGGGTTCCAGCGGATGGCGAGCTGCGGATCGGGCGCGGGTGTCACCGGGATGCGGCGGCTGACCGCATAGGCTAGAAGGGCGGTACTCACGGTGGCGATCGATACCAGGGTCTTGCCCCAGTTCGCCACGGCGATGAGTATCCCGCCGAGCACGGTGCCGAGCAGAATCGCGACGAAGGTACCCATCTCCACTAAGCCGTTACCGCCTATGAGCTCTTCGGATTTCAAGTGCTGAGGCAAATAGGCATACTTGACCGGGCCGAAAAGCGCCGATTGAACCCCCCCCAGGAACAAGGTGAACATCAGCAAGCCCAAGCTCCCGAGGTAGAATCCGGCCGAACCCAGGATCATGAGGCCAACCTCGAGCAAAACCGTATAGCGAATGAGGCGTGATTTTTCGTATTTGTCCGCGATCTGCCCGCTGGTCGCCGAAAACAAGAAAAAAGGCAGGATGAAAATAGCGGCGCTGAGATTGATGAGCGCGTTGGCATCTTGAGCGCTGAGCGAAGTCACCTGAAAGGCGAACATGATGACGAGAGCGTTCTTATAGACGTTGTCATTGAAGGCGCCCAGGAATTGGGTCCAGAAGAACGGAACGAAACGCCGCTCGCGCAGGAGCGAAAACTGGTTTTCTGGTTTCATTCGCCCGCCCCCAAGCGGCGAGGTAACGGCTACGTGGGCCGCGTTGACTCGGCCTCGGCGGCGCCGCTCGCGCTACCGGTTGGACGCCGCACGGCCCTATTTGGAGATGACGGTCTTACCGTCAATCACCAGGCTTACGATGCCCCGATCCAGGATATAAGTGCAATCGACGCTACCGAATTCGCCGCCAGCCGGGCCTTTCCATTGCAAGGTCACGCTCGTAGTGCCGTCGCTGGTCATGTAGTCCGCGGTACCGAGGTCCGGTTTGAGGAACTGTCTTATGGCGACGGGACACTCCGCCGCGGCGTTTTCCTTCAGGTGCTTGGTCGTCAGCATGAAGGAGTCGGTGGCCTGCTGCCGTCCGGTAGTTTGCATCATTATGGCTACCGCCCCGACCCCCGTGATTATCAATATTCCCCAGAGGAACTTGCCGATGATGGTACGGCCGGTCGAAGGTGAATTCGATTCCATAACAGATCTCCGCGAGTGAATTAAGCCATGTTTTGCACGGCTCCCGCTTGTTGATTTACCAAAAAAGTTCGGGCCAATCACTACCAGGATAATGAATCCCTCGTTACGCCTCAAGCCGGCTACGGGAAATCATCTACGGGGGCCGCGGGAAGCATCGGCCGCGCCCCACCAATCTCTAGGGGCCAATTTTGAAGTAGAATGGCGCTTTCTCACACGCTTCTGGGCGCGGCGATGGTGATATTACAGGTTTTGATACTGGTGGGCGTGGCTAACGCGGCGCCAATCGTCGCGCGGGAATTGCTCGGCGAGCGCCTTAACCGGCCGCTCGATGGCGGCAAAACATTCATCGACGGCGCGCCGATTTTCGGCAGCACGAAAACCGTGCGCGGGCTCCTCGCCTCTTTGCTCATGTGCGCCGCGGGGGCTGCGCTGCTGGGCCTCTCGGCCAGCTTCGGCGCCGGCTTCGCCGCGGCGGCGATGCTCGGTGATTTATTTTCGAGCTTCATCAAACGGCGCATGGGTGTCGCATCGAGCAGCCCCGTGACCGGTCTCGACCAGATCCCGGAAGCCTTGTTTCCGGCCTTGGCCGCGCTCCCCTACTTGGACCTTAGCGCCCTCGATGTGGCGATCATCGTCACGCTGTTTTTTCTCTTGGACATCGCGGTGACCCCGGTGTTATACCGGCTCAAGATCCGCAAGATCCCGGAATCCGGCCCCGGCGCATGATCCCGCGCCAGGAACGCCCGGCCATCGTGGGGATCTTGAACCTCACGCCGGATAGCTTCTCCGACGGCGGGGCATACGCCGATGCGGACTCGGCGGTGCGCCATGCTTGCCGCATCGCCGCCGAAGGGGCGGATATTATCGATGTCGGCGGCGAATCGACGCGCCCGGGCGCGGAGGCCGTCGCCGCGGCGGAGCAAATCCGGCGCACCCGTGAGGTGATCCGGCGATTGCGCCAAGCCTTACCTGATCAAGTGGCGATCAGCATCGATACGACGCTCGTCGAGGTGGCGGCCGCGGCGTTAGAGGTCGGCGCCACGATCATCAACGATATATCCGCGGGCCGTAACGACCCCGGGATGCTCGCGTTGGCCGCCGAGCGCAAGGTTGCACTGGTGCTGATGCACATGCAGGGCACGCCGCTTACGATGCAAACGGATCCTCACTATCAGGATGTGGTCGGGGAGGTGCGGGCGTTTCTCATCGAGCGCGCTCGGCTGGCGGAAACAGCCGGGGTCGAGCGCGAGCGCATCATCATCGATCCGGGGATCGGATTCGGCAAGACAAAAGTCCACAACCTCGTCCTGCTCGCCGATCTGGGCGCGTTCGCCGCTAGCGGTTACGCCGTGTTGCTCGGCGCCAGCCGCAAGCGATTCATGGGTGCGGTGTGTGCGGAACAAACCCCGCGCGAGCTGGTCGGCGCCACCTGCGCGACGACCGCCTTAGGCGTCGCCGCCGGCGTGAGATACTTTCGCGTCCACGATGTCAAGGCCAATCGTCAAGCCGCGGATGTAGCTTGGGCGATAATCCTCGGGCAATCCGATCGAGCACCCGGCGCAGGAGGTGTTTTTTCCGTTCAGTGAAGCCGCCGATGACGACGATCGCGGCGAACGTCGAGGAGAGGATCAAGATCTGCGTCAGCGGCTCGGAACGCTCCCCGCCGTAGAGGGCGGCGAAAAAATGCAGCACGGGATAGTGCAATAAATAGATCGAAAAGGTGAGACCCGCCCAATAGCGGATCGGTCGTTCGATCCAGGGGTGGATTCGATCCAGGGAACGGGAAATCGCGCGCATCCCGATGAAGTTGAGCGCCACCAGGATCGCGTATAAATGGTTCATCAGAAACTCGTCGGAGTGCTTAAGCTTTGACATCGCGAAATCCGGCCCGATGACCGCCATCGTTGCCAAGCGGGCCGCGATATCAATCTCGGATGCCTTGATAAAACTGTATATCAGTATAGGTGATAGGAATAATACCCAACCGATGGGCACGGAGACCTGTTGACTTCGATTGAAGCGGTAAGTCCATACGCCGATGAGCCAGGCGGGCAGAAGCACTAGGATCTTAGGGCCGGCGACGAGCGCGATGAGAGTCACAAACACGGCGCGGGTGCGGCCGCCGTAATAAAAGCACGCCCCGTAAAGGGCATAGTACCAGAACTCATAGCCCAGCGACCAGTAAGGGCCGTTGCTGAACGGGCGAATCGATGCAAACCATAACTCGTTGACGAATAGCAGGCTCGCGAGGAAACGCCAAAGCGCTTCGCTGTCCTTATACCACCAGCCATCGTAAAGGGCAGGATCGAGGACGCGCCCCATCTGGTCGAAAATCACCGTGGCGATCAAGGCCGGGAGCACCACCGAATACAGCCGGGCGAAGCGGTTGATCGCGTACTCGCAGAGCGTGCGTTCCCGTTCCGCGGAAACGTAGGCGATCACGTACCCGGAGAGGACGAAGAATACGATGACGGCATCGGCGCCGAAGCGCCGAAAGATCAAATACTCGCCACCCGAGATCCGCGTGTAGGCAAAATGAGAAAGCAGCACCACGGTTGCGGCGACAAACCGGACCAGGTCCAGATAGAGCGATAGTGCGGCGGTCACGGCGCCTCATTCAGACGACTCGTCACGCGCCAACCACGCCTTCAAACCGGCCCTGGGAACGCGCCGAGGACCGCAAGGACCTCGTCGATGTCGGCCTCGGTGTGATCGGCTGAGATCTGGAACCGGATCTCCTCCTCGCCCCGCGGCACTACGGGATAGTAAAGACCGGTGGCCAAGATGCCGTGGGTCGTCAAATACTGAACCATCGTCCGGGTGCGTGCCGTGTCGCGCAAGAGCAGCGGCACGACCGGATGCTCCCCCGCGAGGGTCTCGTAGCCAAGGTTTATCAGCGCTTGCCGGAAACGCAGCGTCAATCGCCGCAGCCGTCCCAGTAGACCTCGGCCCGCCGAGCTATCCACGATGTCCAAGGCTTTCACGGCCGCGGCCGCCTCGCCCGGTGTAATCGGGTTCGAATAGATATACAAAGGCGCTTTCTCGCGCAGGTAATCAATGAGCACCCGCTCACCGGTCACGTAACCGCCGTTCACGCCAAACGCTTTGCCAAGCGTCGCGATCAGGAGATCTACCGGACCCGAGCCGGTGTGCTCCTCGGTGCCTCGACCCGTAGCCCCGATTGCGCCTACGCCGTGCGAGTCATCGACAATCATGAGCACGCCCTCCTTGAACAGGCCATCGAAGCGCGCGGCAATCTTTTTGATTTCCGCGAGAGGCGCGTAATCGCCACGCATGCTGAAGATCCCATCGGTTACCACAAGGACCCTCTCGCAACCCGCCGCCTGCGTAAGACAGTCTTCGAGCCCTCCACTGTCCAAATGCACATAGACGTGTTTCTCCTTGGGCTGCGCGAGGGCGCGGCGTTGATGATGCAATTGTGGTTGAGCGCATCGCTGATGATCGCGGTGTCCGGCGTGACCAAGACCGGCAGGACGCCCATGACCGTAGCATAGGCCGAGCTGAACACGAGCGCGGCCTCGCGCCCGTGAAATGCCGCGAGCCGCCGCTCAAGCTCCACATGCGGCGCGTAGGTGCCGCTGATAAACCGTACAGCCCCAGGCCCGGCGCCGAATGCGCGCACGGCGTGCTCCTCGGCCGCGATCACCTCCTCGCGCAAAGCCATGCCGAGGTAAGCATTGGAATTCATGCGGATAAACGGCTGCTCGCCCTCATCCTCGATCAGGTATCGCGGACCACGGGCTCCGTGCGCGCGGAGAACCTTGGTAATGACCGGCTCGCGCCGTTTGGCGGCGCCGCTCGCGTCGATCTGGCCGATCTCTTGGGCGAG
>MUGK01000043.1 GCA_002007425.1 Chromatiales bacterium USCg_Taylor | reverse complement strand
CAGCCAATCAAGCGGTCCAGGAGGAACTGTTGCATTACCTGGCGGCTTTGAAAGCTGCGTGAGATCGCCATCAACCGAGATTTATGCAACGCTAGGGTTTATTACAGGCCGTAGAGAAGAAATTTCGGGTCCGCGTCCGGAACGCGGGCAAAGGACCTTGGGCACGCCGATTTCAACAACGCCAAGAAAAAGCGGGGGCTTTCGCCCCCTCAAACGGATTCGGCAAGATTTCTTAACGCAGGTCCGCGTCTATCGGCACCGAGGCACCAATCGGACGCCGCAGGCTGGTCAGGAATCCGCTCACCACGTAGGCGCGCTCACTGGGCGCGAAACGCGGCGCGAGCAAGCCGTCGTCGATTTCCCGCGTGACCGCGAAGCGATTGAACGCTGATGGCCGCAGGTATAGACGCGTATTCGGCTGGCCGTCGGAGAAGCCGTTTACGTCGGCCTCCGCGAAGGAAATGGCGCCGTCGCCGTTCTGATCCACTTTGGCGACCTCGTGCGCGAAGGCCAGGAAAAACCTTTCGGCCGTGTCGGAGATTTCCGGACGGAAGGACTTCACCCGCACGAAGACGTCGTAAAGGATCTCGAGGTCCACCGCGCTTGGCACGAAGCGCAGCCGGAACTCGCACTGTCTCGGGTCGGTCGCCTCGGTGCGATCCGGGTCGCGCGGATCGTCGGGGTTGTCGCCATAGGCGATCTTGTCATTGGTGATGCCGCGCGGACCCGAGCCAGGAATTACTGTGCGCAGGTCACGCAGGTTCTCGTACTGGAGCCCAGCCGCATAGGTACCCGGTACACCGCCCGAGAAAATTATCTCGTAATGCGGGAATATCCAGTTGGTGCCGGCGTTGAACTCCCAATAGGAGTGCGCGTCGCTCTGCTGTAGGCCATTGTAGGTACCCATGCTGATCGGATGCGCGATGGTGTTCTTGCCGATATCCGGGAAGCGGTCGCCGGCGGCCGGAAAGCGCGCGGTCTTGCCGTCCACGGTAAAGACATGACCGGGGACATTGTTGCCGTCGCCCCTGGCGGCGATCTCGGCCGCATCCTCCGGGGTCATGCTGCCGAACTGCGCCGTGCCGTCGGCGCCAGGCTCGGCGATGCGCGGAACCGGGATGTCCTGGATCATCCAGCCTTCGTACCACCCCGATTCATTGTTGATTACGAACAGGCCCGAGATATCCGTAAAGATGTCAATGAAGGCGCGCGGGTCGTTCGGGTCGGTCGGCAATCCCGGCTTCGGCTCCAGCGCCAGCCTCACCGCACCGATCGTGGGCAGGCCGCCGTTCGCGGCGTTCGCGCCGGTGGCGATGGCGGTATCGTTGATGCCGGGCACGACGCTCGTAAACACATTCGGCTGGAAGCCCGTGGTATCGAGCAGGTAGAACTGGAAAAGTTGGCTCGGTTGGTCGGCCTCCGAGAAGAGCGTCATGGGTACATAGGTGTGCGGGCGTTTCGCCAGACGAATAAGGCGCCGCTTGAGTGGGCGCGGCAGCGGCTTGATATCACCGCGCTGCGCGAACGTGATGACTTCGAGCCTGCCGTCGCGGCCTTCCGCGGTGGCATTGCTCGCAACGAGCGACCCTCCAAGTGCCGCGATGGACGCCGCGAGCACGGAGTACTTGAGCAAACGCATAGGTTTCATGGAGCATTTCCTGTGGTTGAATTGGGATTGCGCGCGGCCCATCCGGATGCCACCGATCCAATTGAGATAGGTAATTCCAATTCCATGCTAAGAGCGGACATTAAGGGATTGGATAACGGGAATGTAAAGATTTGGTAAAGGGACAAGTGGCATGGGTTCGATGAATCTCGCGCAGCTATATAGGCTAGCTGGCGCGGCCGGTGGGGGCTTGCGAATTATTGCCGAAGAATTGCGATATCTTGCTCACCGCGGTAGGTCACAAGCCCCCGCGGTCGAATGCGGTCGTAATGGGTTAGGGAACGTCTGATTAAGTCAGAGGTTCCTGCGGTACAGGATGTGCCGCCATTTTCGACGGCTGCAAGCCGTTGAAAATGTAGAAAAGCAAAAACCACGCTTTTTGCTTTTCGCGCTCTGAGAAGTCCAGGATGGACTTATTCAGAGCTTCCTTAGTGGGTTACGACCTTGCCTGTTCGCGCCAGCGAGACGGTGTCAGGCCGGTCGCGCGCTTAAAGACGTTGGTGAAATGGCTTTGCTAGCTGAACCCACAGGCCAGCGCGATCTGCGTAAGCGGGTGGTCAGTGGCGCGGAGCAGTTCCTGGGCGCGCGTGATCTTCAGGCGCGTAACCCATGTCCAGGGTGACACGCCAGCGGTGGCCTTGAAACTATGTATAAAGCGCGACGGGCTGAGACAGGCGACGGCGGCCAAGGCGGCGAGACTCAAGTCATCCGCCAGGTGCGCCTCGACATAGTCCTGCACGCGCCGCAAGCGTGCGCCAGCCAGCGCACCGCGCATGCGCACCGCTCGGCGCACGTTGCCCGAGGCCAGCCAGAGCGTGCGCGTCGCCACAGCAATGCCGAGGCTCTCCGTGTAAAGCCTGCCCATCGGCGCGCCCTGAAGAATATGGGCGATCGCCTCGCGGCCCAGCGCCGCGGTGCAGGCGTCGGGCCGCCAGTCCATGACGTCGTCTGGCACGCCGCCCCCGCCTACCACCTCGGCCGCAAGGGCATCGGCACGCGCAGGGTCAAGTTCGAGCACCAGCCCGGGTTGACGCATTTCGGTTCTGAGGCGGAAACTGGTGCCCGCGGGCTGCCACGCGAGGCTATCAGCGGGAATCTCTTGCTCCACCAGCTTGTCAGAGTTGACCGCTTGCGTATGCTTGACTGCGGTCAGGTTGACGTCGATAACATGTGGCACCAGCACGTAAAATATCTCTATCGCACCCGGTGGCACTACGATCAAACGCATGCCAGAGGCCGCGAATTCGTGCACGACCCGCGGCACCCGCGATACTGGTTCGCCGTCGAGCGGCACATCGATAACTTTCTCGGTCATGAGTTGGCCTTCTTCCGGAGTCGCCAGGGCATTAGGGCCTTCTGCCTACTTTTAACACCCTTCCAGCGAGAACAATAGGTCCTCGTTCTCTTCGCCGGGTACGCCGAAGACGTATCGGACTCCTTCCGCCTTAAGACACGTCACCAGCAGATCGGAGACTTTCACGCGTTGCCCCCTGCGGCGTTACGGGATCAGTTTGTTGATGACGGCTATCAATTTCGGTACCGCTTAGTTTGGCCGCCCCTTGCCAGTGTTAGACCTCAGTTTCCAAAGGTCTTCTAGATTTCAAGCGGATGGCCTCCAAACTCACCCTTCGCAACAGGTCCGCGGGCACAACCAGGTGTCCAACCAAGGTATCAGGCCTATGATTTAGTATGCAAGTCCGTTGCGTTTTTGCGGGGCAAATCAAGCATACACCTAAAGGGGATTCTAAGGTTCGAGCACTGAGAAAAGCAACGAATAGTCGGCGCTTCGGTTCCGAACCAATCGCGTCCCGTTTTTAGGGCGCTCACGCACCCCTTCGTGTCGCGCTGGCCGCAATCGCCGCGCCCCGTCGCCACCGGTGATAGCGTTCAGCGAAGCGCAACAGCGCTTGGGGGGCGTGGGCGCGTTTCCATTCACCAGCGGCGAAATCCGATCTTTCCCCGGCGCCGTCAGCACTTTTACCAGCCCGTGCGCTTCCTCCTCGGCGATGGCGCGATCGAGATCCGCCAGTTGGTAAGTCGTCACCTCGTAGGGGATCCCTTGCGCTCTGGCATCCTGCTCGTTGAGCCCGACGCGGGCGACTTCCGGATCGGTGAAGGTGGCCCAGGGGATCACCGAGTAGTCCGCGCGGAATTTCTTGAAACGGCCGAACAACGCGTTGACTGCCGCGTACCACGCCTGATGGGATGCGGTGTGGGTGAACTGATACGGGCCTGCGACGTCGCCGCAGGCATAAACATTGGGGTAGCGGGTTTGCAGGTAAGCGTTGGTCTCTATGGTGCGAGAGGGCGTGAGCGTAATGCCCAGCTCTTCTAACCCATAGCCCTCGGTGTTGGCGATCCGCCCTACGGCCACTAGCACCGCATCGAATTCGATCGCGACTTCCTCCCCATTCTCCTCGCGCTTGCAGATGAGGGTCTTCTGTCCGTTGATAATGCGGCACTCGGCGGCTTTATGGCCCAGGCGCACGTCTATCCCTTCGCTTTCGAAGCGCTCCTTGATCATCGCCCCGATCTCGGGGTCTTCGCGCGGGAGGAGACGTGGCCCTATTTGGGTCACGCGACTGCCGAAACGAGCGAAGGCTTGAGCGAGCTCGCAGCCGATGGGTCCCCCACCCAGGACCGCCAGGCGCGCGGGCAATCGCCGCAGCTCCCACACGGTGTCCGAAGTGAGATAACCCGCTTCTGCAAGACCCGGGATGGAGGGGGCAAACGGCCGACCGCCGGCGGCGATCACGATGCCGCGCGTGGTGAGGGTGCGGCCGTTCACGTGCACGGTGTAGGGTGAGATGATGCGCGCTTCGCCTTGAATGCATTCCACCCCGAGGGAGGTATAGCGCTCGCTCGAGTCGTGGGGTTCCACCGTGCGCACGATGCGCTGAACCCGTTGCATGATCTCGGCAAAGTCGAAATCGGCATGCGCGCCGCGAAACCCAAGCTCCTTCGCCCGCTTGATGTGCGAGAGAAACTTAGCTGAACGCAGCAAGGCCTTGGATGGAACGCAACCGGTGTTGAGACAATCGCCCCCCATCTTGTGTTTTTCGATCAAAGTCACTCTTGCTTTCACCGCGACGGCGATGTAAGCGGCTACCAACCCCGCAGAGCCCGCACCGATCACCACCAAGTTACGATCAAAGCGCTTGGGGCGGGAGAAGCGGCGCAGCACCTTCCGCGCCTTGGCGTATTCGGCCAGCCTCTTGGCGAGCAGCGGAAACAGCCCCAGGAGGACAAAAGAGGCGATGATCCCGGGCGATAAGATCCCTGCGGCAGAATCGATTCTCGCGATCTGCGTGCCCGCGTCGACGTAGACCAAGGTGCCGGCCAGCATCCCGAGCTGGCTCACCCAGCCGAACGTGGTGGTTCTGATCGGCGTCAGTCCCATCACCAGGTTGATCACGAAAAAAGGGAAGGCGGGAACTAGGCGCAGGATGAACAGATAGAAGGCGCCATCTTTTTCGATGCCGGCATTGATAGCTTTCAGCTTGTCGCCGAAGCGGGCCTGCACCGCATCGCGCAACAGGAAGCGAGACGCCAGAAAGGCGAGGGTGGCGCCGATGGTGCTCGCAAAGGATACGATCACCGTGCCCCAAAAGAGATCGAAGATCGCGCCCGCGGCAAGCGTCATGATGGCGGCGCCTGGCAATGACAAGCCGGTTACCGCTACGTATATCGCAAAATAAATCCCTACCGTGCGCAAGGGCTGAGCTTGGTAATAGGCGTCAATACGCGCTTGTTGTGCTTTGAAGAAAGCCAAGCTCAAGTATTGCCCCAGGTCGAAGGCAAAAAAGCCGACCAAGAGCAGAGCGACGCTCAGCAGCAAAAGCAACTTTTTCTTGTTCATAGGTTCACGACCATCGGTTGGTGCAGGTACCGTCTACCGTCATTGCTCCGCTCCGGCGGAACGCGACCTCCCGTCGCTCGCGACGATTTTTTCACAAGCTCTCAAGTGCGCCGGCCCCGGTTGCTAAGCAGAAACGCACCCACTGCGCTGACGGCCGTGAGGGCCAGATCTTCGCCCACCATGGACCAGCGCAGGGGTCTGGCGAGGAAGACTCCGAAGCAACCGCAATTCTCGATCGGGAGTCCTCTAACGAGCGTAGCCGCCGCAAGCGCCGTGTAGCCGATGTGAAAGACGATCGTGGCGAGCACGTTTTGCTTCAGCCTCCGGCCACGCAGAATATTGATCCCGACCCCAAGCTCCAGCAAGGAGATGCCGAGCGCGAACGGCAACAAACCAGGCTCGGGAATGCCGAGCTCATAGGTCGCGATCACCTGAGCAAAACCGCGGTTGTCGAGCAGCTTCCCGATGCCCGTGGCGAGAAACAGCGCGCCCAGAAAAGACCGGATGGCCCAAAGCAAGGTCCGCGTCACCACCGCGCGTGAACGGGTGCAGATCTGAAGTGCCCCTGGCGAGGAGTTCCGGATGCTCTGGGTCCGCTCACTATCGGGGGCCGCAGTGAGGCCGTCGCAAGCGGTCGGGCACGCCGTGCGTTGGCGATGGTCCAGTCGTAGTCGATGAACTCCACCGTGTAGTCTTCGGGGATCGGGTCCGCAACATAGCGGCTGACATAGGCGATCAGACTGGGGGCGTATACGGGGGTGAAGTCCTCGGTATAAAAATTCAGGATCGCGCTCAGATAGACCTTCTTCTCGGCGTGGTCAATGCGCAGGTTACGTTCCTCTGAGAAAAACTTGCGGGTCTCGCGCTCCAGCTCTTGGTGGAGAGTTAGGCCAGTAAAAGGGACCCTCGGGAGGACGGGGCAACCTAGCGCACTACAGTTGAGCGCGAAGTGCACGCGCGGATCCCCGAGCTTGCGGATGACCTCGTTCTCGTAGGCGTACAGTGACAGCTCGGTGCCGCCGATAACGAAGTCCCGCAGCCAAAAGAAGCGGATCTTTCGCCATCCCGCGTGCGTCTCGGGGATCCCCAGCTCGAGCACATTGTACATGGACAGTGCGTTGTAGCTGTTGAGGTAATGGGCTAGGCGTGCCTGCGGACCGGCAAAGTCGCTCCCGGGCGTGTGCGCGACGTAGGCCACGTAGCGGTCCAGCCCCGCCCTGTCTTGCGCGAGCGCCGGGAAATCGACTTCACCTCCATCGTTGACGTACTTTTGCAGGACCCGCGCATAAGCCTCAATCGGAGGCTCCGCCTCGAAGTCGTAAGCCGAATCCGGGACCCGTACGAGCGTGCTGCACGCCGATCCGGTGAGCTGCAAGAGCAATAGAAACAGAATCCTTGGGTTCTTCACGCCTGGCCACCGGGATCACGGCTCATCGTGTCGCGCGGCGCCTTTCCGCTCTAGGACTGCCGCTCGGGAGCGTCCCTTGAGGTATTTCAGGGGATAGGTCTGGACAGCGCGCTCGGTGGGAGGGACTTCCCGAATGTCTCCGGCCGCGCTTATTCCGCCCAAGGGATCCCAGATCTTTAGGCCCGCGGGCGTGTTTAGCTTTACGGGCCGCAGGACATAGTCATCTCGCTTGGCGTTGTGCATACACATCGACATCGGCCCATCGGCGGTGGCGACCATAAAAACACAGCCCTCCAGACGCTCGCGTTCTAGCTTGCAGCCATCCATAAAGTTATGCACGACAAACGAGAGCTTGTTGATGCGGCCACGGGACGCCCACAGGTCTTGCCGGGCCAACCACAAGGTCCTGGCGAGCCATTTCGCCCCCCTCCACCACAGTCCCTTGGCCTTGGCAAAGGCCCTCAAGGCGGACAGCACGGCGGCCCGCCGGTTTCTGCGGTCGAACTGCACCTCGGCCGTTTGATTGAGCAAAGGCACGATGAAGCCGGGATCGTCGAGGAAGTCGTAGAGCTGACCGTTGATCTCGAAGGCCATCGCATATTTGTTGCAGCGCGGGTGTCCCACCGCGAGCGTGTCGAAGCACAGGCTCGTTCCCGACCCCTGATGGATTTGCTCGATCACGCTATCCTGAGTGATGAGGACATCACGCTGCCGCAGCACACCGCGGCCGGTGTCGGCCTGCAACTGAAAGGAGATCAGCCTGACCATGTCCGCGTTGCTGCGAAAGAAACGCACCAGCGCGGGGAGCTGGTGGAAATTCCCCGCAAAGACCGTGGTGTTAAACATTACCGACAGCGGCAGGCCTCGCGCTCGCTCGATGTACTTCTGCCGCAGCGCGTTCAGATCCGCTTCCGACCGATAGCCCTTGCGCTGCTGGGTCAGGTCAACGTGGAAGGCTACGTCCACCAAACCCGCCCGGCACAGATCCGAGAGCAGCGTGCGGCTGGCAAGGATCCCGTTGGTGAACAGCGAAGCGCGCATTCCCTTGGCGGTGATCCTGCGGACGATCTGGATCAGATCTTCTTTGGCTCGCAAGGTCGGGTCCCCGCCCGACACCTGGACATCAGTGTTCTCGCCATAATGCGCATAGATGATTTCAATGCGGCGAAAAAGCTCCTCCAGGGGAACATCTCTGACCGCCTCCGAGTGCTCCGACAGATAACACAGGGTGCAATCGAGATTACAGCGCTGCGTGATCTCGAGCGACACACAGCCGATGCTCCACCGCCTGCCCGCGATCTGCGCGGGTGTCCAGCAGCCGATGTCCAGCAGGCGCCCGCGCAGGGCTTCGCGACGCTGGCTGGGCTCCGGCAGGCTCTTGTACGGCGCCCATGCGTGGATCTCTTCGGGGCTCAAATAGTTACCTTCATGATCCTCGGCGGCACCGAGCGGCCCCGCCGGCGCCCTGTCGCGAAGCTCGGGGCTCGTAGGCTCCGCGAGCAGCGAGCGATCATTTCGCCACAGCTCGTTCATCGTCATGTTCCCGGCAACACTAATCTCTGAAATTGTTCAAGGCCCAATCATAATCGACAAACTTGATCTTCGCCTCTTGGCTCCGAATCAGGGTCTGCCCGCCGGGGTCGTCGGTCAGCAGCTCCGCGTACTTGGCGAAAAACTGTTCTCGGGACCGGATCCCTTGGAAACCGCTTGAGAAATCTTCGCGGTACCAGTCGAAGATTTCGGACACCTCAAGGGTATGGGTCGCGCCATCATAGCGATTGCGCGAGCGGTCCGAGAGAAACCGCACGACTTGCTCCTTGAGCTGTACGGCCAAGCGATCGGCGAGGTAGGCTTCCTCGCGCAGCATCGGGCAGCCGATAGACGCGCAGTTAACCGCCATGTGGATGCGAGGTTCGTCATAGACGCCCGGGGCGCGAATGATGCCGTGTTCGATGCCGTCCAAATTGTGCTCTTGGCCCAAGAGTTTGAAGAAGCGCTTTTTCCATGGGTTGTCGATAAACCGTCCGAAATCCCGGATCGACGCGAGATCCGGATAACGCGTGAGGATCAATTCGACGGTGAAGGCGTTGTAAGCGTTAAGGAGAAACGCGAGTTGTTGCGCTTTGCTCCAACGTTCGAACGCCGGTAGCGTCACGGAGGACAACGTACCCAAGTACGCTTTCAGTTCGGTACGTTTGTTTTTGAACTCGGCATAGCGCACCTGAGAGCCGCTGCCGCCGTCGATCAAGACGACGTGCTGCCGTAACAAGTCAGTCCACGCGCGGTGGCTATGATCGAAACTCCCGCCGACGGCGTAGCTGAGAGGCAGCAAGGTGTAAGCTAAAATAGCAAGGAGGCGTTTCATCAACGTACTGGTTAGCGCCTCAAGGAGACAGGCGTAGGTGAGTCGCCGGGCGGCCTTGACGGTGTCTACGGCAATGGCGAAGACTTGCGGTTAGGCGATGACCACAACCGCGATCGATGCCGGTGATCCGTCCGATATCGCCGTTTAAAACCTCTTTATCGTAGTTGTTCACCATTTGAATGATCTTATGCCCCGGCGTGAAGCGTGAACAGAAGCGTTCGACGGCGGCTACGCCCGTAGCATTGAGCCATTCTTCCTACACTCGTACCGGGGCACCCGCGGCTGTGGCTTTGTTTACGGCAACCTGCCCCGTTTTTTGGCTCGCCGTTTCCCCGCTTCCCCCCATTTGAGCCTAGGGGGCTGCCGCTGTCTGCGTTGCGTGATCTTGGTTGCCCGAAACGGTGGCAGAAACCGATCCTAACCCGACCCCATGATGGGGCGCCACTCCAGCTCAAGGCCATATTTTGGTTCGGCCTCGAGTGATTTCCCCAAGAGCACGCATTTGTTGTCTGAATCAGGGAGTTCCCTAAGTGACTGTGTTTTTGTGTCGTAATCACAGAGACCATTCCTATGGTTTAAGGCCGCCGCCTGCATTAGCGAGGGCGCTCGCCGCGACCGCCGGTGCGGTGCGCATCAGTGGTAGCCACCTCTTGATCCAGGCCGCTGGGAATGAAACGGTTGCGGAACTCCAAATGCGCCGGATTGCGCGGCTCCTCTTCGCTGACCAGCCCGCGGTCCGGGTCGCGCGGATCATCCGGGTTGTCTCCATAGATCAGTTTGTCGTTGACCACGCCGGCGGGTCCCGAGCCGGAGATGCCGCCTCAATGGTTTTCGGCGAGCAGCGCGCGGATCATGGCGTCGGTTTCACCGTATTGCCCTTCACCGAAATGGACGTAACGGATCAGGCCCCTGCGGTCACGCAGATAGAACGCGGGCCAATAGCGGTTTTCGAAGCGATTCCAGTTGGCGTAGTCGTTGTCTATCGCGACCGGATGGGCGATCGCGTGCTCGCGCAGGTAGGCGGCGACGTTTTCCGGTTTCTTTTCGTGGTCGAATTCCGGCGTGTGCACTCCGAGGACGACCAGGCCTTCGTTGCGGTAACGGCCGAACCACTGCTTCACTTGCGGCTCGACGTTGCGGCAGTTCCGGCAGCGGTAGGTCCAAAACTCGACCAGCACGACTTTGTCTTTCAGAGCCGTGTCATCCAGCGGCGCGCTATTGAGCCACCGGCCGGATTGGACCGCCGGCATAGGATCGCCCACGTCGACGGCCCGCGCGCCGGTCGCCGTCAGCGCAACAAAAAGCGTAATGAGCGCGCGAACCATAGATGGAGGCTGCTCGGTCAGCGCACGCGCCGCACTACGATACGCGCGACCGGATTGCGCCAATCCCGAACCTCGGGCCGCAGATCGCCGATGCCGTGGATCCCGGCGTGGATATGCACGTAGCCTTCCTCATCGCCTTGCGGTTGCCCTCCGCCCCCAGGCCCGCCACACTCGGCAAAACCGGGTCCGGGGATGGAAGCGCAGAACTCATCATTGCGTTCACTACCCGCATCGTAGGCAGGAGAATCGAGCCTAAGGAGTAGGTTTCCTTTGGGCCCTGCCACACCGTTGATCGCAAAAAAGCCGTCGTTGGTGGGGATCAGCATGGCCGCCACACTCAGGTGGTCGAACGGGCCACCCGTCTCCACGGTGATGGTCACGGAATCACCCGGATCAAGAAGACCACTCGAGGAGACCACCTCCTTGACCTCCGGCAGCCCCGACAGCAGGCTGGTCAAGGGGGCCGTATCTCCTTCTTCGGCCAGAGTCGCCAGTTCCGGGCTGGCTGCATCGCCGGACGTAAAAAGGCTCACTCCCCGGCGATGAGCTGCGACGAGAATGGGGGTAAATTGCTGCCCTCGAGTGAGGTTCGTCACCGTGACCTCGAACCTAAGTCCGTCGTCTGCGTGAGCGAGCGAGCTCGCCGCCGCCACCGCCAGTAGTGCGGTGCGCATCAGTGGTTTGGTTAACGTTTGCATTAGGACGTCTCCTGCGGATGATTGCTTTACGGTTATCGATGGCGCGGCCCGTAATGGCCACCAGCGCGAGAGTACGGGCGAAAGATCATCGGGGCATCACGGAACTATCACGTATTCATCACGGCTCCGAGGCCGGCTGGTGCCTCGACCCCGCTTCCCGAAGCCCATAGGCGCGGCGAGAGATTTTTTAGGGTTCTGTGATAGCTACTTGATACTTGCCGCGTAGCATGCAAAAGTCCTTGGTAGAAATGAAAAGTTCGTACCCTACCTTACCCTCCCGTTGCGGTGCCTCCGCCAGCCCCTACGGGTCTTGCCGACGTGATAGGCCTGATAAGCTTGTGATCGGTGTCTGATAGCGGAGCACCCTAAATATGCAGCGCCGCATCTTGGTTATAGAGGACGAAGAAGATCTCGCCGAGCTCCTCGCGCTCCATCTGCGCGATGTCTGCCAGGAGGTCAAGGTGACCGGTGACGGCGCGCAGGGCCTCGCGATCGCCGAGTCGGGTGATTACGACCTCATCATCCTGGACCTGATGCTGCCCGGTATGCCGGGCCTCGACGTTTGCCGGCGCCTGCGGGCCCAGCCCCGCTACACCCCGATCCTGATGCTGAGCGCCCGCTCCTCGGAGATCGACCGGGTGCTCGGTCTCGAGCTCGGAGCCGATGATTATCTCACCAAGCCCTTCAGCCTTATGGAGTTGAACGCCCGCGTCAAGGCCATCTTTCGCCGCCTGGAGGCGCTGGCGGTAGACGCGCCCGCCCTCGGCAGCGTGGGCGTCGGGGAGCTTCACATCGAGGTAGAGAAACGCCGCGTGACCTTCAAGGGCCGGCCCATCGAGCTGACGCGTCGCGAGTTCGAGCTGCTGCTCCATTTCTGCCGGCATCCTGGGAGGGTGTACACGCGCGCCCAGTTGCTCGATACCGTCTGGGGCTACGGGCACGCGGGCTACGAGCATACGGTCAACTCTCATATCAACCGCCTGCGCGCCAAGATCGAAGAGGATCCTGCCCACCCCTGCTACATCCTCACGGTCTGGGGCGTCGGTTACCGTTTTACCGACGGCGCGGTTGAGGCACAGAGATGTTGAGCACCCTCTATGCCCGGCTCGCACTGGTGCTGTTGGTGCTATTCTTCGGCCTCGGCATCGGGTTCCTGCTGATCACGCGCTTCGTCAGCACTACCTATCAGCAGGAGGTCTCCCAGAAGATGAATCGGGACCTCGCCGCCCATATCGTCGCCGAACACCGGCTTATCGGGAACGACGGCGTTAATCGGCCGGCGCTCCAAGAGGTCTTTCATTATATGATGGTTGTCAATCCCGCCATCGAGGTTTATCTGCTCGATCCGGAGGGCCTTATCCTCGCCGACGCCGCGCCACCCGGGAAGGTCAAACGCCCGGATGTGTCGCTGGCACCCGTACGGGCGTTGTTGAACCCCACCGCCCGGCTGCCCATCCTTGGCGATGACCCGCGAAACCCCGAGGGCCGCAAGGTGTTTTCAGTCGCCCCCGTGGAGGACGCGGGCCGCCTTCGGGGCTACGTCTATGTGATCCTGAGCGGTGAGACCCAGGAGAACACCGCCGAACTTCTTCGCGGCAGCTACATCTTGCAGCTTGGGGCCTGGGCGATCGTGGCCTGTCTGCTTTTTGCCTTGCTCGCGGGGCTCCTGCTTTTCGGTCTCCTCACCCGCCGGCTACGCCACATGACGTCGGCCGTCGCGGCGTTCGAGGCTAGCAAACTCGCCGCGCCGCTCGCCTTTTTGCCGCACCCGGCAGGCCGGGACGAGATCGACCGGCTCGTTACTATCGTCCACGCGATGTCGGCGCGTATCATCGACCAGCTTCGGAAGCTGGCGCAGACCGACACGATGCGCCGTGAGCTCGTGGCCAATGTCTCCCACGACCTGCGCACACCGCTCTCGGCCATGCAGGGGTATCTCGAGACGCTTCTGATCAAAGGGGACAGCCTGACAGTCGAAGAGCAACGCCGCTACCTCGAGACCGCCAAGCGGCATTGCGATCGGCTCGAGGTCCTCGTGGGGCACATGTTCGAGCTAGCCAAGCTCGACTCCCGCGAGACCCTGCCGCAGTGCGAACCCCATTCGCTGGGCGAGCTCATGCAGGACGTGGCTCAGAAATACGAGCTCTACGCGCGCGAGCGGGGCGTGCGGATCGAAACCGAGTTGCAGCACGACGCCCCCTTCGTGAATGCCGACATCGCCATGATCGAGCGTGTGTTCGAGAACCTCATCGAGAATGCGCTGCGTTACACCCAGGAAGGCGGCGTCGTGCGGCTAGCCCTCGGTACCGATCGCCGCCGGGTGCAGGTGGCGGTCTCGGACACCGGCTCGGGTATCTCCCCCGAGCGGCTACCTTACATCTTCGACCGCTTCTATCATAGCGAGGACACACCGCCCGAGAAGAGCCGCTCCGCGGGCCTCGGCCTCGCCATCGTCAAGCGCATCCTGGAGCTGCACGGTAGCGCGATCAGCGTGGTGAGCAAGCCCGCGGCCGGGACCACCTTCAGCTTTGACCTTCCACTAACCCGTTAACTTCGCCGCGTCTCAGATCTTCGAGGTTGACGCCTGGCGTTTTAATGATTATTAGAAGTTCGTCAAAGCAGCCGCGGTTACCAGCCTAGGTTCCTGGGCGTCATAAACCAAAACAAGATCGCGGTCATACCAATCGCCAAGGACAATACGGCGGGCGCTCTGGCCTTGGATCTCAAGGAGATGAATCCCCGGACGGTGGGTGTGGCCATGGATAAGCTGGCGCACGCCGTAGTCGATCATGGTTTGTGACACCGTTGCCGGGTCGACGTTCATGATCACGGCCTCTTTTTGGCGGGTCGCCGCACGGCTGCCCTCCCTCAGGTTACTCGCGATGGCCGCCCGTTCCGCGAGCGGTTTTTGCACAAACCCTTGTATCCAACGGGGATCGCGCACCTGCTTGCGGAATGCTTGGTAGTCGATATCTTGCGTACACAACGTATCTCCATGCATTAATAAGGTTTTCTCGCCGTAGAGGTCCAGGATAAACGGGTCCGGGAGCAGCGTGCCGCCGCTGCGGGCCTCGAACTCGGGACCCATGAGAAAATCGCGGTTGCCGTGCATCAGGTACAGCGGCTTTCCCGTCGCGGCGTAGTGCGCGAGCGCTTCTACGACCTGATGATGGGGCGAGGTGGTGTCGTCATCGCCGATCCACGCTTCAAAAAGATCGCCGAGGATATAGAGTGCTTCGGCGTCACGGGCGGGTCCGCTCAAAAGATGGTAAAACAGCGCTAGCTTTTCCGGGCGCTCGGGGCTGAGATGTAAATCGGAAATGAAGAGCGTCGCCATGCTGCTGCCGTGCGAAGAAAACGTCAGTATCGCTAGGCTTGGTTAGTATACCTTTTTTCGGGTACCATCCAAGGCAATGACCGGGGAAAAGATCACTACCCGCTTTGCGCCGAGCGCTACCGGTCTCTTGCATTTAGGAAACGTGCGCACGGCGCTGTTTAACTGGCTTTTCGCCCGCAAGGTGCAAGGCGCCTTTCTCCTGCGCATCGAGGGCAGCGATCGGGCACGCGAAAGTGATTTTGCCCTCGACACCCTGATCGAAGATCTGATCTGGTTGGGGCTACAGTGGGATGAGGGTTTCGGCGTTGGCGGGGGAGGGGGGCCTTATCGGCAGTCGGAACGCACTGCCCTCTATGCGCAGTCCTACGAGCAACTCCAAGAGCAGGGTCTGGCCTATCCCTGTTTTTGCTTGCCGGGCGAGCTCGCGCTCGCGCGCAAGGCCCAGCTCGCCGCGGGTCGAGCGCCCCGCTACCCCGGGACCTGCGCCCGCTTGACGGCGGAAGCCGTTATGCGGTTTAGGGCGCAAGGGCAGCAGCCCTCGTTGCGGTTTCGGGTGCCGGCGGGCGCGACGATCGAGTTCGACGACTCGGTGAGGGGTGCTCAGTCGTTTCGCAACGACGACATCGGTGATTTCGTGATCCGGCGATCTGACGGCAGCGCCGCGTTCTTTTTTTGTAACGCCATCGATGACGCCTTGATGGGCGTTACCGATGTCGTACGCGGCGAGGACCACTTGAGCAACACGCCGCGGCAGATCCTGATCCTCGACGCCGTGGCACTCCGGGTCCCGCGTTATGGCCATATCGCCTTGGTCCTCGATGAGGCCGGCCAGCCCTTGTCGAAACGTGCCGGGAGCCTGTCGGTGCATGCGCTCCGGGAGCGCGGTTATCTTCCGGACGCCATCAACAACGCGTTAGCGCGCCTCGGCCACACCTATGACGATCCGGTTTTCTTGGAGATCGAAGACCTGATTGGTGGCTTCTCCTTGTCCCGGCTGAGCCGCGCGCCGGCGCGTTTCAGCCCCGCGCAGTTGGATTTTTGGCAGCGCGAAGCCCTGCATCGGACGCGCGCGGACGATCTTTGGAATTGGATGGGAGAACCGGTGCGGGATCTCGTTCCCGAGGCGGCTCGACAGATGTTTATCGAGGCGATCCGGGCAAATGTACTCCTGCCCGAGGATGCGCTCGCATGGGCCAACATTATTTATCGAGGTCCGGCCGAGCTCTCGCAGCCGGCGTCCCAGGCAATCGCTGATGCGAAGCCTGGGTATTTTCGCGGCGCATCGGAAGCCTTGGCGCGTCATCCGGGCGACTTTCAGAGGTTTATAGCCACGCTCAAGGCCAACGTCGCGGAGAGCGGGAAACGTTTGTTCATGCCGCTGCGAGCGGCGCTGACGGGGCGCGTCGATGGGCCGGAGCTGGCGGCACTCTATGGGCTGCTCGGGGCGGAGCGACTGCGCGCAAGGTTGCAGAGTTATCTGCGTTAAAGAAAATCATGTGCTGGTAATCTATAACACGCTTACCGGCCGGAAGGAAGAATTCCGGCCCCTGGTCACGGGAAAGGTCCGTATGTACGTCTGCGGGATTACCGTCTACGACTATTGCCATCTGGGCCACGCGCGCATGATAGTGGTATTCGATATCGTTGTGCGATACCTCCGCGCACGGGGATATGAAGTGACTTACGTGCGCAATATCACCGATGTCGACGACAAGATCATCAAACGCGCCCGCGAACAGAATGAACCGATCGATGCCGTTACCACGCGCTTCATCGCGTTCATGAACGAGGACGCGGCCGCCTTGGGCGTCATCAAGCCCGATGTCGAGCCGCGCGCGACCCAACACATCAACGAGATGTTGCGCATGATCGAGCGCTTACTGGCGCGCGGGCACGCCTACCAGGCCGCCAACGGCGGCATCTACTATGACGTGAGTAGTTTTAAGAGTTACGGCCGGCTTTCCGGAAAACGGGTAGAGGATCTACGCGCCGGCGCGCGGGTGGAAGTGGACGAGGCCAAGGACGATCCCCTGGATTTCGTGCTTTGGAAGCGCGCCAAGGACGGCGAACCGTCGTGGGGATCCCCGTGGGGACCTGGACGTCCGGGCTGGCATATCGAGTGCTCGGCGATGTCCACCGAGTGTTTAGGCGCGCATTTCGATATCCACGGCGGCGGCCAGGATCTACAGTTTCCCCATCACGAAAACGAAATCGCGCAGTCGGAAGGCGCGACGGGACAGCCCTTCGTCAACGTGTGGATGCATAACGGCTTCGTACGCGTCGATGAAGAAAAAATGTCCAAATCCCTCGGAAATTTCTTCACCGTGCGCGAGGTCTTGGCCAGGTATCACCCGGAAGAGGTGCGGTACTTTTTTTTAGCCAGCCATTATCGAAGTCCCTTGAATTACTCCGAAGAAAACCTCGACCATGCCCGTACCGCGCTCACCCGCTTGTACTTGGCGCTGCGCGATCTTCCGGCCGCCGAGTACCGCTCCGCCAATCCCTACGAGGAGCGCTTCCAAGCGGCCATGGACGATGATTTCAATACGCCCGAGGCCATAGCTGTCTTATTCGACGTAGTGCGTGATATTAACAAGTACCGGGATACCGCTTCTGCTCAAGCGGCCGATGCCGGGGCGGCGTTGCGTCATTTCGCCGGGATGATCGGGCTCTTGGGCTCGGATCCCGAGCATTATTTAAAATGGGGCCCGGCCGGGGCGAAGGCTCCACAGCCGGAGCAGGCCATACTCGCCGACGAAGACATCGAGCGCTTGTTGGAGCAACGGGCGGCGGCGCGAAACCGCCAGGACTGGGCGGAATCGGATCGGATCCGGGCTTACCTGGCCGATCG
>MUGK01000042.1 GCA_002007425.1 Chromatiales bacterium USCg_Taylor | reverse complement strand
GCTGATGTGATCGCGGCCATCCATAGCCTCCATGGAATCCTACAGCGACACTGCCAGGAGAGCTCAAATTGAGCCTAAATTCGTGGGGATCCCACAGGGACAGACCACGATATATCGATACCAAGAGCGCAGCTGCTGCGTCGCATAGACAAATATATCGTGGTCTGTCCCCTAATTCCTTTGCCACCGAGGATCCAGCCCTTGAGCGTGGTTCTCGAATAATCGGCGAACAGGCGGCTCGCGGATTGATCGACGCGCATGCCTGTGAAATCCCCGGGATCACCGAGGTGAGGTACTCACCGTTCATGAGATCATCGTTTCGCATCCGCCCAATGGATCACCGTAACTCGCCTTGAGATTGGAATAACAATAGAATGAATAATACGCTTACACCATAAGGCACGCGTATTTTATATGGATGCCCGCGTAGTTCGTAGTCTCGGTTGAGCGCAGCGAAACCCGGGGGAATGAGCTTCGTTTCCCGGGTTACGCCGTTGCGCGGCTAACCCAAGCTACAATTTCTACGATACTAACCTGTCGTATCCGCGACCACACCGAAACCCAGCGCGCGCAATAATGCTCGGAATGCTGGCCGGTCTGAGGGCGCCAACACCTCGACCGCGCTGAGCTCGCGGCGCGTGCGGTAATGCGCGCGCAGCGCGTCGAAATGCAGGCCGCGCTCGGCTAGCGGCAGTCCGTCAATCTCCGCTAACGCGCGGTGATCGTCGCGCGCGTCATAACAGGCAAAGACGGCCCGGCGTAATAGATCTTCGTCTGTCTCCGCCTCATCCAAGCACAGGGTACGCAGTGTGTCCCGTGCGGCGGGTGGCTGCCACTCCGTAGGCACGCTTAAGAATTCGCAGACCGCACGGTACAACATCTCCGTTGCGCGGAGCTTCGCATCGTCGCTATAACCGGCGATATGCGGCGTTCCGATGGCCGCGCCTCGCAGGAGCTCGACGTCGATGTCCGGCTCATGACACCAGCAGTCGATCACCGCGGCCATGCCGGGCCGCCGCGTCAGCATGGTTCGCAATGCCGGTTCGTCGACGACGCCACCGCGGGCGGTGTTGATAAGGATCGCATCGTTGCGCATGCAGGTGAGCTCATCTAGGCCGATGAGGATGAGCGTCGGATGGGGGCCGCTCGCCGTGAGCGGTACGTGCAAGCTGACGACATGCGCGGACAGGGCTTCATCAAGGGTGCGGTATTTCACGTCTCCCGTCAGTTCTTGAAGCGGCGGATCATTGATTATGCACTCGATCCCGAGCGCCCCGAGCAGGTCCGCAACGCGCGCGCCGACATGCCCGCAGCCGATGATCCCCGCCGTCATCCCCGTGAGTGAAACGCCGCGTTCCTGCGCCAGAACCAGGACGGTGCTAAGTACATATTCCGCGACCGCGGTGGCATTGCTTCCGGGTGCAGCGGCGAAGGCGATCCCTTTGTGGCTTAGGTACTCGAGATCGATGTGATCGGCGCCACTCGTCGCCGTGCCGACGAAGCGCACCCGGCTGCCTTCGAGCAAGCCGGCATCGACCCGGGTCACAGAACGGACCAAGAGTAGATCGGCGTCGCGCGCGATCTCCGGGGTCCAGTCACGGCCCGAAGCTAGCCGCAACTCCCCAAGCGCGGCGAACGCATCGCGCACATAGGCGATATTGGGATCGGCGATGATGCGCATGCGTGCGCTCCGCCGTCGCGGATAGGTAGGCCTTAGCGGTTAGAAGGACGCCCACCAAGCTCGGCGCCTTCCTTCTTCACCGGCAAGAGATCGGCGCGGCTGACCCCGAGCACCAGCGCGACGGGGCTCGCGACATAGATCGACGAGAAGGTCCCGATGACGACACCTAGGATCAGCGCCAGCGCGAAATCATCGATCACAGCGCCGCCGAGATAAAAAAGCGAGATTAATACAAAGAGCGTGGTCGGCCCGGTGACCAAGGTCCGCGACAAGGTCTCGTTGACCGAGCGATTCATGACTTCGATGGGGCCTTCCTTGCGGAGCTTGCGGAAGTTCTCGCGAATACGATCGAAGACGACGATGGTATCGTTAACCGAATAGCCGGCCACCGTGAGGATGGCGGCGAGCATGGTGAGGTCGAATTGCAGACCCAAGAGGCTCACAAGCCCCGCCGTGATGGTGAGATCGTGCAGGGTCGCGATCACCGCGGCAACGGCAAGACGCAGCTCGAAACGCAATGCCACGTATAACAAGATCCCGATGAGCGCGAACACCAACGCGAGCCCGCCATCTTCCACGAGCTCCTGTCCCACTTGAGGTCCGACGAATTCAACCTGACGTATCTCCACCGATGTGCCGGTTGCGGTCTTCAGGGCTTCGAGGACCCGATCGCTGAGATCGGCGGAGTTTAGGCCTGCGCGGGGGGGGATCCGCACCATCACGCCCTTCGAGGTGCCGACGTGCTGCACGATTGCCTCCTCGAAACCCCCGCGCGCGAGCGCGCTGCGCACCTCGGCCAAATCAACGGCTTTATTGTATTCGACCTCGATGAGCGTGCCGCCGGTAAAATCGATACCCAGGTTCAAACCGCGCACGAAGAACGAGCCGATCGAGACGGTCAAGACCAGCCCCGAGAGCACGAACGCGAGGTAACGCTTGGACATGAAATCGATCTTCGGGGTTTTCTTAAAGAGATCCATCTAGTAATTCCTTTAAAGTGACGGCTACACCGCGAGGCGGGCGAGCCGCCGGCCTCCGTAGATAAGATTGATCACGGCGCGCGTACCGGCAATGGCGGTGAACATCGAGGTCACGATCCCGAGCGACAGGGTCACCGCGAAGCCTTTCACCGGGCCGGTCCCGAACGCAAACAGTACGACCGCCGCGATGAGCGTGGTGAGATTGGAGTCGGCGATGGTGGCGAAGGCCTTCTCATAGCCGGCGTTGATGGCGGCCTGCGGCGTGGTGCCGTTGCGCCGTTCCTCGCGGATGCGCTCGAAGACAAGCACATTGGCGTCGATCGCCATGCCCACCGTTAACACGATGCCCGCGATGCCGGGCAAGGTCAGGGTCGCCTGCAGCAGCGACATGAGCGCAAGCAACAGCACCAGATTGAGCACCAGTGCAAGATCGGCCACCAAGCCGAAAATGCCGTAGTAGATGGCGGTAAACACCAGCACCAGCGCGAAACCGATGACCGACGCGTTGTAGCCCATCGTGATGTTGTCTTGACCGAGACTCGGCCCCACGGTGCGCTCCTCGATGATCGAGATGGGTGCGGCCAACGCCCCGGCGCGCAGCAGGAGGGCGAGGTTCCGCGCTTCTTCGGTGCTATCGAGCCCCGTGATCTGGAAGCGCTTGCTCAGTTGCTCGCGAATGGTGGCGATATTGATAACTTCCTCGACCGTCTTCTTTACCTTGATGGTCTCGTTGCCCTTCTTCTGTTTGTCGATCTTGGTCTCGATGAAGACCACGCCCATGGGCCGCCCGACGTTATCGCGGGTGGCGCGGCTGAAGATACGCGCGCCCTTGCCATCCAAGGTAATGAATACGGCCGGGCGATTATCGACCGAGTCCAGGCCCGAGCTCGCGTCGATGATGTATTCGCCGGTCAGCATTACTTGGCGTTTCAAGAGCACCGCCTCGCCCTCGCGCGTCCGATAGAGCTTAGCGCCCGCCGGCGTCCTACCTTCGACGGCCTCCTGCGGGTCGTGTTCTTCATCCTGCATGCGGAATTCGAGGGTCGCGGTCGCGCCGAGGATTTCCTTGGCCCGGGCCGTGTCTTGCACGCCCGGCAGTTGCACGACGATGCGATCCAAGCCGTGCTGCTGGATGATGGGCTCCGCCACGCCGAGCTCATTGACGCGGTTGCGCAGCGTGGTGAGGTTCTGTTGCAAGGCAAGCTTACGCGTCTCGCGGATGTAATCCTCCTTCAAGCTCAGCCGCACCGCGCTCCCTTCCGAATCGTTCTCCAGCGCGAAGGTGAGATCCCGGAACTCCTCATTGAGAAGGTCCTCGACCTCGGATTGACTGGCCGCATCGCGCAAGGTCACGAGGATCCCGCGGCCGGCCTCGCGCGCGATGGTCTTATAGCGGATCTTTTTCTCGCGCAGCGCCGAACGCAGATCGGAGACGAAGCGTTCTTCGGCCATCCGCACGACCGCCTCCATATCGACTTCCATCAAGAAATGCACGCCGCCGCGCAGATCCAAGCCGAGATACATGGGCTTGGCGCCCAGCGCTTGCAGCCACGCGGGAGTCGCGGGCGCTAGATTCAGAGCGACCACATAGTCCGGCCCGAGCGCCGCCGCCACGGCATCATTGGCCTTGAGCTGCGCCTCGGTATCGGTGAGACGGACCAGCAGGCCGCGCGCATCGCGCTCGAGGGCGAGGGGTTCCAATTGCGCCTCCTTGAGCGCGGCGCGCACCTTACCTTCCAGGGCCGCATCGAGCGGCGCGGACCGCACCGTGGAGATCTGAAGGGCGGGGTACTCCCCGTAGAGATTCGGCAGCGCATAGATCGCGCCGAGCACGATAATGCTCAAGATGAGCAGGTTTTTCCACAAGGGATAGCGATTCATCGCCTAGGCCTATCGCGCTTGCCTAAAGGGTCTTGACGGTGCCTTTCGGGACCGTGTTGGCGACCTGGGCTTTCTGCACCTTAACCTCGACGGCCTTGCCGACATCGATGAGCACGAAGTTCTCCCCGACCTCCAATACCCGGCCGAGCATGCCGCCGGTGGTGACGATCTCATCGCCCTTAGTTAAGGCCTCCATCATCTTCTTGTGCTCTTTGTTGCGCTTCGTCTGCGGCCGAATCATCACGAAGTAGAGCACCACGAACAGAAAGACGATGGGAAGGATTTCGAGGAAAAACTGGCCCGCCGACCGCGACGGGGTTGCCTGGGCGAAAGCATCGGCAATGAAAAATTCCATTTGACCTCCTTATAGCACCTAAACGGCGCGCTATTATGCCACAGGCAAAGCGGTTTGCGCGCGCCGCCGATAATAGTCCGCGACAAACTCCTCGAGACGCCCGAGCTCAATCGCCAAGCGCATCTCCCGCATCAGGGATTGGTAGTAATGCAGATTGTGAAGCGTATTCAACCGCAACCCGAGGATCTCGCGGGCGCGGTCCAAATGATGGAGGTAGGCGCGGGTGTAATGCCGGCAAGTATAGCAAGCGCAGGTCTCATCGAGCGGGCGGGTGTCCATCCGGTAGGCGCTACTCCGGATCCTCGCCACGCCCTGGGCGGTGAAAAGATGGCCGTTGCGCGCATTGCGAGTCGGGAGCACGCAATCGAACATGTCGATCCCGCGGCGGACGGCCTCGACCAAATCATCCGGGGTACCCACACCCATGAGGTATCGAGGCCGGCCGGGCGGCATCCGCTCCGCAACGTGGCTCACAATGTCGAACATCAGATCCTTGGGCTCGCCCACCGACAATCCGCCGATCGCGTAACCGTCGAAACCCATCTCGACCAAGCCCCGGAGCGATTGCTCGCGCAGGGTCGGGTACATGCCGCCCTGCACGATACCGAACAAGGCCGAGGCCTGCTCGCGATGCGCCTCGCGGGAGCGTTCCGCCCAACGCAGCGACAGCTCCATCGAGGCTTGGGCCGCCTCCGCCGTCGCCGGATAAGGCGTGCATTCGTCGAAGACCATGAGGATGTCCGCGTTCAAGGTCTGCTGGACCTCGACTGCACGCTCTGGTCCGAGGAAGATGCGATCGCCGTTCACGGGCGAGCGGAACATGACCCCCTGCTCCGAGACTGTACGCCGATCGCCGAGACTGAAGACCTGAAAACCGCCCGAATCGGTGAGTATGGGCCCCGGCCAGTGCATGAAGCCATGCAAACCACCGTGGGCCGCCACCACATCCACCCCCGGCCGTAGCATGAGATGAAACGCGTTGCCGAGCACGATTTGGGTGCCGGAATCCGCGAGCTCCTCGGGCGTCACGGTCTTGACCGTGGCCAAGGTCCCGACCGGCATGAAGACCGGAGTGTCTATGCTGCCCCGGGCGAGCCGAAGGCATCCGCGGCGCGCCGCGCCCGAGCTCGCGAGGAGATCAAATTTCATCCGCTCGCCCGGCGGCGTCACGATGATTCCATCACGATCGACTCACCCACATCGCGTCCCCATAACTATAAAACCGGTACCCCTCTGCGATGGCGTGTCGGTACGCGCGCAGCACCACCTCGCGGCCCGCAAAGGCGCACACCAGCATCAGCAGCGTGGATTCGGGGAGATGAAAATTGGTGATCATCGCGGCGACGGTCTTAAACTGGTAACCAGGATAAATGAAAATATCCGTCTCGCCGCAATACGGGCGCAGCGCACCCTCCGCGGAAGCCGCCTCGAGCGCCCGCACGCTCGTGGTTCCAACGGCGATAACTCTGCCGCCGCGCGCCCGCGCGGCGCGCACTTCCCGGCATACGGTGTCCGTCACTTCCATGCGCTCCCGATGCATGCGGTGATCGTCGATGCACTCCTCGCGCACGGGCTCGAAGGTTCCCGCACCCACATGCAAGGTCACGAACGCCATGGCGATGCCTTTTTCCTTGATCGCGGCGAGGAGCCTCCGGTCGAAATGCAAACCGGCCGTCGGCGCCGCGACCGCCCCGGGCCGGCGGGCAAAGACCGTCTGATAGCGTTCCTCATCGACGGCCTCGTCCGGACGGTGGAGGTAGGGGGGCAAGGGGACATGGCCGGACGCCGCCATCACCTCGAAGAGATCGCCCGCGGCGCAAAGCCGGACTTCATAGAATTCCTCATGGCGCCCGAGCACCTCTAAAGTGGGCCCGCCTGCGAGCGTAATACGGGTCCCCCCCCGCGGCGGTTTGCTGGCCCGGATCTGGGCCGTGGCGCGACGCTTGGAGAGCACGCGCTCCAGCAACACCTCGACCGCGCCGCCGCTGTCTTTGTGTCCATACAGCCGCGCCTTCATCACCCGCGTGTCGTTGCAGACCAAGAGATCCTCGGGCCGGAGCAGATCCGCGATGTCCGCGAACCTACCATCGCCAATCGCGCCGGTCGCCGCGTCTAGGCACAATAAGCGGCTCGCGCCGCGCTCGGCCGCGGGATAGGTGGCGATGCGCTCCGGAGGCAGGCGGTAATAGAAGTCGCTTCGATACATCCTGCCTAGGGTAGCGCGTTGCGAGGTAGAATGCCTCGCGGAGCGAGTTGGGAGTATTGGCCGGATTCGCGTCCCATCATCCGGACTAAAGCATTTGAACACGCGGGGGAGCAGCTCATGAGACAACATCATTACGCCGAAGGACCACCGATCGCCGCGCTCAAATATCATGAGCCCGTGGATCGGCCGGGATGCCGTCATGCGGGGCGTCGCGGAGGTGTTGGAGGCACGGCAGCAGGCGGTAGCGCCGTCGAGAAAGTAGATGTCCGGGTTTTCCTCAGATATAGTTGGGATTCGGAACTAGCGGCGCGCATGTACGGATGACAAATTTATCGAACGCATGCAGCGGCTGGCAGGTCTACCCGCCCACGATAAGCCGCGAGATCACGTGAATAAAGCCCAGCAGCGCCGCCCAGCGTAGGAGCGGAACCCACGGCACAGAATGGCGAGTAACGATGAGGCCCGGGGAGCGATCCTCGGGCCTCTCGCCATTCTCACCTTTCCTGCTCCGGCGATCGCTACGAGAGGACTCACCTAATGAGTGAATCGTTCTTCATCAACGGTCCTGTTTGCGACACACGATACGCCGCCGTCCGCGACGACGAATTGCCAATGTCTGTCGCCGCTCGGGCCTTCGTGGAACAGATATGGCGAGAGGCCGGGCCCTATCTCGATTCTGATCTGCGCGAGAAAGCGACGCGGCAGTGGCGTTCGGCCTACTGGGAGCTGTATGCCACTCACGCCCTGCTACGCAACGGCGTGGCCCTCGTCCCTCGAGTCCTTAGGATGCCTCGGAGCAAGGGGCCAGATCTGCTGATCCATGGCAGCCGCGTTTGGATTGAGGCGGTCACGCTGTCCGAGGGAAACTCCGATGTGGGTGAACGAGGACTCGCTCACGCTGCGGATTCTGACCGCACTGGGTTCAAAGGCTGAAGGCTGCATGAAGTATCGCGCCCAGGGGGTCATCGAAGCGAATGACGCGTGCGTTGTCGCGATTGGAGCCGGTGGGCTCAAGAGCGCATATGGTTGGCGAGAAATCCCGCGAGTTGTCCGGGCGGTGTACGGACTGGGTAAAGAACAGTACGAAGTCGATCTCGAAACGTCACAGGTCGTAGGCTGGTCGATCAAAGCCCAGGATCAGGTGGCGAAAAGATCTGGCGAGACCGTCTCGATGCGCGGCTTCTTGGACTCCACGAACAGCGATGTCGCGGGGATCCTCTACGCTTGGGCCGATGAGATTAACCGGCCGCCCGCTGCTGGACCTGAGTTTGTCTTCGTCCACAACCCGAACGCAGCGCGACCGGTTTTACCCGGCCTCTTTCCATTCGGACGCGAGTTTTGGATGGAGGGCGATCTGCTGCATCGAGCTGTTCACGAATAACAGGGGTCAAGTCTCCCATCTTGCATAGAGCGCCTCTAGGATCTGTTCTCGCCCCACGGCGAGGCCCTTAAGAATCGAATATGAAGGGGCATCACATCACCTGGCGTGGCGCGAGAGCCGATGGCCTTGGACGGTGTTGATCGGTCGGCGCTAGCTTCCCCATGTTCTGAGCGTTGCCGGACGTAGTTACCCCCTCCTTGAATGGCTGCCAATATCTCAAGCTGCCACATAAGGGTGGACTTCTTGTTCTAGGCGGGAAGCTAGCGCGTGTTGCACCTGGAGTAGGTCGTACCGCGCTTGGAGGTTCAACCAGAACTGGGCTTCCATCCCAAAGAAGTGACCGAGCCGCACGGCCGTATCGGCGGTGATGGAACGCTTGCCCTGAACGATTTCGCTGATACGCCGTTGAGGGACACTGATGTCTTTCGCTAATCGATATTGCGTGATGCCCATCGGTTTGAGGAATTCTTCCAAGAGGATTTCACCCGGATGTATGGGCTCAAAATCGCGCTGACTCATAAACCGATCTCAATGATAGTCCACAATCTCGACGTCATAGGTATCACCGTCGTTCCACACGAAACATAGCCGCCATTGCTCGTTGATGCGAATGCTGTATTGACCTGCTCGATGCCCGCTAAGCTTCTCAAGCTTATTGCCCGGAGGCACTTTCAGAGACTCCAGCCGAGTCGCCGCGGACAACATTTCCAACTTGCGGGCAGCAGATCGTTGGATATCCTGGGGTAAGCGCCGGGAAAACCGACCTTCATACTACACGCAAACGATGATTGCTACGGCATTCGGCGTATCGTCTTCTACGGTTAGCCCTGTGACCAAAGGGATGGAGTGAAAGGTGGGAGACTTGACCCCAAAATACCGAGGATCTCATGCATATAGTTGATAGGCAGTGAAAAATGACCTTCATTTGGTAGCAAGCGTAGATCAGACCGAGGTAAGGCAGCGGCCAGGTAGCGGGCGTGCGCGGGCGGCACCACCTGATCGCGGCCACCCTGCCAGAGTGTGACCGGTAGCGCGATGTTCGAGAGATCAAAACCCCAGGGATTCGCATAGAGCGCAAACTCATGCATAGCCGCGCGTGCTCCTTGCCGAAACGCTTCCCGCATGGAGGCCACAATCGGGGGGCGTATCTCGGGGCGCGTCAACACCGCGCGGTCGGCATCGTCGGCCAGCGCGGTGAGCAGAGAATAGGCGATCTCAGGATACTTGCCCATGAGGAAGGGTGGGCCGATGCCATAGAGAGGCTTTAACAACCAGCGGGCCCGCCGGGCTAAAAAAAAGCCGAACCGGGCGTGCCAACGTTGCCCTTTAATCGCCCACGGCTCGAAGACCGGTCCGAGGCCACCGACGAGGGCGGCCGCGGTGAGCCGCTCGGGAATGGCGTGCGCGCACGCGAGCGCATACGGACCACCGCCGGAAACGCCCAGGATCGCAAAGCGCTCGGTACCCAAGACCTTAGCCAACTGCGTGAGGTCCGCCGGCCAAGCGGCCAGCGTGTGATTCTGCGTAAAATCGGAGAGACCGTAGCCCGGACGGTCTATCGAAATCAAGCGCAGCCCGAGCTTGACTGCGGCCGGCTCGAGGAGCCGCGCTTCGAGCCGCGAGGCGGGAAAGCCGTGACAGTAAAAGACCGGTTTACCATCCGGGATCCCGTATTCGCTGAAAGCGAGCAGGCGTCCATCGCTAAGCTGGATGCGGGTCACTGTAGGCGGCGCTTTGCTACAATCCCCGAACGGTCTTAAGCTTAAATCGTTCATGCATGAACCTGAAGCTCTGAGCGTAACGTCCGGACCGTGAGCATCGACCGATCGCAGGGAAAAATAATGAAAATCGTGATTGCCCCCGACTCCTTCAAAGAGAATCTTACCTCCCTAGAGGTTGCGACCGCCATCGAGCGCGGGATCCGCCGTGTCCTGCCCAAGGCGCGATGCGTCAAGATCCCGATGGCCGACGGTGGCGAGGGCACGGTGCAGTCACTGGTCGATGCCACGGCGGGCAGCCTGCTGCGAAAGCGGGTGCGCGGTCCCCGTGGCGAACCTGTGAGCGCTCGTTACGGCATTGTCGGTGACGGCGAGACCGCGGTCATCGAAATGGCCGAGGCGTCCGGGCTGCCGTTAATCCCGAGAGCAGAGCGAAACCCGCTCGAGACGACCACCTACGGTACCGGGGAGCTCATTGTTGATGCCATGTCAAGGGGGATCAAGTCCATAATTATCGGCATCGGCGGTTCGGCGACGGTCGATTGCGGAACGGGCATGGCGCAAGCGCTCGGGGTGAAATTCATAGGCGCCAACGGTAAGGAGATCACCACGCTATGCAGCGGCGGTATGCTCGGTCAGATCGCCAAGATCGATATGAGCGGTCTCGATCCGAGGGTGAGAAAAGCCCGAATCATTATCGCCAGCGACGTGGATAATCCCTTGTATGGCCGGCGCGGCGCGGCCTATGTCTTCGGTCCGCAAAAAGGCGCGACCCCGGAGATGGTGAAGCTGCTCGATAGCAATCTCCGGCGCGCGGCGGTGGTGATTAAGCGGGATTGCGGCATCGACGTCGCCAAGCTCAAGGGCGGCGGGGCCGCCGGAGGATTAGGGGCGGGGCTCGTTGCTTTCGCCCGGGCGCGGATGAAACGCGGCGTGGATCTGGTGATCGAAGCGACGCAACTAAAGCGCTACTTGCGAGACGCGGATCTGGTCATTACCGGCGAGGGGCGGGTCGATTTTCAGACCGCGTTCGGTAAGACGCCGGCTGGAGTCGCGAAGGCGGCCAAGAAATTCAGGGTGCCTGTTGTGGCCATCGGCGGGGGGCTCGCGGACGATGCTCGGGGGGTCTATTCCCACGGTATTGATGCCCTCGAAGCGGTGGCCGCGCGCGACATGGATCTCGCGGAGGCCTTGCGCCTCTCGAGGCAGCACTTGGAGAACGCGGGTGAGCGGGTGATGCGCCTCATCTTAATCGGAAAAAGCTTAGGTCAACGCCGGGCTGCGAGGGTACCGCGGCCGGGCAAGCGAACGTTTCGCGCGGGTCAACAATGAGTCGCGGATGCGTCGCTTTCGAGCTCGGAGAAGCGCACCGGCAGCATTTCCTTGGTGGACAAGCTACCCGCGGAATCTCTTACCACGACGATGAGTTTTTGCGCATCGGGTGACGATGATTTTGTCGAACGGCGCGATTTCGGGCCAGCCGAAATAGCCATCACTGATGCGTGTTTCGATGTTGCGGTAGCCCAACTGTCCGAATCGGCGCTGAGCTTGCTCCGATAACTCTTCGATAATGTCCACGGTGTAGACCTTGGCTGAAAGCTTCGCGAGGACGGCCGCTTGGTACCCTAGGCCGGTGCCGATCTCGAGCACCTTGTCGGTAGCGTTCAAGGCCAGGAGATCGGTCATCAATGCAACGATAAACGGCTGGGAAATGGTTTTGTTATAACCGATGGGCAAGGGCGTGTCGGCGTAGGCGTAGTCTTGGAATTCCACCGGCACAAATTCATGCCGCGGGATCTCGGCCATGACCTGCATCACACGCGGGTCGAGCGTGGATTTTCCGATGAAATCGACACACATGCCGGTGTGCGCCTCAATGTCGGAGATCATGTGCTGCTGCATGGAAGCGAAGAGCGGTTCATTCATCTCGGATCACACGCGCAGGGCCGGCATTGCAATCGCGGTCAAAGCGGCTTCTTCCATGGACCATCGGGGGAGCAAGGTGAAGAATGGCGTGGCAGTTCCTAGCGCTTTCCGTACTGCAGAGGCGTGCCCGTGCGCTGGGCATAGATATAGGTCTCCAGCGCCCGCATCTCAGGGGAATCCGGAGCAAGCTTTTTGCCCCGCACCGGATTTTCGATGCACCAGTTGATCGCGTCGCGCAACAGTGCGACCCGCCCGAGTTGGGCCTGAAACTTCGGGTAAGTCTCGGGGTGGGTATTCGCTCCATCCGGATGGCACATATCGCAGGAGACGGCAATAGTGCTCTTCAGTCGATCGCCGCTGTGAAAGATGCGCGAGCCTTCCACGGCCAACTTGTACGTCTCTTGTTGCCAGACCTTCACATCCTCGGGGGTAACGCTACCGTAGGTCGATCCCTGGCCCTTGCCAACAAGACCCTTGTTGTCGGCCGGAATCAGCACCTTGTGCTTGGCCAGCTCTTCGGCCATCCAGTCGGGTTCTTGGCCGCGGCGTTTCCATTGCGCCATGGCCGCGTCATCGGTCCCCGGGTCTTGCTTGGCGGCGGCCGGGTAATCGCCGCCTGACTGCTCCGCCCGCCCTGGGGACCACATCAGCGACACGAGCGTGAGGGTGGCGCCTAGGAGAAGTTTGAACGTGCGCATTTTCTTATCCTCTTTGGGTGACTTCTCAATAACTTTGAAGATTAGGCGTAAGCGGCACGGCGCTTTTTCCCCCGCTTGTGAGATAAGCGCTAGTGACCTGGATTGGGTTGCGGTTCCAAAGATTGTAAAGTTTATCGACGAGGCCGCCCGCTTTGACGCCGACCGATCCATCCCCGAGCGCGTCGTTGGGATTGAAGGGATCGGCGCGGTTCATCTGCACCGTGAGGGCCGGCAAGCCCTCGGGCGCATAGGGCCACGGCCAGGCGGTTGACAGCATCCCATGGAAATGGATGTTACCGATCCGATGGGTGAGTATCTGGTGGGTGTGCCCGTGCACGACTACTACCTGCTTGAAGCGCTGCAATAGTGCCTGTACCTCCTCGGCGTCGTCGGTCCAGAAGTTCCACGGGCGATAATATTTATACAGCGGGGAGTGCGAGAACACGATGAGCGGCGTGTCATCGGAATAGGCAGCGAGGTTGTTCTTGAGCCAGACCTGCTGCTCCGTCCCGACCTTGAAGCGGCTCTGGATGCCATTGTCGAGCCCCGCCACCGTCTGCATCCGCTCCATCCCCGTCATGCCCCGCTCGCTCCAGAAGTCATCCTCCATCACACTGTGGAGCACGACAAAGTGGACGCCCTTGTGATCAAACGAATAGGTAGGTTCCCCAAACAGCGTGCGCCATTTCTCGCCCATGTCCAGAAACCAGTCGTGCTCGCCCACCATCATCTTGACCGGCGCCTTGAGGTTTTTCAGGATCTGCGCGCCGAGCTCGAGCTCCAAGGGCTGCCCCAGTTGCGCGAGATCACCCCCATAGAGCACGAAATCCGGCTGCGGGGCCAGGTGGTTGATGTCGTCGACGGCGCGCAGCAACTGCCGAACGAAGCGGTCATTGAGCTGGCGTTTATAGAGGTGCGAGTCGGAAATATAGGCGAAGGTGAATTCCACCGGGCCCGCCTCTCCGGTCGCGGCGTGGGCCACCTGCACCGGCTGGAAACTGTGCAAGTTGAATTCCACGCCGCGCGCGAGCGCGGCCGCAGCAGCGGCGGCGGAGAGCTTGAGAAAGCTCCGGCGGTCGAGGTTTTTCAAGCCACGGAACAATGCCTCGCGTTCTTCGTAGTATCTCGTCTCAACGCTCTTAACGATTGTTCGTTTCATCTTTGTGCCTCCAAACTTATCTGGTCCCGCCCATGACCCGCTCTTCAAACGGCAGTACGCGACGCTCGGCCATCGCCGTGTCGCGGAAGGGGCGCTTCGCCGCGGCCAGCTTGCGCTGTTGTGTAAAGGCGCGCTGATTTTGCTCCGCCAAGCGCGCGTCGCTCAGAGTAAACATGAACTCCACGACGGCATCGATTTCGTCTTCGCTCAAGGCCAGCGGTTCGATGCCGCCGTCCAGAAACGGATTGGGCTCGCCGCCTTTGTTATAGTGATCCATCACGTCCCACAGCGTCTCCATGGACCCGTCATGCATGTAGGGGCCCGTCAGTGCGATATTGCGCAATTGCATGGTCTTGAACGCCCCGATGTCGGCACGATCCTTCGTGACCATGAACCGGCCAAGCTCCGACAGATCGGTCTCGATCGCCAGACGATCCACCGCTTTCATATCCCCTTCCTGCGCCAGGGCCTCGAGCGCCCGGCGCGCCAATTGTTCGAAATTTTGCTTGCGCGCCGCCACCCCGATATTGTGAAATCGATTGTCGCTGCCGATGGGAATGGAAGGGTTCATCTGGTGACAGCTCATGCAGCGCCCCTTACCATTGAATAAATTCCAGCCGCGCTTGGCCTCCTCCGAGATGGCCTCCGGACTGCCCGCGAGGTAGCGATCGAAGGGCGCATCGAGAAACACGAAGGTACGCTCAAAGGCAGCGATGGCCCGCCCCAAATCGTCGTAGTTCGGAGCCCGCCCATAGGCGAAGGAGAACATGCGCTGGTATTCGGGATCATCAGCGATCGCCGCCAGCGCCGCCCCCTCGTTGGCGTGGCCCATCTCGATCGGGTTGACGATGGGCAGTTTCGCCTGTTCCTCGAGGCTCGGGGCGCGGCCGTCAAGAAACATGGTTTGCAGCAAAAAGGCATTCATGGTGGTGGGGGCATTGCGCTTGCCCAGGGCGCCATTGATACCCTCCGACACGGGGCGCTGGTCGGTAAAGCCTCGGCTGACGTCATGGCAGGTGGCGCAGGCCACGGTGCCGTCCTTGGACAGCCGGGTTTCGAAGTAGAGCTTCTTCCCGAGCGCCACCCGTTCGGGGGTCATCTTGTTGTCCTCCGGGATCACAAGCTGTTGCCAGATCCCTGGATCGACGCCAGGCGGGGACTGGGTTACGTCGCGCTCTGGAAGTAAGCTCTCGAGGAGGGTTTTTTGCTGATCCATATCGAGGGCGCCATGGGCTCCACGCGGTCCTTCGGCATTCTCTTGCAACCGTGCATTGCAAGCCCCTAACCACGGAAGCACCATTGTAACTAGTAGAAAAGCCGTGCGATTTTTAATTTTTAGGTACTGCATTGGTGATCCCCCTTAGGCGGCTTACCCTCTCAGGCAAGCTCTAAGCTCACGGTTCTCTTGTCCACGCCTTCGATCGGTTGCCTTCACAATAAATTATAGCGCGCGCTGACTACTTTTGGATTTGTCCGTTAACACATGCCAGAGCGACCGCACGTTAGAGCGGCTCTCGTGCAGCACGATCGTGATGGCGATTTGCTCGATCGCCGCGAGCAAACAGATCAGCGTGGCCAGCCGAAACGGCCATGTCGGACCGCCGGCGAACATGAGGAAGGCGGTGCTAGCAGCCACCGCGGCCGCCAACTTAACGCCCCAGGTGTGATAGGTGGGAAAGACTCTGAATTTCAACATACCGATGATGGCAGACAGGGCGGAGCTCGCGATGACCGTCATGATGAACGGCGCCTCTTGGCGCATGATGTCAGGCCATAACCACCACGCCGTCACCGGGATCGTGGCGTACATCACCACGTCGCCGGCGGTGTCCAATCGGGTCCCGAGTGCGGATTCCTGCTTCAATACCCGCGCGATGAAACCGTCGAGTACATCGCTCAGGAACGATAGTACGAGGACCGCCAAATAGGTCCTCGGCAATCCATGCCAAGCGAGCAGGCCGAGCACGGGCGCCGCGATGAACCGAAAGCAGCTCAGCAAATTCGGCCAAGTGAGCACGCCGTTGATGTTCTCCTGAAGTGCCATTTCGGTAGCCCCAAATATCACAGTCGCGGCAGCGTAATGTCAATATGCGCCGCAGCCTCTCGATCAGTCTTCCTTCCCGCGCGTGCGTAACCACCAACGGGTCCAGATGTATTCGAGAACAAGGATCGCGATTCCGGCGGGGATGACGATGAATGCCGGACCCGGTAGCACGATGATCGCGACGATTGCGATGAGTGTCGTGGCTCCGAGCATCACGCCCACGAGCCGCCGGGCCAGTGCATCACCGCGAGATTTCATAAGACGTCCCTCGATCCGGCCGGCTCTAGAGCGGTTGCTCGATGAGGCGATCCCTAGCCGCCGGTTCCAGCGCCAGGGAAAACGCCGCGTACAGGGCCGCGTGGTCGGACAGGCGCCGCCAGGGCATGTCTTTCAAGCAGCGGCAAGTGATCGGGGTCGCGCCGCGATAAAAGATGCGGTCCACGGCCAATACCGGGTACCAGACGGGAAAGGTTTTCGCCGGCCGGTTGTTTAGGGTCACGAACACATCCATGAGCCCAAGGTGAGTCCGCATTTGGTATTCCGCCTGCCGGGCCCAATCATTGAAGTCCCCGGCGATAATCAACGGCGCATGACCAGGGACGTGGGACCGGATGCGTCTCGCGAGCACCGAAAGCTGGTGCCGGCGTTCCGCGGCGATGAGCCCGAAATGTATGCAGATCACGTGCAGCGGCTGATCGACTTGCGGGAGCGCGATCTCGGCATGCAGCACGCTGCGGCTGGCGATGGGACTTCCCGATACGTTGATGTTTTCCCAGAAGCGGATGGGATACTTGCTGAGGATGGCGTTTCCATGATGCCCGGCATCATAGATCGCGTTTTTCCCGTAGGCGCGGTGCGGCCATCTCCGGTCGGCCAAGAAGTCCGATTGCGGCGCGTTCGGCCAATCGTCGATCAACCATTGCCGGTACGCGTGGGCGCCTTGGATCTCTTGCAAAAAGATCAAGTCGACATCGGCTCGCTCCAATGCATCGCGCATCTGATGCAAGACGAAACGCGCGTTGCCGGTGCTAAACCCTTTGTGGATATTGTAGGTCATCACCTGCAAGGTGAACGCCGGTGCGGCCCCGGCATCGCGGGGCAACGCCGGCTCGGGACCAGAAGTGAGGCCCGGGCGCGGTATCCTCTGGATTTTTCTTGCCACCAGCTTCATCGACGGCGTCGCCTTCTTTCGAAACGAGTTAGATGTTCGCAGGTTGTCGCTAGCTGATGCTGCGCTGAATCACGGGGAGCCAAGCGATCAAAAGCAGTATGAGTAACAACATATCCAAGCGCAAGATCGTGCGCTAGCGGTGACGCCGACCACTTTACGCACGTGCCTAGACACGGTTTGCCTTAGGCTGTGTGATCGGGCAGCACCTCAATCTGGCGTATGACGGCGCGCGTATACTCGCCGCTTGAGGCCTGTCCGCCCAAGTCGCGAGTCCTGATGCCCTCCTTATCGAGCACGGTCTGGATGGCCTGTCGCAGGCGGATAGCGGGAGCGATGATGCCCAGGTGATCCAACATCATCGCCGCGGCCAGCATGATCGCCGTCGGGTTGGCGATCCCTTGGCCCGCGATGTCCGGCGCTGAACCGTGCACCCCTTCAAAGAGGGCAGTATCGGTACCGATATTGGCCCCGGGTGCGACACCCAGGCCACCGACAAGTCCCGCGATCTCATCCGATAATATATCTCCAAACATATTGGTCGTAAGTAACATGTCAAACTGATTCGGATTGATCACGAGCTGCATGGCGGTGTTATCGACGATGCGTTCGTCGATTCGCAATCTGCCTTCGTATTGGCGTCCGATGTCGAGCGCCGTCTCGAGGAACAGCCCGGTCAAGGCCTTCAATATGTTGGCCTTGTGCACGATGGTGACCTTTTTCCGCCCGTGGCGCAGCGCGTACTCGAAGGCGAAATGAGCGATCCGCCGGCACCCCGAACGCGTGATGATCCCTGAGCCTTCGGCAACCGCCTTCGGATCGTCATCGATGGGGATGAAATGCTCAACGCCGACGTAGAAGCCTTCGGTGTTTTCACGGATGAGAATCAGGTCTACATCCTCGAATCTTCCACCGCGAAATAAAGAGCGGGCCGGCCGCACGTTCGCAAAAAGCTTAAATTCCTTGCGCAGGCTGACGTTTACCGACCGGTAACCGCCGCCGACGGGTGTCGTCAGCGGCCCCTTGAGCGCCAATTTCGTGCGCCGGATGCTATCGATCGTCGCCGCCGGCAAGGGATCCCCGCCCTCCTTCACGGCCTCCATGCCGGCCTGTTGCACGTCCCAATTAAAAGCGACGCCCAGTGCGTCTAAGACCGCGAGCGTGCAATCGATGATCTCGGGCCCGATGCCATCGCCTCGGATCAGCGTGACCGCAATGTTCTCAGTCGTCATAGGCCCCCCTTTGTTCACAATTATCTTACGCTAATCCGGCGCCATACGCGCCGGCCAACAGCGATCCGCGCTGGTTGCCAGCCACCGAGACCGTGGTGGAAACGCCAAGATTTTGACATTCGCGAACAGCAGTGGTTTACTAAAATCCGCTCGCCCGGACGATTAAGCGATGAACAACGCATCATGAACTGCAGCGTTCTAATCATTGAGGATAACCTCGACCTGCGGCTAAAGCTCGCAACCGTGATGGAATTCCTGGAGCATCGGCACATCATCGCCTGCGGCCACGGTGAGTGGGAGCCCCGGCTTCGGGAGGCGGCGACCGTTGAGCTGGTTTTGTTGGGGAGTTGTAGCTCGGCGCGAACATTGATCGAAGTGTTCCGTGCGCTTAAGACCTCCGATCCTTATCGCCCGGTCTTGCTCGTCTCGGAAGCGGGCGGATCTCCGAAAAGCAACCAGGAGATCGAGGCCGGGATCCTCGGCGAGATCGAACTGCCGCTCCGTTATAAGCAATTCACGGGCGTGTTGCAGAAGGTCGATCTTTATCGGCAAAACCGCCATGAGGACGGCACGCCCAGGTCCGTGGAGCTTTTTCGTAGCCTGGTCGGCACCAGTGCCGGTATTAAGCGCATACGCAAAATGATCGGGATGGTGGCCGCCACCGATGCGAATGTGTTGATCACCGGCGAATCGGGCACGGGCAAGGAAGTCGTGGCAAGGCACCTCCACTACAATTCAAAACGGCGGAGTAAGCCTTTCGTCCCGGTGAATTGCGGCGCCATTCCCGCCGATCTCTTGGAGAGCGAGTTGTTCGGGCACGAAAAAGGAGCGTTTACCGGGGCGATCACCGCGCGGCAAGGGCGCTTCGAGATGGCCGAGGGCGGAACGCTGTTTTTGGATGAGATCGGCGACATGAGCCTGGCGATGCAAGTGAAGCTGTTGCGCGTGCTGCAGGACCGCACCTTCGAGCGCGTCGGCAGTAACAAGAGCATCACCGCGGACGTACGCATCGTCGCCGCGACCCATGTCAATCTGGAAGAAGCCATCGTCAAGGGCACGTTCCGGGAAGATCTTTATTACCGCTTGAATGTTTTCCCGATTGAGATGCCACCACTGCGGGAACGTATCGAGGATCTGCCTTTGCTCGTGAATGACCTCCTTGCGCGTTTGGAGCACGAGGGCCGGGGAAGGCTACGATTAACCGACCTGTGCCTCGAATCACTGACCGGCTATCGTTGGGCCGGTAACATCCGGGAGCTAGCGAACCTGATGGAACGGCTGGCGATCCTCTACCCCGGCGGGGTAGTGGACTTACATGATCTCCCGGAGAAATATCAGGCGGTAGAGTTAGCGGAGCGAGCGCCGATTCTCGTGAGCGTGCCGCACGCCGAAGAGGTTTCGTCCTTGCCGCGGTTGCCGCGCGGGGGGATCGATCTCAAGGAACATCTGAATAATATCGAGTACACGATGATCAAACAGGCCCTCGACGAGGCCCACTGGGTGGTTGCTAATGCGGCTAGGCGATTGAATATGGGGCGTACGACCTTGGTCGAGAAGATGAAAAAATTTGGGATGCACCGCGCCGAAGAAACGGTGAACGGCTAGCATGCCTTGGCGAGCCTGGGCGGGACGACCACCTATTCTTCCAAATCCGCGCGAGTCAAAGCCGATGGGGTGATGAAACCGGTACTGATCTTTCGGCATGTTAGCTGCGAAGGGCCGGGTTATTTGGCGGAGTTCTTGGCCTTGCGAGGTATCTCGTTCGATCTCATACGGATTGATGAAGGCGAGGAACGGGCGTGTGAAATCGACAGGTGTTCGGCGCTCGTATTTATGGGCGGTCCGATGTCCGTCAATGATCCCTTACCGTGGCTGGAACAAGAGCTAGCGCTGATTCGGGCGGCCCACGCCCGCGGTTTGCCGATATTAGGCCATTGCCTCGGTGGCCAGTTGATCAGCAAAGCATTGGGTGGCGCGATCACCCCCAGTCGAGTCCCGGAAATCGGCTGGCGGCCGGTCGAGTGCGTGGGTGGCGAGGAAGCGGCGAGATGGCTTGATGGTTTACCACCTCGGTTCGAGGTCTTACATTGGCACACCGAGACCTTCAGTATTCCCCCCGGCGCCGCTCGGCTGCTAAAGAGCGATCTTTGCGAGAATCAGGCGTTTGCGATCGGCAATACGCTCGCCATGCAATGTCATATTGAAGTCACGGCGAAGATGGTCACCCAGTGGGTGAAGGTGTACCAGGAGCAACTGGCTGCGCTTTCTACGAGCGTGCAGGCCCCCGATGAAATCACCCGTCGGCTCTCCCAACGCGTAAAAGCGCTGCGGCGCATCGCCGAGCGGTTTTATTGCCGGTGGCTGGAAGGATTCAGCGATTAACGGCGCCGGCGTTCTTCAAGCGGGATGAGATAGGTGCGGCGCCGTCCGAGCACTTCTGACGCACTAAATGACCTGCTTTTCTCTGATTTCGTCCAAGGTCTTGCAGTCGATACAAAGCGTCGCCGTGGGCCGGGCCTCGAGACGCCGGATCCCGATCTCGATTCCGCAGTATTCACAGTATCCGTAGTCGCCCGTGTCGAGACTCGCGAGCGATTCTCCGATTTTCTTGATTAATTTGCGCTCCCGATCGCGGGTGCGCAACTCCAGTGCGAATTCCTCTTCTTGAGTTGCCCGATCATTCGGATCCGCAAAACTCCCCGCGTCGTCCTGTAAATGCTGAACGGTGCGATCGATCTCCTCGATCAGATCGCGGCGCCAGCTCATGAGGATCTTCCGGAAATGCTCGATCTGCGCCGGATTCATGTATTCCTCGCCCCGCTTCTCCTTGTACGGCGCGAAACCGTCGTACCACGACGTGGTCGCGGCCCCGACACGCGCCACTTTCGCCGCGCTAGCTTTGGCGACCTTCTTCTTGGCGGGCACTGCCCTTACCTCATGTGCAGAAAAATGAGCGCGCAGTTGTACCAAAAACCCGGGAGCGACGCAACGCTTTTAAGCACTAAAGGGCTCGCGTCAAACCGAGCTGCTCGACGGGCTCCCAGCCAGGCGCCTGATAATGCACGGTGACGCTCGTGCATAAGCCCCCGCGCACATTGAAACGTGACGTCAGTCTCGCAAATCGCGGCCGGCACGTTGACACGATCTCATTCAATATCTTGTTTGTGACATCCTCGTGAAAAGCGCCTTGATCGCGGAACGACCAGATGTAGAGCTTGAGCGACTTCAGTTCGACGCACTCTCGATCGGGGACGTAGAGCAGCTCTAAGGTGGCGAAATCGGGCTGCCCGGTCTTGGGACATAGGCAGGTGAATTCAGGGATTTCTATCCTGATTACGTAGTCGCGGGCAGGGCTCGGGTTCGGAAAGGTTTCCAGAGGCGCCCTCGGTTGCGTTGCCATGGCGGCGGTCCGTAAAGATGGCTTCAAAGCGCGGAGTTACTTTATTAAATTCATGGCCGTATTGCGCGGATTAGCTCGCAAGTATATACCCATCCGGACCTCCCTGTGGCCGGCGCCTTTACCTTCATGCGAGTTCCTGCTAAAAGCGGGGGCAGTGTTTCTTGAACAACGGCTACAAAACGCCTGGTACGGACAGCATCGCTGGTGCGCCTTGCTGTCGCCGTTGAGCTGGGCGTATCGCGGCGCGGCCTCCGCGAGACGGTTGCTTTATTCGACCCCACTGGTGCGCCCGTACACCTGCGCGACGCCTGTCGTTATCGTCGGAAACATCACGGTCGGCGGCGCGGGCAAAACGCCGCTCGTCATCTGGCTTGCGCACTGCCTCAGACGCCAGGGCTACCGCCCCGGGATCGTGACCCGCGGGTACGGGGGACAGTCGACAAATTGGCCGCGGCGAGTAGCGCCCGATAGCGATCCACACCAGGTCGGCGACGAGTCGGTGCTCGTAGCAAGGCATTGCAAGGGCCCTGTGGTGGCCGCCGGCCGGCGGCGCGCACAAGCCGTTGATCAGTTGCTATTCGACGATAAATGCGATGTGATCGTGTGTGACGATGGGTTGCAGGATTATGCGCTTGCAAGAGACGTTGAAATCGCGGTCGTTGACGGGGTTCGCCGCTTCGGCAACGGCCGCCTATTACCCGCCGGACCTTTGCGCGAGCCGATCGATCGATTAACGCGCGTCGACATGATTGTTACCCGTGGTGAAGCCCTCGATAACGAGTATGCGATGAGCTACCGCGCCTCGGTAGCCAACGCCGTGGCCGACGATACGGCGGTGCGCACCTTGGATGAACTGCGCGGGCGGCGCGTCCATGCCGTCGCGGGGATCGGACACCCGGATTGTTTTTTTTCACTTTTAAGAGGCTTCGGTATCGAGACGATCGAGCACCCGTTTCCGGATCATTACGGCTTTTCTCGTCGCGATCTCGCGTTCACCGATGGGCTTCCTGTCATCATGACCGAGAAGGATGCGGTAAAATGCCGGCACTTCGCATCAGCCGATGTTTGGTATATTCCCATACAAGCCGAGCTGTCATCGGCCTTCGAAAAAACCTTTATTGCACTGTTGAAAAGTAAGATCAATGGACAAGCGTCTTCTTGAGATCCTAGTGTGCCCTTCATGCAAGGGCCCGCTACTGTACAAGCGTGCAGAAGCCGAGCTTATCTGCCGCGCCTGCCGCCTAGCTTATCCGATTCAAGATGATATTCCGGTGATGCTGGAGGACGAAGCACGCCGTATTCCACCGGACGAGAAACTCTAGTTGGATTTTCGCGTCTACATCCCCGTGCGCTACGGGTCCACTCGTTTGCCGGGCAAACCTCTCGCGGACATCGCAGGCAAGCCCCTCATCCAGCACGTTCATGAGCGCGCGCTAGAAAGCGGCGCCTCGGCGGTGATCATTGCCACCGACGATGAACGCATTCGTGCGTGCGCGCTCGGTTTCGGAGCAAGGGTTTGCATGACCTCTGCGCATCATCGTTCCGGGACGGAACGGCTGGCGGAAGCGGCGGCGGCTTTGAAAGAAGACGAAGATGCCATTATCGTTAATCTGCAGGGTGACGAACCGCGCGTGGCGCCCGCGCTGCTGGCCCAGGTCGCCGGCCTGCTCGATGACCAGCCAGGCGCTGAATTGGCGACCCTATGCGCGCCTCTCGGCAGCGCGATTGCGTTGCGTGATCCTAATATCGTCAAAGCCGTGGTGGACCGCGAAGGTTACGCGCTATATTTTAGCCGCGCGCCGATCCCTTGGGATCGCGAGCATTTCGGCGCCGAATCGGCGGCGAGTGAGGTGTCCTTGGCGGACCGCGCTTATTTGCGGCACCTGGGTTTGTACGCCTATCGCGTTAAAACCCTTAAGCGCTTAGCGCGGCTAGAACCCTGCGTTTTAGAACACCTCGAAGCGCTTGAGCAGTTGCGCGCCTTATATTATGGCTATCGCGTCGCGGTAGCCGTCGTACAGCGCGAGATAGAACCTGGCGTCGACACTCCTTCGGACCTGGAATACATGCGCCGCGTATTCGATCGGGAGCACCGCGCTCGCGGTGCGGTGTGACGTCACTCCGACGCCTAGCTCGAACCACGTTTCTTCCGTAACCCGCCTGTGGAGGAATATTTGCAGTTGAGCGTATATGTTGTAAGCTTTTCAATATGGCTCGCCGTAGCGACGGCGGGTGCGCTTCTAAGGCGTTAGGTGTGTTTAACGAACTGATTTCGTTGGGCCCGCGGATAGGGCTCACCGATTCCAGGGGTCAACGGGATCTTAACCGTTCGTTAAAGTGTTTTTTATTCTGATGTATGAGGTTGATTGAGTATGTCCGATCGTGAACACGGTACGGTTAAGTGGTTTAATAACTCTAAGGGTTACGGTTTTATTCAGCGTGATAAGGGTGATGATGTCTTCGTGCATTTTCGTGCGATCCGGGGAGACGGCTATCGTTCTTTACAGGATGGCCAACGTGTGGAGTTTTCCGTCAGCGAAGGTCAGAAGGGTCTGCACGCAGAAGATGTCGCCGTGATGGCCTGAGAGGTTGAGCGTTGAGCGGATAGTGCTCGATCCGCGCCCGCGCGCCCGTTTGACCTCCAATTATCGAGCGCGATAAATAATACGCCCTTTGGATAAGTCGTAGGGTGTCAGTTCGACGGTCACGGTGTCGCCGGTGAGGATGCGGATGTAATTTTTTCGCATCTTGCCGGAAATGTGAGCGGTCACAACATGCCCGTTGGCGAGTTGCACGCGAAACATGGTATTGGGTAGGGTTTCAACGACCTTGCCCTCCATTTCAATTTGTTCTTCTTTTGCCATGTTCTCCGGTTGTAAGTCCTCGCGGTGGGGAACGGCGCATTGTGGCCCAATTAGGGGCATAGCGCAAAACGCCGAGCACAAGGATAGCGTTCTTATCTAAGGAAGCTCTGCAAGAGTGTCGCGAGCAAGCCCAGATGCGCGAAGCCGCGGAGCGAGTCGCGAGACATATCAGGTAGATAGGCGAGCGGCGAGCGAGCACGCGACAATGCAGATGGGCTGCGCAGTAACTTTTGCAGAGCTTCCCTAAATGCTCTTGGCGCTTGGAGTCCAGCGTCCGTTGCAATAGTACTCTAGGGGTTGAAACTCGGCCTTATAGCGCATTTTTTGGCAGGCATCGATCCAGTATCCAAGGTAAAGCCAACGTAAGCCTTCTGTCCTGGCCTTCTCGATTTCATACAGTACGGCGTAACGTCCGAGGCTACGGCGTTCCTCATCGGTGTCGAAAAAAGTGTAGACGGCGGACAGCGCATCATCGATACGATCGACCGCCGCCACCGCAACTAAATGGATACCGCGCCGAAATTCGTAGAATAACGTGTTCGCCCAGCGCGCGGCCAGAAAGTTGATAAACCGCTCGGGCGTGAGGTCTTCCATGTCGCCGCCGGGGTGCCGGACCGACACATAGCGACGATAGAGAGAATAATGGTCCATGGTAAAAACGGGTGCGACCGGACGGACTTCCAAGTCTTGGTTATGCAACCAGGTCCGCCTTTGGTTACGGTTCGGGCGGAATGAGTCGATCGCTACCCGTACCGGAACACAGGCGCGGCAAGCCGGGCATTGCGGCCGATACAGGTACTCTCCGCTGCGCCGGAATCCGTAGGCAAGCAAGGCCGCATAGAGGCCATTGTTCATGGGGACAACCGGATCGGCAAACAGCGTGGCCGCCCGTTGCTCCGGCAAGTAGCTGCACGGATGCGGCGGCGTTATATAGAACGCCGTGCGGGAGGCCGGTCTTGCGGATTGCTCTGCCATGCGTTTTCGCTTATCGTCGCTGGGCACCAACGATCGAGCATTGCGATGAATTGGCTACGGGGGATCCGAAGAGCCCCCAAACGCTCGATATGTTGGGAATGCACCTGACAGTCAATTAGTTTGAAATCCCATGTAAGTAAATGCTTCGCGAGCCGCACCAAGCAGATCTTAGAGGCATCGGGCCTGCGGCTGAACATCGATTCAGCAAAAAAAACGCGGCCAATGCAAATGCCGTAGAGCCCGCCGATCAATCGATCGTCATTCCATGCCTCGATGGAATGCGCATGACCCTCTCGGTGCAAGGCAGTATACGCGTCGATCATCGCCGGCGTTAACCAAGTTCCTTGGCCATCCTTGCGGGGCTCCGCGCAGGCCTGGATGACCTCTGGAAAACTCCGGTCGATGGTAATTTCGTACGCGCATCGATTGAGGCTACGCCGCAGGCTGCGCGAAATCACCAAACCCTCCGGGAATAATACGCTGCGCGGGTTCGGCGACCACCACAGGATCGGCTGGGTGCTATCGTACCAGGGAAATATCCCATGGCGATAGGCCTCGAGCAAGCGGCGGCTGCCGAGATCGCCGCCGATGGCGAGGAGGCCGTCCGGCTCCTCCAGGGCCTGTTCCGCAGCGGGAAACCCGCAAGTCGTCCGTTGCTCGGCGATCCAATAGAGAAGCGTTTCCACGGAGGAGTTGGCGCGGCGTTTACCAAAATTGTATCAGACTCTCTGATCGGAAGTGATTGACGCTCGAGCTCACCTGGAATTATAGTGTTCACAAAGTGAACGATAAAGATCGAGAAGAGGCGTTGACTCTAGAATTGCTTACTGCTGTCGATGGAGGCGATTCCCTCACGCAACGGCATCTCGCGCAACGGCTAGGGGTCGCCCTGGGCCCAAGCGTTGCGTTCGCAAAGGCCTGATCAAGATCAAGCTGGCGCCGGCGAACCGGTATTTCTATTACTTGACCCGTAAAGGTTTTGCCGAGAAAAGCCGGCTCACGGCGAAATACCTATCGCACTCATTCGAGTTTTACCGTCAGGCGGCGCTCTCCTGTGTTGAGGTGTTTCAGACCTGCGCGGCGAACGGCCGTACGCGGGTCCTGCTATGCGGCGTCTCAGAGCTCGCCGAGATTGCATCGTTACGGGCGCGTGAGCACGGTATCACCTTGCTAGGCACTTATGACCCCCGCCACGCCGAGATGCGGTTCCTCGATTTGCCCGTGTGGCAACGGGTTGAAGACCTGCCCCCGTGCGATTTCTACGTGGTAACCCAGCTTGATGGCATCACGGAATTTGTGGAAGCTTTAGGTAATGCGGTCCCACGAGAGCGAATTCTGACACCGGCGCTATTGAAGGTAGCGCCGCCATCCGCAAGCCTAGAGATACGGGCTCATCGCGTCACGGTGCGCGGTCATGGCGCCCGGGACGCCGAGGGCTAGCGCCTAAGGGCGCCGATAAGATTTTGCCGCGGGGAAGAAAAATATAGCTAAACGAATTACATGATCATCATCGATTCGATTCAATTTATCGATCTAAAAACACAGCACAACCGGCTTCAGCACCGGATTGACGAGGCATTAAAACGGGTGCTGGCACATGGGAACTATATTCTTGGCCCCGAGGTTGAAGAACTAGAACAGGCGTTGGCAGCTTTCAGTGGAGCTAAGCACGTCGTAAGCTGCGCCAGCGGTACCGATGCACTGCTGATAGCATTAATGGCCCTCGGTGTGAAAGCAGGCGATGCTGTCTTTGTGCCCTCATTCACGTTTGTTGCCACAGCCGAGGTCGTCGTGCTTTTAGGCGCTACCCCCGTTTTTGTGGATATCAACGAAGGTAATTATTTGATCAGTATGGCTAGTCTTAGAGCAGCCATAGATGTCGCAAAAAAGCTAGGTCTTATACCACGGGTGGTTATCCCGGTCGATCTCTTTGGGCAACCTGTTGATTACGATGAGGTACGCCGGATCGCACGGGAATACGATCTATATATCATTGCCGATGCGGCACAAAGCTTTGGCGGTGCACGGGCAGGCCGGCGCGTAGGCACCATGGCGCCGATCACAGCCACGAGCTTCTTCCCCGCCAAGCCGCTCGGATGCTACGGCGACGGCGGGGCATTGTTCACCGATGACACTGACACGGCTGATGTGTTTCGATCACTGCGGGCTCACGGTCAAGGAAAAGACAAATATGACAATGTACGCATCGGCGTCAATGGCCGCCTCGATACCTTGCAAGCGGCGATACTCATTGAAAAACTAAGTATTTTCGAAGAGGAAATCGAGGCCCGGCAGCGCGTGGCCCGGCGATATAACGAGGCACTGGGTGATGTGGTCGCCACACCAAAGGTTGCCAGCGGCGCGTTCAGTGCTTGGGCGCAATATACGGTCCGTACTGAACAGCGGGATCGGCTAGCGGAGCGATTGAAGGAGCACAAAGTTCCGACCGCTATTTACTATCCCAAACCGCTCCACTGCCAGACGGCATATTTGCATTACCCCACGAGTCCGGGCGGTTTGCCGACATCCGCAAAGCTCGCGGCCGAAGTACTGAGCTTACCGATGCATCCGTATCTAGATGCGGATACCCAAGACTGTATCATCACCTGGGTACGGGACGCGGTAACATGAACCTGCTAACCGGCAAGACGGTCCTGCTAACGGGGGGAGCAGGCACGGTGGGGCGCGAGCTTATCCGTCACACCTTGCGGCAACGGCCCGCGGGGCTACGCGTCGTCGACAGCAACGAGTCCGAGGTATTCAACCTGGAAGAGGAGTTCGGCGTGGCGTACCGCGCCTACGCGCGCGGGAGCGATGCCGAGCGCAGTAGTTTTCACGCATACGTGGGCGATGTGCGCGATCCGGATAAGATGGACAGTATGATGCAGGGGGTCGATGTTGTTCTCCACGCCGCGGCGCTCAAGCACGTGTTGTTGTGCGAACGCTCGCCTTTCGATGCTGTGCAAACCAACATCCTCGGCGTAAAAAACGTTGTGAACGCTGCGCTCGCGCATGACGTGGAGCGTGTCATCTTCACCAGTTCTGACAAGGCTGTAAACCCGACCAGCGTGATGGGTACCTCCAAGCTCATGAGCGAACGCCTCGTGAGCGCCGCCAACAGTCTAAAGGGATCCCAGCGCACGATCTTTTCCTCGACGCGCTTTGGTAACGTTATCGGCTCGCGCGGATCGGTTGTGCCACTTTTCTACAAGCAGATCCTGGCTGGCGGCCCGATCACGCTTACCGATCCGCGCATGACCCGCTTCGTAATGACCATTGAGGACAGCGCACGACTGGTCCTGCGTGCCGCTGAGCTGGCCAGGGGCGGGGAAGTGTTTGTCACGAAGATGTCGGTTCTGAAGATTGACGACTTGGCGCGAGCCATGATTGATCTGCTGGCCGGCCCCAATGAGCGGTCCATAGAGATCCGCGAGATTGGCGCCAAGGCCGGAGAAAAGCTTTACGAAGAGTTGATGACGGCAGAGGAAACGAACCGAGCACTTGAGCTACGCGAAATGTATGCTGTCCCGCCTGCGTTCCGGCATGTCTACGAAGACATCGATTACAGTTACCCAGAGCTTGTTAGTAGTAGCGTTGACGTGCCATACACGAGCGCAAACAGGGCACCAATGACCATCGATCAGATCAAGGAGTTTATCGAGCGGAACCGGATCCTGCAAGTAGCCGAAAGGGGGGGTATTTGACGTGCGCGTTTTGATACTCGGTGGGGACGGGTACTTGGGGTGGCCGACCGCCATGGCGTTCGCGGCGAAATCGCATGAAGTGTGTCTGGTGGACAACTATCTGCGGCGGCGTATCGCCATGGAGACTGAATCGGAAGCGCTGATCCCGACCCCGAATCTTAATGAGCGAGCGCGGATCTTCGAGTCTGCCACGGGGATACGCCTGCATGTGGAGATTGCCGATTGCGCGGACTACGCCCTTCTCTCTCGCATCGTCCGGGATTTCGACCCGGAAGCGATTATCCATTACGCGGAACAGCCCTCCGCCCCGTATTCGATGATCGGCTTTCAGGAGGCGAATCTGACGCTGCGAAACAACCTGGGCGTGACCTTCAACATTATCTGGGCGGTGCTGGAGCATGCGCCACAGTGCCACATCATCAAGCTCGGCACCATGGGCGAATACGGAACGCCGAACATCGACATTGAGGAAGGCTGGATAGAGATTGAGCACCATGGGCGCAAGGACAAGTTTCTATACCCGCGACAAGCGGGCAGCTTGTATCACACGACAAAAGTACTAGACACGGATCTGCTCTGGTTCTATGTGCGTACCTACCGGCTGCGCGTGACCGATCTCATGCAGGGCCCGGTTTACGGGCTGTCCACCGCGCAGGCCGACCTCGATGAGCGGCTGCTGCCGAACTTCCACTACGACGACATCTTCGGGACCGTGGTCAACCGGTTCCTTGTACAGACCGTCGCCGGCATCCCGCTTACGGTCTATGGACGGGGCGGGCAGACCCGCGGCTATCTCAACCTGAACGACACGTTGCAGTGTGTCGAGCTGGCCGCGACCCACCCATCGGAACCGGGACAACTACGCATTTTCAACCAGTTCACTGAGCAATTTACGGTCAACGATCTGGCGGACACGGTGAAGCGCGCGGCGCATGGCCTTGGAATCGAGGTCGCCGTGGAGTCCATTCCCAATCCGCGCAAGGAGCTGGAAGAGCACTACTACAATCCGCGGCACAGCGGCTTGATCGAACTCGGGCTGCAACCGCATTACCTGACCGAAAAGGTGCTCACGGACATGCTCCAACGGGTGCTGCCCTACCGAGATCGGATCGATCGGAAGCGCATCATGCCGCGGGTCCGCTGGGCCGGTTGAGATCACTCGCCCGAACGGAGACTACGGTCAGATTACGTCGCTCGCGGACCCCTATTCCACATGAAGCGCTTCATCTTCATCTGCTGCTATGCCGATATTATCCCGCGCCATCGGCTGATGTGTAAAACGCTTTCCCGCGACGGCCATGAGATCATCGTTATATCCTGGAACAGGAATTGGCCGCGCGATCGGGCGATCCCGGACGAATGGGTGTCCGAATGGCACAACATCCCCCTGCGGGCGGGTGCCGGCAGCGCGACCCTGTTGTGGAAGCTGCCGTCGCTTCTACGCCAAATCATCATGGCCATCCGCCGCATTGGCAGGGTCGACGCGATCTTCATGACGCACTTTTGTCTTCTACCCGCCGCACCGGTCCTGGCGGGGCTTTGCGGGAAACTCTACTACGATGCCCCTGAGTATTTCTGCGAAGACATGCTGCGTTATTTCGGGCGGCTCGGGTGGCTGGCGCGCCCGTTGGTCCGGCGCCTCGAACGGCTCTGGTTGGCGCGCGTCGCTGCCATCACGACCATCGACTCGCGCGACGGTTGGCTTGAAGAATATTACCGGCGCATGCGCCGGCCCGTCTTGGCGCTATGGAATACGCCGTCTCGGGATGATGAGCCCGACGCGGCAGAGATCGCCGCGGCAGCGAGCGAGCTCGGTAGCGCAAGGATCGTTGCCTATGCGGGCCGGCTTACGCGGATCAAGGGGCTGGACGTTGCGCTGCGTGCGATACCGGCGGTTAGAGATCGGTTTCCGGACATCCGCTTCCTGTTTATTGGACCTCTTCAGGAAAAGCAGGAGTACATCGATCGATTGCGACACGATCTGGGGATCGTTGACGTCACGATCTTCCGGGCCCAGATGCCCTACCGGAGATTGCAGGCCTATTTGCGGGCCTCGCTCATTGGCCTTGCTATTCTGCAGAAGGAAAGAAATCACCTCGCGGGCGAAGGCAACTGCAGAAAGATCTTCACCTACATGCAGGCCGGCCTGCCGATCGTCGTTTCCGACGTCGGCTCGATCGGCGCTTTCGTCCGCGACCACGGTTTCGGGATCAGCATTGACGCCGAGGATTCTGCGCAAGCAGCCGGCGCGATCTGCTCTTATCTCGAAAACCAGGACTTACGGCGACAGCATGCCCAGGCTGGACGCCGTGCTTACCTCGATCGGTTTAACTGGGAGCAGCAGGCCGGGATGTTTACGTACTTCATCAACGGCCCGGACCACGCCTAAATATGTACCGCAATTCTTCGTGCGAGCCGGCGCCGCCGGAGGGTGTTTAGTGATAAGGATTTGCTCGGAATTGCTCGCAAATCGAGACGCGTTCCTAACGCTGGTTCAGTTGCATCTGAAGACAACCGTCTCCCGGACGGCGTTAGGATATCTATGGTGGTTGCTCGATCCGTTGTTCCTAATGGCCGTCTACTATTTCATCGTCAGGATTATCTTTGAGGGGGGCGGGGAAAATTACCACCTGTTCCTCCTCTATGGCGTTATCCCTTGGCTCTTTTTCTCCCGGGCTCTCGGTCAGTGCACGCGGGCGATCAGCGCCAACCGCGCGCTGATTCGCCAGATCGGGATGCCGATCCAGACCATCGTCGCCATTCCTATAGTGGTGCAATTCGTATTCGCAGCGGTCGGCCTCCTAATCATCATGGCTTGGAGCAGGCAGGCTCCGGGATTTCATTTACTGGCGAGCCTCCCGCTTCTGGTCCTCATCGGGGTCTACAGTTACGGTTTGGCGCTGTTTCTGTCCGTCTGCGAGGTACACTTCAAGGACACCAACGAGATCATGGGATACGTGCTGCGCGCCGGGTTTCTGCTGACGCCGATTCTGTATCCGACTTCCAGGGTGCTAGAGTCAGGCAGCATCCCGGATGCTGCCAAGCTCCTCTTTCAAGCCAATCCGCTGGCCTGGATCATTTCCAGTCTGCGCGATCTCATTCTGGCCGGCAGCATGTACGGATGGCAACCGTTCGCCGGCTTGCTCGTCGCGGCGTTGTTGCTTGTGCAGATCGGGCTTATCTGGAGCCGCTGGCAGTCGCGTAAGATCGTGAAGTTACTTTAGGGAGGGGCCATGGCGGGCATTTTGGTCTCATTGGTAGGTGCGGACGGGCAGAGAGGGGCGCTGGGAATCGTCGAGCCGGGCAGAGGCTTACGGTACGTGCAAGTGGAACAAGCCAGCGACTTGCTCCGATCTGCCGGAATACGGGGGATTGCAGTCGTCGACAGGCGCATATACGCGGTCACGCAAGCAAGTCTGCGCATATATACAGTAGAACAGGACGTGAATGCGCCGCTGTTCCGCCTCGAGCGCGAGGTCATTCGCAAGGATTGGGTTCTCGGAGGCCCTAAGCAAGCGAACCTGATCCCGGTCGCAGCCTCAAACGCGCGCAGGCGCGTGTGGGTCGGAAACAACAGCCAATGCTGCATTGAGGAATTCGATCTCGAGGGAGTGTTCATCGGGCGCCGGCACTTGTGGGCAATAGCCGCGGATCTGTGCGAGTCTCCCGGGTGGCTGGGAGCCGAATTCCAATATGGCAGTATACGAGGAATGTGCGTTGCGCCTGATGAGAGATTGCTGCTGATCGTAGCCGGCTGCAACGGCTCACAGAGGGGGGTCGTGGTCGATACAGACCACGGCGAAGTGCTTTTCGATGGCCTCCACGATCCCATCGGCGGCCTGTTCAGCGGAGAGCGCTTCTTCCTGATCGACAATAATGGTACGCAATTGAGTTGCTACGATGCGGTTCATGAAACCGGGCTGATCTCGCGAGCCAGCGAGTGGACTGCCACGCCGCACATGAGCGATCCGGGATATGCACAGCTTGGCCGGGACATGCGCGGCATGGCGATGTGCGAAGATTCGATCTATTGTGGAATAGGCGATTTTCATCAGCGTGGACAACGATCCGGCCTGGTCGCGTTCGACGTTGTAACGGGCGCGCTGACGTGGGCGATGCCGGTACCGGAAATTGTCCGCTTTGCCGAGCCCCAGGTCTTCCACCTAGCCAGTCCGCCGAGGGGTGTCGAGCTTCCCGTGGACGACGAGCTCATTACCTACGAATTTGGCAACCGCGTCTTCACCGACCAAGTCATTCCGCAGCAGCGGGATCCGGTTTCTCAAAACGTATTTACCGAATCCGCGGCGCGCATCGATGCAACCGCTCGCGCAAAGCAGGAGCCTCGTGTAGCCGTTACCGTTCGTGAGGTCAGCGTTTTCTATGACAGAAGCGCTGTTTCCTGGTTCGGCGGAATACGGCGGTCCAACAAGGGGAAATATTACTGGGCGCTGAAAAACGTGAGTTTTTCCGTCGCTGAAGGAGAGATGGTTGGAATCGTCGGGCGCAATGGCTCAGGAAAAAGCACACTATGTATGCTAATGGCCGGCACATTACACCCGGACCATGGCGAGGTGATCCGTAACGGCCGGGTGCAACTTTTAGCATTGGGAGTAGGGTTTCGACCCGAACTGACAGGCCGTGAGAATGTGCTGCTCAGCGGCACGCTCCTAGGACTAACCAGGAAGGAGGTCATGAGAAATATGACGGACATCATCGCTTTCTCGGAGATCGGGGAATTTATCGACGAGCCCATGAGGACATATTCATCCGGAATGCGCAGCCGACTCGCGTTCGCCGTGGCGACCGCCGTCAAGCCGGAGATCCTGATTCTGGATGAAGCCATGTCTACCGGCGATCAGTCATTCAGCAGCAAGGCTGACGAGCGCATGCAATCCATGCGAGCGAATGCGGGAGCGGTGGTCATGGTGTCACACAATGTCAAACAGCTGGGGAATTTTTGCTCGCGCGTCATCTGGCTCGAAAAAGGGCGGCTGGTTATGGACGACGAGCCCGAGGTGGTGATAGCCCACTACAACGATTTTTCACGGGACAATGCGACGTGGCTAGAACAGCATCGTGACATCGGTGCCTCGCTTGTAAGCACGCCATAGCCTCGCGCGAGAATGAACGCGGAACCAATGGCCGAGCATCGTCTGCTCGGTCGCTCCACCCCCCCGGACGAAGTTATCCGGCGCATTCACTGGTGGACGCCACCGGTCTCGCTGCACAAGTTCAAGGCTAAGCGCTTAAATTCTTCCCTGAGAATCGCTGCAATCGTCAGTAACAGGCTCTGGAATGGGCTTCGTTACGAGGGAACGCTGCTGCTGCTAACCCCGCAAACCTGGAGGGCCGTGCTGACCTACGGTCGCCCCGACCTGCTGCTCGTCGAGTCCTGTTGGGAGACCGCCACGGGGCACTGGTATCTCGGGCAAACAGGCCGGACGGGTGAACATGCTGAGCTCCGGGAAATCTTGGCGCTCGCCGGGGCAAAGGGGATCCCGCGCGTGTTCTGGCATACGCAGGATCATGGCTATCACACCCAGTACCGGGAATTCGCCCGTCACTTCGATTTCGTATTCTGTGCCGATAACCGCGAAGCACAAGCCCTGTGCGAGGCTGGCGTCGATACCGACCTGTTGTTGCCGGCGGTCCAGCCCGCGATCTTCAATCCCTTACGGCCGTATGGATTCGACGACTCGCTCGCCATCGGTCTGCTGCTGGACGGGATAGTGGACCTCCTGCGGGATGCCGCGGCTCTTGAAGTTTTGAGACGACTGCGTTCCGAGGGGTTGAAATTGATCGATTCGCACAGCCTCATCTTCATGAAGAAGATGCGGGATCTGGAGGGCTTCGAAAGCAACCTGCTGGGATGCGTCACCGCACAGGGGAGGCTCACGGCGATGAAATACGCCCAGATCGTGCTGATGCTGGAGTCACACCTGACTCTGACCGAGCAGCGGTGGCGAGCGCTTGAGACGGCCGCCTGCCGGACGCCGATCATCCACTATGGACGGCTGCCGGAAGGAGACCTCCGGAAGGGCCTCGTTGTCGAGGCGGCGAGCGAAGACTCCCTGCCGGCCGCGATCGCGGCGCTGCGCGAGAATGAATTGCACCGGAAGAGGACCGGCCATCTGGCTTGGCGTCAGGTGTGCTTAAATCATTCCTTCGCCCGCCGGGTAAATTCGATCTGCACGAAAGTGGGGATCGCCCACGATTGGGTAGAGCATCCGCGGGCTTCGATCATCGTTCCGATCTCGACGACGGGGCGCTTGCCGGACTGCCTCAGCTTATTCGACCGGCAGGACTACCCCAACAAGGAATTGGTCATCCTCTTCAAGGGCGGACCGGCCGCGTCCGAGATCGCCTCCTATATCAACGCGCGCAAGGACATACGAGCATTGCATCTTCCGCGGGACGAAGATACCGGCGCCGGAATGCGGGCCGGGATCAGCGCCGCTCACGGCGAATACTGGTTCAAAATGGATATCGACGATCGGTACGGAGACCGCTTTGTGTCCGACATAATGCTTCACCTCAGCGCGTGTGACGCCGATGTCGTCGGTAAGCCGCCTCGGTACTACACCTTCGCGGGCGAGCCTCTCATCTACGACGGCGCCCCGGCGAATACTCCCGAGTTGTTCGTCCTGCCGCCGGAGGAGTCGGGAAGAGGCAAAATCTGCTTGGATGGCAATTCCCTCGCCGGCAAAAAGGCGGTCGGACCCTACGTTCGCGTTGCAGACACGCCGCATGCGACGGGCGATACGGCGTTCGTCCTTCAATTGAGACGCAACGATCTCGAGGTGCTGATCCTGGATCCGCTGAACCTGGTCACGGTCCGCCAACCGGACCGGGAGGATCACACGCGGGTGTCAGCGACCGCGGAGCTCAAGAGCCGGGTACAGCCGCTCGAAAATCTAGTCGAGGACGTATTTGTCTAATTCGCGCCGCAATCAATCACCATCTAATGAGCTCAGTACGGGAAGACATTATAGACCGGATCGTAGCCTGGAGGCCGGTGGTTCCGGCGTTCACGGCCCCGTGCCCGAAGGCGATGCCGGGGCTCTGCATAGCGGCCGTCACAGGTGCGCGGCTGCGCTCCGGGTTGGCGCATGAAGCGGAATTGCTCTCCATGACCACCTTGAGCTGGAAGGGACTCCTCAGCGAGAGGAAGCCGGACCTGGTGCTTGTCGAGGCCAGCCCGGACGAATCGGTCGCGGACTGGCGCATAGCCGGCGGTACTGAGGGTTCCGATCTCACCGACATGCTGGACTTTGCAAAGTCACTCGGGATCCCAACGGTCCTGTGGAACACCCAGGATCATACTTTCGCCGGGTTGTTCCGGTCGATCGCGAGGCGCTTCGACTATATGTTTTGCGCCGATACGCGTGAGACGGAAGATCTGCGCAGCATCGGCCTGGACGCGGAGGTCCTCCTGCCCGCGATCCAGCCGCAGATTTACAACCCGTTCCGGGTGTTCGGCCATGCCGATGCCCTCGACATCGGTGTGCTGTATGATGGCCTCGCCGATCTGCTGGATAAGAAGCAGAGCCTCGATGTTCTACGCCGTGCTACAAAATATGGATTAAAGATCATCGATTCGAGCCGCGAGGTATCTGCATCAGAGCTGGCCGCAATCCCCGACTTCTCCTCCTGCATCCTGGGCTGCGTCGATGCCGCGAACCGCCTGGTGGCTGTGAAATACGCGAAGACAGCTCTGTTTCTGGACTCCGCGCCGCGTACAAAGACGGACCAACAGTGGGCGGTGCTGGAAACGGCGGCGTGTAGGGTACCGGTCATCCACGCGGGCCGACTCGCGCAGGACGATGTACGTCAGGGCATCGTCATGGAGAGGGACGATGCGTCCGACGTGGAAGCCGAGCTCGGCAAACTCGCGGGGGATGATCTATACCGGAGAAAATGCGGCCAGCTCGGTTGGCGGGCGGTTTATCATCAGCACACCTTTTCCCACCGGCTCAGGGACATCTGCAGGAAGATCGGCATCTCGACAGAGTGGGAGGAGTACCCCGGGGCTACGGTCGTCACCCCGACGCGCAGAATCGAGTTGTTATTTCGTTGCCTGGAGACCTTCGATGGCCAGAGTTATCCCAAAAAGGACCTGGTCCTCGTGATTAATCGGACATCCCTGGCCGGTGCCGAGGAGCTTATTCGCGCCACGCAGGGCAGGGATGACGTGCAAATTATCAATGTCCCGGAGGAGCGGTACGCGGGTGCGTGCCTGAATTTGGGCAACGTCTTGGCCAGAGGAGAGTATTGCTTTCGAGTGGATGACGACGACTATTACGGTGAAAACTACCTTCTGGACATGATGCTGCACTTGAGGTCCGTAGGCGCGGACATCTTCGGCAAACCTCCAAAGTACTACTTGTTCGAGGGTGAAGGCGACACCTATGACCGCCAGCTCAAGATTCCGGCGCTGACCGTGTTGCCTGGGCATTACGAACTATGGCTGTGTGGAAATACCCTCGGCGGTAGGAAAGACGTGCTCCTGAGGACCCGCTATCCGGACTCGGTGTTCGGCACTGCTGATACCGCGTTCCTCATGCAAGCGACTGAGAGACGCCTGGTTATCGCCTCTTTGGATGAGTTCAATATGGTCGTGAGTCGAAGAATCGATACCGCTGATCATACGTGGCGTGCCAGCCCGGAGCTGCTGAAAACGAATGCCAAAAAGGTGTGCCGAGGTTTTACGGAGCTCATGATATAGGAAGGCCAAAAATGAGGATAGCCTTTATCATGCGAGCGGCATTCGGTGTCCTGGGGGGCACGGACAGCTATTTGATGCCGAAGTATGTTGCGCAACGGCACGATGTGCTGGTGCTATGCCAGGGTAACCCGAAATCAGGCGAAGAAGTCGTTTACAAAAACGACGACCTCAATATCTGCGACGTAGGCGCTGGCTCAGCGGAGACCAGGGCGGCAAAGATTTTCGGCGCGCTACAGGGGTTTAAACCCGAGATCGTGCATGTGTTTCATAACCCGCTTTGCCTGCGGATCCTCTACGGGCTGCGCCGGGCGCTCCCGCTGGTTAAGCGGGTCCTCGACTTTCGTTCGCCACTTCTGGTAAGCAGTAACGCCGCCCACGCGGCCGTCTTGTGGCGTTATTTTCTCTGCCAGTTTTTTGTCGATCACGTCTTCACGCATTCCCTGGGTACCATCGAGGACAATCTCCCCCTGCGCTTCAGGCACATCACGGAGCTGCCTCCGGGCGTGGAAACGCGGCGCTTTAAGGCTGCTGGGAGGCCGGCCGGCACGCCCCGGAAGTTTCTCTACATCGGCAGTGTCGCACGGGTACGCCAACTGGAACTGTTGATCCGCGCGTTCGCAAGGTTTTCTCGCATCAATAGCCTAAGACCTTCCCTAGACATTATTGGCGGCGGGAACGCCCTGGGGGAGCTACGTAACCTGGTCGCTAGCAGCGGGCTGTGCGATTGCATCAGGCTGACAGGACTGGTGCCGCAGGAGGAAATCTACGTCCGTCTGTGCGAATACGACGCCGGGATCGCCTACGTACCATACGACAAGTTTTCCAGGGCGCCGTCCCTCAAGTTTCTGGAATACAGCGCCGCGGGCTTGCCGTTTATGGCCTCGGACACCATCGGCCATAGGGACTACGCGTCGCGTTTCGGCTTCTCTTTCACGCCATTTCAGAATTCGCCACAGGGAGTTGTAGCTGGACTGAATCAGATATGCGCCAAACCGGATCTGCACGAGGAGATTGCCGTGAATCGAACGGCGATCCAACGATTCGATTGGGAACGCATCGTCGCGAATGACTTGCTGCCCGTTTACGCAAAGCTACGGGCGGAAAAATTGTGATTTACGTACAATCCGGCCGGCGGCTATCGTAATAGCATGCCGGCGAGATACCTTATAACCGGTGGTTGTGGATTCATCGGCACTGCACTTATCCGGCGCATCCTTCAGGCCGAGCCCGCCGCCGCGATTCGCGTGCTCGACAACTTGCTGGTGGGTACGGCGGAGGATCTCGGGAGGGTTTCCGCGTTTACGCGGCGCCCCGCCGGAGACTGCCGGGCGGCAACCGGTGTGGTCCTGGTCGAGGGCGATCTACGGGATTTTGATACAGCACTGCGCTGCGCCGATGGCGTAGACTGTATCGTTCACTTGGCCGCCAGCACCGGCGTCCCAATTTCGGTCGAGGATCCCCGGACCGACATGGAGAGCAACGTGATCGGGACATTCAATATGCTGGAAGCCGCCCGCCAGAGTTCCGTGAGAAAATTCCTCTTCGCTTCGTCGGGAGCACCCATCGGCGAGGCACAACCGCCGCTGCATGAGGAGATCCCCGCGCGCCCGGTGTCCCCGTACGGTGCGAGCAAGCTGGCGGGAGAGGGATACTGCTGCGCGTATGCTAAGAGCTTCGGCTTGTCTACGGTCGCGTTACGGTTCGGCAATGTCTATGGCCCCGGGTGCAGGCACAAGTCCAGCGTAGTCGCGAAGCTCATCCGCCAAGCGCTGCTCGGACAGCCCTGCGAGATCTACGGGGATGGAAAGCAGAGCCGCGATTTTATTTACATTGACGATCTCGTCAATGCCGTATTGCGCGCCATCGAGCGGGACGTTGCGGGGGAGTTGTTCCACATTGCCACTGGTCGCGAGCACACGGTCGCCGAGGTCGTGGAGCTCGTTTCGGAAATACTCAGGGAGAAGGGGATCACAATGAGCATCGAGTATGGGGCCCGCAGAAGGGGCGATGTCATGCGCAACTTCGCCGATACCCGCAAGGCCGAATCGATCCTGGGTTGGATCCCGACCATGGACCTGCGCGGCGGTATCAGCAGAACGGTCGAGTACTTCATACGACAGGGCTGCGGGCCGGACTAGGCACGAGATCACCGGCGTGCAAGAATACCTGAAGACTTCGACCGGGAATGAACAGGTGAGATATCATTACCCTGCGGAACTGAAGAGGCACTCGCCGTATCTGGCTCTGCCGCTGGCCGATGACTCCATCGCGTACATCACCATAGCGCGATGTGCCTGCAAGACAATGCGCCTTGCCGTCTGCAATATCCGGGCGGATGGCAAGGTCATTGATCTGTTGCCACAAGGGAACGAGCGTAGGAAGTACTACCGGGCGGAAGAAGTCCCGACATTCACTTTCGTCAGGAATCCCTACGACCGGCTGATGTCATTCTACGCGCGCCGCCGGGTGGCCATCGCGAACGGCTATTACCGCACCATTGGGATCGGCGATCGCTTTGGCGATCGCTTTGATTCTTCCTTGGCGGCGAGGTTGAAGAGGGCCGCCCGGAAGTCCATGGCGAAGTTCGTTGAGGGGCCGCTCATGGGTCTGGATCGATGGATGACCGGCCGTGCCGCGGGGAGAGATCGCCGTGGCTTGATCGCATTTTGGGGGCGGCTGCCTGAGCCGGGACCGGATACCCTGCAGGAACATTTCAACGAATTCGTGAAGAAATTTGTGGCCGTGCCGTTCCAGGAACTAGACAACCATATCATCCATCAGAACCTGTTCATCAGAGACAGCGAAGGTATCTTTGTCGATTTCGTGGGCAACCTTGAAAAGGTCCAGGAACAATGGCCGCTGGTTGAATCCCTGGCTGGCAGGAACATCTGGTTGCCGTACGTAGGAGAAAGATCAGCGAATTTCGTGCAACCGAAATATACGCCTGAAACGCAGCGGCTGGTCTACGAATACTTCAAGTCAGATTTCGAGATACTGGGCTATGGATTCGAATGCGACAAGGTCGCGCAAGACATGCATACGGATACGACTGGCGTCGTCGTCCGTGGGTACAACAGTTTGCCGGCCGATCAGGTGTCGAGCCTGAGACAGGAGATGGCGGATCGGAACGGGCATAGAATATTTCGCCGTGACTTCTTTGCATCTGACAAAGTACATCATGCGGCGATTTTAGAAGAAAGTCATGGTCGCGGAGATATAGAATAAGGAGTTGAAAGAGGTGGGTGCAAACATAGAATCGGAGCTGGCTATACGTAACGCCGAATTGGAGCAGGAATTGACTGCGATGGTCGAGCAGATCAACGACGGTTTGGTAATGGCAATGGATTTGTCCGATCAGATCGAGGAAATGCGCGTGCGCAATGCCGAGCTGGAGAAAATTAATAGGGACGATTTAAACGTTTATTTTAGTTCCATGGCCTACCGTACCGGGAGCACCATTCTGAGGGCATTCAGGGCGCTGGGCCTTCCGCTCCCATATCGCGTGGTCAGGCGTTCATATCGCCTATTCGGGCGTTCCTATCGCCTGGTCAGGCGGCTGCTGGAGCGTGCGATTGTCCCCAATAGGCGTGATGCGAGCCGGGATTGACCAAGAACGCAGGACCTTGCTCACACAACGGTAGGCAAGAGGGAGCATGAAGTTCGCCATTGTGTTCGTATTAGGCCCGGGCAGAAGCGGCACATCGCTCGTCATGCAGATCCTGCACCGTGCAGGGGTTGGCTTATCGACCGATCTGATCCCTGCCAACCAGGCTAATCCGGCAGGCTATTGGGAGGACCGGTATGTCGTGGAGACCCACCAGGCTTTACTGGATGCGCTGGGTTGTCATGGCATAGTCGGTGCCGCCGTGCCATTTCCCGCCGACTGGACGAACCATCCGGCGGTATCCGCCGCGAAGACGAAACTAAGGGCCTACGTCGAAACCACGATGGCACGGCACAATGGCCTCTGGGGCATCAAGGACCCCCGGCTATCGCTTCTGATTCCGTTGTGGCAGGAGATCTGTGTCGATCTGGACATCTCCACCCGTTACGTTTTCTGCCTGCGCCACCCAAGCTCCGTCGCCAACTCTATTCACAAAACCTACGGGTTGGATGCCGCCATCGGCGAGGCCATCTGGCTGAACCGGGTCGCCGTATCCTTTTCGCATATGCAGGGCGAGCTCTGCCTGGTGCATTATGAAGATTTGGGCGCGCGTCCGGCACAGGTGGTTCGGGATCTGCTCGCCTATGTCCAAGACAGTCCCGCGGCCGAAATTAGCGTCGAACCCCTGCTCGGCTCGAGTAACGTCGTGAGGCCGGAACTGAACCGTACCATACAGGCAAGTCCTCCCGCCAGCCCGCTGACGGTGAAGATCTATGAAGAACTGAGGGGGCTTTCAGGCGCGATCAGGGTTACGGAAAAAATCCGGGACTGTGTTAACGAGTATCTGCGTTTCTGCGACGAACAAATTGGATGGAGGAAATGTATCGAAACCCACGGCTCGGAGGACCTCCAACTGCGCGCGCGGCTTAAGGCGGTTACGCAGCGCCATGATCAATTAAAGAAGCTGCTGGAACAGACCAAGGACGAGAAAGCACGGTGCGGTAGCTCGCGAGCCCTTGTACTGTCGAAGTACTTTACGGAGGCCGCACGTTCTTACCTTGCGGCACTCAAGTTACCCTACCGGGGCTGGCGCTTTCTGTTTGGACCAGGGCTGCGCGAGCAATCGCTCAGGGACAAGCTGAATCAAAGCAAGACGCTGTTGAAATTCGCCCGGAAACAAGTGACCCTGCATTCCTGGTCCCTGAAGATGACTTTAGTGGATGTGTTTCGTTCCAATGGAAGCCTGAGCGATAATCCGTTACGGAGTCTCCCAAGGGACTTCCCGCTTGCGTCGGCGGACTTGCTTGTCAAAGAGCCTGGCACGGCAGACGGATCCAGAAAAAGGGTATTGTATCTGGGACCCTGGGAGTTCCGCGAAGGGATCTGGGACACACGGGCGAAATACATCTTTCCCGATCTGTTCGAGGAGATCCACCAGCAGGCCGAGATCTACATGATGACCGGCCCGGTACCACCGTTCGCCAGGGAAAGTCTGCGAACCCTCTGCGCTCGTTACGGCATCACGCATTTCGAGCCTTCTGCGCGAACCAATGAAGGGACAAGGACCGATATATTGTTTTCCGAAGCCCTAGAGCTGGCCAACGTGATTCGTCCCGATGTGGTGACCAATATTTTTGGCGCAGTGACGGTGGGTTTCGCCATCGGCGTAATAGGCCGGCTCCTGCCTTGCCGCAGCGTTTTGCGATTCGCGGGAGACGAGATAGGCGTGCGCAAATTGCTGGGCACCTATGATGAGGAGCCCAAAAACCTCGGCCGTGAATTGCTGGACCAGACCTTGAGCATGGCGCTCGTGGATGAAATCATCACGATGTCGCCGTGGGAACTAAAACGGATTCAGAAAATCGTGATCGACGGCACCAAGGCCAAGGTCTGCATCAGAGGCGTTGACCTGGAGAAGTTTTCACCGAAGCGGGAACGCAACTCATCCGGGTGCGTGCGTTTTCTGTATGTAGGCAGGAAGTCGCTGGAGAAAGGCTACGATTTGATCGAGCACGCCGCTGATCTCGTGCGCGAGAAGCGGCCCCAGGTCGAATTCGTGTTCGCGGGAAACTTTCCGGTGGAGGAGCAAGGCAATCGAAACTACGTCGGCTTTGTGCAGAGCGAGGACTTGCCGGCGCTCTATGATCACGCCGATGCGCTGATCCTGCCTTCGAGGGCAGAAGGATTTCCGCAGGCCGTAGCAGAAGCCATGGCCATGGGCAAACCTTGCATACTGCCTGAACAGCCATTTGGCCAGATGTTCCGGCACGAGGAGGATGTGCTATTGACCCGGTTGGACGCCCAATCCCTTGCTGATGCGGTTCTGCGCCTGCACTCGGACCCGACGCTCGGAGATCAGCTGGCGCAATCGTCGCTGCGCATTGCGCGGACCGAGCTCGACCGCCAGCGCTGGAAGGGTCTCTACCGGTCGATCATCCTCGGCGCATCCTGAAGCGAGAGCCTCCGTCAATAGGCATGAAAATAGATCAAGCGGCTTCCCTCACAGACGGATCTTCCTCTCAGAGGCTGTGAAAAAATTGTTTGCAGGGGGATCGCCAATTGATCATGAATATGCGATCTTAGCACCATGAGCAAAGAA
>MUGK01000041.1 GCA_002007425.1 Chromatiales bacterium USCg_Taylor | reverse complement strand
CCAATCAAGCGGTCCAGGAGGAACTGTTGCATTACCTGGCGGCTTTGAAAGCTGCGTGAGATCGCCATCAACCGAGATTTATGCAACGCTAGGGTGAACATAGGTACTGCATGATGGCGTTTGATTCCCATAACACGAAATCCCGATCGACCAGCGTGGGAATCATGTGATTGGGGTTCAAACGAAAGAACTCGGGCTTCATCTGTTGGCCGCTCGAAAGATCCACGGCCTCGAGATCGCAGTCCAGCCCCAGATGATAATGACCGCAAGTACACGCCGCGAATTCGGGGAGACTGGAAAATGATACAGTTTCATAGACTACCTTTTGCTATTGTTAGTGCCGCCGTCCTGGATGTCAACGTTTCTAAACACCCGCCAACTCGTTCCATTTATTCAACACTGCGCAAAAAAGATCCGCCGTGCGCTCGGCATCGTATATCGCGGTATGTGCTTCGGCATCATCCCAATCCAATCCTGCCGCTTGGACCGCCCGCGATAACACCGTCTGGCCGACGGCCAGGCCCCCGAGGGTCGCGGTATCAAAGGTGCTGAACGAGTGAAACGGGTTGCGCTTGATACCCGTCCGTGCGACCGCCGCTTTGATAAAGGCCAGATCAAAGGAGGGGTTGTGTCCCACCAAGATCGCTCGAGTGCAACCCGTCTTGGCGACCACCTGACGTACAAACTCGAAAATACTTTCTAAGGCCTCGTGCTCGGGCACGGCAAAGCGGAACGGGTGGTGCGGATCGATCCCGGTAAACTTCAAGGAAGCCTGATTGAGATGAGCGCCCGGAAACGGTTGTACATGACAGGCGACCGTCTTTTCGCGCCGCCACTCGCCTCTCTCGTCGCTCATTACCGCCACGGCCGCGATCTCCAGCAAGGCGTTAGTCGCCGGATCGAAACCGCCGGTTTCCACATCCACAACGACGGGCAAGAAGCCACGGAAACGCGACGCCATCAGGCGCCTGGATCGCATGTCGCTACTCATGCGTCACCAGGGTCCAGTCACAGGCCGCACCGGCCCGAAAGGGTATTAGCTCATCATTTCCGAATGGGTACTTACGTGGGACGGTCATGGGCGCCTTGCGGAGCGTAAGCTTCTCGCTCGTCCTCGGCAATCCGTAGAACGCCGCACCGTGGCCGCTCGCGAATCCATCGAGGTGATCCAACCTCCCCGCCTCATCGAAGACTTCCGCGTAAAGCTCCAAGGCCGCGTGCGCGGTATAAATCCCGGCGCATCCACAGGCCCGCTCCTTGGCCGCGCGCGCGTGCGGCGCGCTGTCGGTGCCGAGAAAAAACCTCGGGTTGGCACTGGTAGCGGCCCGCACCAATGCCCGCCGGTCTTCCTCGGTCTTGAGCAAGGGCAAACAATAGTGATGGGGTTGCAGGCCGCCCTGGAACAGGGCATTGCGGTTGAGCATCAAATGATGCGCCGTGATCGTGGCCGCCAAGGATGCGGGGCCGGTGCGAACGTACTCGGCCGCCGCGCGCGTCGTAATGTGCTCCAACACCAGCTTGAGGCCGGGAAACCGCCGGATGATCTCGCCCAACACCCGTTCGATAAAAACACGCTCGCGGTCGAAAACATCCACGGCCGGATCGACGACCTCACCGTGCAAGAGCAAGGGCATGCCGAGGTTCTCAAGCTCCGCGAGCACCGGATACACCTTGCGGATGTCGGCCACGCCGCGGTTCGAATGAGTCGTCGCCTCGGCCGGGTAGTATTTTACCGCCACCACATGGCCGCTTAGCTTGGCCTTTCGGATCTCCTCGATACCGGTCTCCTCGGTGAGATAGAGCGTCATGAGCGGCTCGAAGCGCAGGCCACGAGGCAGTGCATCAAGGATGCGCGCGCGGTACGCCAAGGCCGCGGCCGTGGAAGTGACGGGCGGGTCGAGATTCGGCATCACCACGGCGCGAGAGAAACGCATCGCGGTGTGCGGCAATACGTTCGCCATCCACGGTCCGTCCCGGAGGTGAACGTGCAGATCATCGGGTTTTCTAATGGTTAATTCCATGCACGCCTTTGGGACCACGTATAACGATCACCGGCGCTGCGCACGGCGGTTCATTCATGACCAGGCATCCCCAAGTATTGGTCTTTCAACTTGACATAATGAGCAGCGGAATCCGATAGGTATCTCTGCTCCACCTCCGTTAGTGGACGTGACTTGCGCGCGGGGCTCCCGATCCAAAGATACCCTCCTTGAAGCACTTTGCCACTCGGCACCAGACTCCCCGCCGCCAGGATTAAGCCCGCCTCCAAGATAGCCCCGTCCATGACCGTCGCCGACATGCCGATGAGGCAATAGTCCTCGATGCGGCAGCCGTGGATCACGACGCGATGGCCGACGGTGACATGATTGCCGATAGTGACCGTGTAACCCCCGGGAGAATACATGCTGTCCGAGGTGGTGTGGATGACGGTCCCGTCTTGAATATTCGTGCAATCGCCGATGACAATCGCGTTCACATCCCCACGCGCAACGGCCATCGGCCACAGCGAGCTGTGCGCGCCGACCGTGACATCCCCGATCACAGCGGCGGTGGGATCGACGAAGGCCGTCGCCGCGATCCGCGGTGATTTGTCCCGGTAAGTCCTAATCTTCATACAGGATTATTCCCTTCGCGCGCATGCGGGCCGCGCCCCCAGTCCACCGGCGCATCGCTCGAATTCGTTAACCTGAGGCGCGCCGGCGGCTCTAAAGAACTTCCTCGATATGCACGATATATCGCCAACACCTTTTCGAATGAGCTGTGTCCTAATCCAGGGGTATGTCGCAATTCAAGGACCGCGGATTAGGGCGCCGCTGGGCCGCTTTACACCCAGCTTGCCCGTAACCCAGCGCAGACAGTTGAGACTATGAACCCCAACATCATCCCTGGATACCGAATCGAGCGCCGCATCGGCAAGGGCGGGATGGCCTCCGTGTATCTGGCGATTCAAGAATCGCTGCACCGCGCGGTGGCCCTCAAGATCCTAACCAATTTTGACTCCCCGGAATTTTCCGAGCGTTTTCTCAACGAGGGCCGCACCATCGCGCAACTTTCGCATACGAACATCATTACCATTCATGATATCGGGATCGCGAACGGGCTGCATTATATCTCGATGGAGTATATCGAGGGGGGCGATCTGAAGCAGAGAATCAAAGGCGACCTCGGCCCGGAGTTCGCCCTCAATGTGATCGAGCAGATGGCAAGTGCCCTCAGGCTCGCGCATCGAAGAAACATGGTGCACCGGGACGTGAAACCCGCCAACATCCTGTTCCGGGACGAGGCCATTCCGATTCTCACCGATTTTGGGATCGCCAAGCAGATTGGCCTGGAAAAGAATGTCACCGTCACCGGAACGATCATGGGCAGCCCGCACTACATGAGCCCCGAGCAAGCCCAGGGTAGAGACGTCGATTGCCGTTCCGATATTTACAGCCTCGGTATCGTGTTCTACGAGATGCTGACCGGCGTAAAACCTTTCGACGACGAGTCCGATATCAAGACCATCGTAAAGCACATGAACGCGCCGATGCCGGCCTTGCCGGAAACGCACGCGCGCTTCGAGGAGATCGTCGAGCGCATGACGGCCAAACGGACCGAGGATCGTTATGCGGACGTCGACGAGTTGCTGACTCACCTGAAAGACCTGCGAAACCGGCCCACGCCGCTTAGCACGGATACCAAAACGATATTGCTGGCCACCGCGGTCACGGCGAGCGAAGGGGTGCAACATACTCCGCCCCCGGGGATTGTCCAAGTTCAATCCTCCTGGGGGCGCCGTGCCCCCTGGGGGCGCCGTGCCTCCTGGGGCGCGCTCGGGATCGGCGCCGCGATCGCCATTTTCGCCGGCTTCGCGACGCAACGCGGCGCCGCGCCGCCGCCGGCGCTAACGGGAAACCCACTCGCGAGCGCACCCGCCGTGGTTCCGGTTGTGTCTGTTCCAAGCACCGTTCCGGCAGAAACATCGAGCCAGGCCGACGCATTATTCGAAGAAGGTATGGCCTACCGCAATGGCGAAAACACGCCCACGGACGATGACAAGGCCTTCGCTTCGCTCCAACAAGCGGCGCAACTGGGCCATGGCAACGCGCAGTACAATCTGGGGCTGATGTTTGGGCAGGGCCGGGGAACGGCGCAAAACTACGCGCACGCCGCACGTTGGTATCGCGAGGCGGCGATGCAAGGCGTAGCCGACGCTCAGCACCTCTTGTGCTTATCGTATGCCGCCGGCCGCGGCGTCGATCCGGATCGCGTGCGTGCCTACGCGTGGTGCGAAGTAGCTGCTAAGCATGGTTCACTGGACGCCCACGAGCCGCTCAAGCTGCTTAAGGAAACAATGCAGGGTCCGAGTCTAATTGCGGCCCAGCGTATGGCCGAGGAGATCTTGACGGAAATCGCCGCATCGGCCGGGGCGAGGAAATTGACCTCACCGGATGCGTTGTCCGCCCGGCGATTCTAGGAGCGGACACCGCGCGGGCACTTCCTTGCTATGGCACGCGATAGACGAAGAATTCGCGTCCCCGGGTCAACGCGGCGTTAAACGGGGGGTAGGCGAAAATACTGCTGGTGGAACGAGGTTCCAACAGCAAGGGTAAGATCAAACCCCCCGGTTGGCGCGCCTCGATCCACAGATCGCCCGGTTCTAAGAAAAGCTCGACCGGGTACGCGTGAATAGCCGCGGGCTCGCCCGGTTTCAAGGGGTTGCCATCCGCTCTTATTTTCTGCGCACTCACGGCGAGCTTGCGCCGGTTGGTGATTTTCTTGTACCTGAGATGGTGCCGCGTTAAAACCGCCGCGATGGGTTGCTCATGGGCCGTGACGACATAGGCTTGCGGCGGATCTAATTTATGCGCAGTCGCTACCGCGCGATGATCGTCGAACCACCGTTTCTCCGCCACACCCGTATCGCGCCGCCGCAACTGCAAGGAGATGCGCGGTTGGGTTCTATTTCTTTCATACGCCGTGTACAAATACACCGATCGGAGCATCGGCGCCATTCGGACCGTGCGTGTTATCGGCATGATCTCCTGTGCATGCGCGCGCACCACCTTAAGGAAGCTCTCAATACTAAGGACTTGCTCGGCAACGCGCTCGCGGATGTTTCGATGCGTCGGGTAGTTCCCTGGCGGATCCAGGCGATTCTCGAGCAGAAACGAAAAGGCGCCCACCATTCCGGCCTTGTTGCGCAAGTTCTTAAGCGACAAGCCACCGTTGGTAATCGCTTGGCGAATACTCGTGATCTCGCCAATATAACGCTGGGCCGGCAAGCCCCGGCGTTGAACTTCGCGGACAATTTCGGGCAGCATGCGGTCGAGACTCAGGCGTCTGATCTCGGGCGCGATGTTAGCGTTGTTGCCGATCTCAAACTGGGCATTGAAGTCCGTTAGGTAGCCCTCACGGCCGAGGGTTTTCTTTTTCAGTATCGCGGATTCATGGACATCGAGCACGACTTCCGGCCGTACGCGCAAGAGCAGATCATTGATCGCGCGGCTTTCGGGCTGAGATAAGAGCACGAAATCCGTGCTCAGATTCACGTTGTTGGCGTTGACGCGCCGATGAAGATCGCGTCCGTCTGGGTTGGCGTTTGGCACGATGATGAAATCCGCGCCATCGAGAATCGATTTTATGCCGCCCAGCGCAAGCCTTCGCGCGACCAGCAGGAGCGCCTCCCCGCCCGAAGGTTCGGTTCCGTGCTGTGTGCCGACCAACAAGATAGTCAGGCGCGGTAACGAAGTTTTCTTGTTGGCGCGCACGGGCGGTGGCTTGGAGATCCACACGGCGTCGATAGACCTCCCACCGGCGGAGCGGCCTATTTGTTCCTTACGCACGAAAGGCGAAAGCAACGCGAGTTGCTCCAAGAACTTGCTGACTTCGACGGAGGTGGTCAGGCGCATATATCCACTGCGCTCCAACGCGCTTTCCGGGGTGAGCGAATCGCCCGCCGCTGCGATCGAGAACAGCAGGGCGACCGCGAGGAGGCCAAAGCGCAAGCGTGAGTTCATATTTTTATAACTTTGAAGAGCGGACGCGCCGCGGCGCATCTCGAGGCTTAGCCAGCAGCCTGTGCCTCGCGCAGGACACGGCGGAGGATCTTGCCCACGCTCGACTTTGGAAGCTGGTCGCGAAACTCGATATGTTTCGGTAGCTTGTAAGCGACGAGATTTTCCTCGCAATGCGTGCGTAGGTCTTGCGCGCTTAAGGCCGGATCGCGGCGCACGAGTACCAGCTTGACGGCCTCGCCGGTGTCCTCATCCGGCACCCCGACCACCGCCGCCTCGAGAACCCCTGGGTGAGCCATTACGACCTCCTCGATCTCGTTGGGACAAACGTTGAATCCCGACACCAGGATCATGTCTTTCTTGCGATCTACCAAGCGCATAAACCCGCGCTCATCCATGCTCGCGATGTCGCCCGTCTTCAGCCATCCATCGGAGGTAAGTACTTTGGCCGTCTCGGCGGGCTGATTCCAATAGCCCTTCATTACTTGCGGACCGCGGATCCATAGTTCCCCGACGCTTCCCAGCGACACCGGCGCTCCGCTGTCGTCACGAATGCTGCATTCGGTTGAAGACACAGGAAGGCCGATGCTGCCGCTGAACTCCTTGAGGTCCAAGGGGTTCACGCATACCAAGGGGGAGGTCTCGGTCAAGCCGTAACCCTCGATCAATATACAATTCGTTATTGCTTTCCAACGCTCGGCGATGGCGCGCTGGACGGCCATGCCTCCGCCCACACAGACCTTGAGACTGGAGAAATCGAGATCCCTGAACCCAGGCGTATTCATGAGGTGATTAAATAGGGTGTTGACTCCGGTGATGCAGGTAAACCTTGAAGCGCGCAGCTCACTTACGAATGCTTTTAGATTGCGGGGGTCCGTGATCAGACGATTCAACGCGCCAAGCTCGAGGAAGGTCAGGCAATTGATCGTGAACGCGAAGATATGATAGAGCGGTATCGCCGTAATCACGACTTCATCGCTATCGCCCACGATGGGATCGTGCCAGGCCAGCGATTGCAAGGTATTTGCGACGAGATTTCCATGCGTTAGCATGGCCGCTTTAGGGATAGCGGTGGTCCCACCGGTGTACTGCAGCATGGCGAGGTCGGCGTGATCGATCAACATCCGATCGAGTTTGAGTCCCTTACCGATGTCAAGGGCTTCCCGGAAACCGAACGCTCCACTGATCTCATGCTTGGGTACGAGGCGCTTGATCCGCTTTACCACAAAGTTGATGATCGCGCGTCGTGGCCAAGGCAGGAGGTCTCCCAGATCGGTGACTATGACCTTTTCAACACGGGAACCAGACAGAGCTTTCTCCAGCACATGGGCGCAATTGCTCAGGATCACGATGGCCGTGGCACCCGAATCCACAAGCTGGTGATGCAGCTCGCGGGGCGTATACAAGGGATTCGTGTTCACGACTATCAAGCCCGCTCGCAATGCCCCAATGAGCGCCACGGGAAATTGAAGCAGGTTCGGTAGCATGATGGCGATGCGGGCGCCGGGTTTGAGCCCGAGGTGGTTTTGCAGGAACGCGGCGAACGCCCTGCTCAGTTCATCGAGCGCGGAATAAGTCAGGACGCCCCCCATGTTCGCGAACGCGGGGCGCGTACCATAGCGAGTAAAACATTGCTCAAATTGGTCCACCAGAGAGGAGTACCTTTCGATACCGATGTCGGCCGGTACGCCTTGCGGGTAGGCTTTCAACCAGATACGTTCGGCGTACGGATCGGTTCCGGCCGGCGCGGCGACCGATGAGCCGCTAACCGTGTTATAAGCTAAACCCGTCATGGCAATACCCCCTATACCGAAATGTCCAGCGGCGACTGCTCAGTATACATAATGTGCATTTAGCACTCTGAGGTCCACGCTTAGAACATGGACCCGAAACCCATGGCTACGCCCGCGCCAACGGCCATAGCGGTCAAGATACTATTAGCGACCTTATTACTCGTGATCGTAGCCTCGTTTTTTGCTTCCGGGTTTCATCGCTACTTTACGATCGACTATTTTGTGGCGCAGCAATCCGCTATCAATGATTACTATGCAGTCCACCCCGGACGCACTGCCGCGGCCTTTATTCTCATTTATATTTTTGTTGCGGGCTTATCACTTCCCGGCGGTCTGGTGTTGACGCTGGTCGCTGGAAATATCTTTGGACTCTGGTGGGGCACAGTGCTGGTCTCATGCGCCTCGACCGTTGCGGCTACCCTCGCGTTCCTCGCCTCTCGTTATTTTTTTCGCAATGTCGTGCAACAACATTTTGGCGACCGCTTACGATTCATAAATGAAGAGATGGACAAGGACGGTGTTTTTTATCTCTTCAGCCTGCGGCTGTTGCCTATCTCCCCGTTTCTCGTCATTAACCTCGTCATGGGTTTGACGTCGATGTCCACCACGAATTATATCCTGGTAAGCCAGGTGGGCATGCTGATCGGCGCCATCGTTTGCGTGAACGCGGGCACTCAGATCGCAAACATCGAAGCCCTGGGCGACATTGTATCACCCGGACTGCTCGCGTCGCTTACACTCCTAGCCATCTTCCCTTTCATCGCCAAACGTATCGTCCGCGCACTCAAAATACGGATCGAGAAAGTTAGAAGGGCGTAACGGGTGCACGCTGTGGAAATCGTTGACGGGTGTCGCGCAGCGTGAAAAGACGACTTGTGGTGCTCACGCTGCTATTGGCGGTGCCCGCCGGTATCGGGTTGCTCCTAATGGGGTCCCTCCCCTCTATTGAGGGTGAAATCAAGCTCGCCGGTTTGCGGCACGAGGTCACGGTGACATTCGACCCCTGGGGTGTTCCTACCCTGCATGCCGCAACGCGAGAGGACGCGTTTTTTACCCTGGGCTTCGTGACCGCGGGGGACCGTTTGTTTCAGTTGGACTTATCGCGGCGCAAGGCAGCGGGCCGGCTAGCCGAGGTTTTGGGCGCCGGCGCGCTCGCAAGCGACCGCCTCCAACGGACCCTAGGCACGGAACGGGCCGCGGCAACCATCGTTGCCAGGTTGCCGCTTAAGCAACGCCGAGTGCTCGACGCCTACGCCGGTGGGATCAATGCCTTTATTAACCAAACCACGATCCTGCCCTTCGAGTTCTGGATCACCGGCCATCGTCCCGCCCCGTGGGCGCCGGCGGATAGCATCTTAGTGGCGATCAACATGTTTCAGCTTTTGACCTTTACGGAGCGCGACGAACGTATGCTGAGCGTGATGTCCGAAACGCTCCCCTTTGAGGTGACCGCGTTTCTGACGCCGGATACCGATACCTTTTCTGCCCCCCTGCTTGGCGGAAAGGGATCGTATCGGCCCATACAACCGGTCCCCTTCGAGGCTCTGGCCGGGCTTCGGGACAAGCATCGGCTCACGGTTCACCGGCGCGCCGTTACCGGGGACGCACCGGTTCTCGGGTCGAACAGTTGGGCCGTCGCCCCGTCCAAGACTCGCACGGGCGCGGCCCTGGTCGCCAATGACATGCACTTGCCGCTCGGCATCCCCAACATCTGGTATCGGGCGGCGCTCCGCTACGGTAAGCATTTCCTGGCGGGTCTCACGATTCCTGGGATCCCGCTCATCGTGACCGGTAGTAACGGAGACGTGGCCTGGGGTTACACCAACGTCAATTCCGATGTGCTCGACCTGGTCAGAATCGAGATCGATCGAATGGATCCCACTCGGTACCGAACGCCCTTGGGTCGGCGCGCGTTCGAGATCCGCACAGAGCAAATCGCGGTGCAAGGGGCCGCCGACATGCGGCTTGATGTCAAACACACGATCTGGGGGCCGGTATCGGAAGCGCTCTTGCTCGGGCAACCCGTCGCCGTGAAATGGACTGCGCTCGAACCCGACGCCGTCAATCTCGATCTCATCGACATGGAGAACGCCCGCAGCGTTGCCGACGCCTTGCGGATCATGAACCGAGCGGGCGGTCCGCCCCAGAACGTCACGGTCGCTGACCGCAACGGCCGGATCGGCTGGACGATCATGGGAAGGATCCCGCTGCGCGCCGGTTTCGACGGGTCGACCGCCCGCTCCTGGGCGGGGGGTGAGACAGGGTGGGAAGGCTACATCCCGCCGGCCGCGATCCCAAAGCTCGTCGATCCTCGTAATGGCTTCATCGCCACCGCCAATAACAGAACGCTGGGCAAGGGCTACCCCTACTCTCTCGGGCACAATTACGCCCACGACTATCGGGCCTTCCGCATCAATGAACAACTCGCGGCCTCACGGTCAATCACGGAACGGGACATGCTGAACCTACAGCTCGATACCAAAGGTAGGGTATATGATTTTTATCGCGCCCTGGCGCTCGAGGTGCTCGGCACCGCAACTCCTTGGGAGGCGGACGTTCGACGCGCCTTGCTGCGATGGGACGGACGCGCGCGGGCCGACAGCATCGGTTTCGGCTTGCTCACGGAATTGCGTCGGCGGCTCATCGAAACCACGTTTGGCCCCTTCTTGCAGGGCTGTCTCGACCGCGACCCCGATTTTAGCTACCGTTGGTTTAAAGTGGACTCGCCTCTGCGGCAACTGTTACTCGCGAAACGGCCCGAAACCTTACCCGCCCCGCACCGCTACCCGGATTGGAACGCGTTTTTACTTAACGTCATCGAAGACACCTACGTTCATTATAAACGCCACTACGGGTATAAACCGCTCGATCACCTTACCTGGGGCGAGGTCAACCGCACCGGCATCGCGCACCCCTTTTCGGCGCGCCTGCCCTGGCTCCGTCGCTTCCTCGACATGCCGGCCGATCCCTTGGCGGGTTGTGCGCACTGCGTACGCGTCGTCTTTGACAATCACGGCGCCAGCGAACGGTTCGTGGTCTCCCCCGGTCACGAAGAACAAGGAATCTTGCACATGCCCGGCGGGCAATCCGGGCACCCGCTCTCGGACTACTACCGCGATCAACACGCCCATTGGGTCTCCGCCCGCCCATTACCGTTTCTCTCCGGCGAAGTCTCCCATACCCTGGTCTTAACACCACCCGCGAGCCACGCCCGCTGAGCGGGATCCCGGCCTATCGATCATCGTTATTCCTTCGACAACGCGGCCAAGTCGCCCTCAATCAAAGCGCGCATCCTCACGCCCTTGCGCTTGCTCAAGACCGGTGATCGAATCTTTTCCGGTGATCCCAGTAAACACCGCTCCGCCAATCAGTGTCCGGTCGAATTTGGCGCGCGTAAGCACGGCGTTGGTGAAATCCGCACCGCGCAGATCGCAGGTAGACAAATTCGTACCGGTCAGATTGGCGCCGCCGAGGTTCGCGAACTTTAAAACGCAGCCCGATAGATCGGTCCCCGTCAAATCCGCTCCCTTAAGATTGGCGTTGACCATCGATACGTGCAACTTTCCCATTGGCTGGTTCTTCATGTCCGCCGCGAATTTTCCATGCACAAGCTTGGCGCCTTCCAGGTTCGCGCGTTGCAAATCCGCGATGAGCCGTGCATTCGACAGATCGGCTCCTTTCAGTTTCGCATCAACCAGCACCACACCGAATATACTGGCGTTTTTTAGATTCGCACCATCAAGGTCCGCGCCACGGAGTATCGTGAGGTCCAGGTTGCAGCCTTCAAAGTTAGCACCACGCAGCTTGACTCCATGCATGTGGGTACCGAAGAGATCGGCGCGCTTGAAGTCCACCCCGGAGAGGTCGAGTCCGCGAAAGTCCTTGTCGCGCAAATCAACACGTTGGGTAGCCGGCGGGTTTGCTAGGGCCTCAAGGATCTGCGTCCGAGTCATTGGCTCGTAATCCCTCCCCGAAACCGCGGAGCCGGCAAGCCAGATACCGGAAATGGATACAATGGCTGGAAGAAGTAACGAATTACATCGTCTCGATCCGGCTTCAAGGAATTCGCTTCTCATAGACATCATTGACGGTTGCGTCGTTCTTACGTGCCGGGGGACCCGCGACCCAGCGGCGAAAATAAATCAGGGAATGTCGGCCTTCGTATACAGCTTCGGATGGAAACGGCTAAACAGCCCCCTGCGTTGCACCCGTCCGTAGTACACTCTTAGCCGTGTAGGAACCAGATTCATAAACTTCCGCCCGAGTTTTTTCAGGTAGGCCTCCGCGGGGCTGGCGTCGTGTTCCCAAAGCGTCACGTAGTCGCTTTGATAGACGCCCGTCGCAAATATCTCCGCCCCCCGAACCTTCTTGGCGATCACGGCAAGATAAGTCGGCCGCGAGTTGGTAAGCTCGACCCGGCGCTTGACGCGATCGGGGTCCGCAACCTCAAACCAAGTTGCTCCCGCCCGGTCCTCGAAGACGAACATCTTAATGACGGCAAATCCGTTTGCTTGCGTGAAGATCCGATAGAAAAGCTCGGGGCTGAATTGATAGAAACCATGCCCCAGAAAATTGTTACCAGGAACGACCCCGATAAAATGCCCGCCCGGCTCAACCATCTGCATACAGCTTTTGATCGCGACGGGAAAATTAAACACGTGTTCTAGGGACCCGCTGTCGATTACCACGGAAAATATGCTCTTGTAAGACTCATCGATCGGCGCGTTTAAATCGACGATGTCCGTCGCATGTTCGTAATCGGAGGCATCAAGAGAACGGACGCGCTGCGCGCCTAAGAGATGGAAAAGAGGTTCCGCAAAACCCTGATTTCGGAAAAAAAAATCGTTTACGGCGGCCACCGGTACTGGATAACCGAACTGCCCCAAAAGCTTATGCAACTCGCGCGAGCTCAAATGGAGTGTTTGCCGCCCGACCATGGCCGTCTCTCGGTACGAAACGCCTAGTCCGCGCGCATACAGGAGCAAGCGCGCCGCGTGTATATCCAAACCCATGGGAATGTTATTTCTTCACTAGCTGTTCTTCTGCGACCAGCCGCAAGAAACCGTGCGTCCGCGCAAGGGTGTCAGTGTTTAACGGCGATCCCGCGTAGCTCATCCAGGAGCCGCCGGTCATGTTCCACGGTCTGTTCGAGCGCCGCCGCAGCTCTCTGGTTGACGCGCATGATCTGGGCATCGCGGAGCGCCACCAGCGCCTGCTGTTCGGGCGAATTACCAATGGCCTCCTGGTCGTGGCGCCATTCCTCAACCTCCAACTCGACCTGCTCCCGGAGGCGCTGTTGCGCAGCCTGTTGACGTTCCAGATCCGCTGCATTCACCTCTATAGCGGTCGCAGCAATATCTTCGGCTTTGGCGGCGGCACTGGCCTGCGCGTCGGCCTGGGTGACGCGTTCCTCCAGGTTTCTGATTCTACCATCAATGACCTGCTGCGCATCTTTCGAGTCGGCCGTTGATGCGTCTTGCCGCATCGTTCTCAGCCGCGCGACCTCTTGTTCGGCCGCCGATCGCGCCAAATCGGCATCGGCTTTTAAGCTTCTCGCTTGTTCCAGAACGCCTTGAATCCGTAGAGCTTCGGCTTCCAAGCGCTGCCGTTCAGCTTGTAACCTGGCCTGTTCCTCATGGTGCATGCGCTCAAAGTTAGCGCGGATCTCCGCAATCTTTCGTTGCGCATCCTCCGCGACCGCGCGGCGCGTCTCCTCGGTCGCTTCCCGCGCCCGCTGCGCTTGGCGCAACTCCTCGGCGGCTTTAGCAAATTCGGCGCCGAGGCGCTGCTGCTCCGCGTTGAGCTGCTGCTTGACCTCTTCGCGGAGACCCTGTTCTAAGTTCATCAGATGCTGATGCTTCTCCTCGATCTCCTGGGCCGCTTGCATGCGCGATTCGGCCAGCGCCTTCTCCATGCGCTGGGCTTCGGCGAGCCGCTCTTTCGCCTCCATCGCTTCCCGCCCCAGCGTCTGCCTCTCCTCATTTAGCTTTATCGCGACTTCCTCTTTGAGTTTGTGGATACGCGCCAGCTCCGCGGATTTGGCCGCATGGATCGTGTCCAGTCTTTGCTCTTTCGACGAGCCACGGTCGCGGCAAAAGGAATCACTCGCCGCGAGACCGAGGGTGCGAGAGTGACTTGGATGTCCTGTCGCACATACCGAGGGCCGCGGCGAAAACGATCGCGCAGCCTTTCCTCAACCTCCCGTTTGAGCACATTGATCCGTTCCTCTTCTTGCAACCGCACCCGCTGCGCTTCCGCCTCGGCCACACCCTTTGCTGCTTCGACCTCCCGTTTCATCGTCTCGGCGTTAGCAAGCAAGGTATTGGCGCGCTCAATTTCGGCGGCAACCCGTTCCCTTGCCGTTTGCAAGATACCTTGGTTGCCCTGCTCGGCAGTGCTTAATGCGGTCTCCACCTCTTCCCTGTAACGGCGCGCTTCTTGTACACGCGCCTCGACCTCCGCGGCTTCCCCCGCCAAACGCTGCCTCTCAGGTCGAATGTGCACCTCGGCTTCTTCCTGTAGGCGTTGGATGCGCGCCAGCTCCTCGTTGTTGGCGGCGGCTGCCGACGCCAGCTCCTGCTTTTTTACACGCACGCGTACCTGTATTTCGGCTTTCAGACGGCGGGCATGTTCCTCGGCCTCGCGTCGAATGCTCTGCGCTTCTGACTCGGCCTTGCCCTTGGCCTCTTCAATCTCTTGACGCGTCGTCTGCGCCTCGGCGACCAGCGCGTTGGCCCGCGCCGCTTCGCCCAAGAGGCGCCAGCTTCGCTCGGCCTTCAGCCGTTCCTCGGTTTCCCGCTCGGCGGCCTCCCGGGCGGCTTCCGCCTCTTGCTTCAGACGCAGGGCATCTTGCAACTCGAGCTGGGCCTGCGAAAGTTTCGCCCGTAGCAAAGAGGCTTGTACTTCCGCGTCTTCGGCGAGATCGAGACCCGCACTCACGCCAATTGCGGCTGCGGTATCGCGGCTCGCCGCCGCATCAGCGATCTTCAGCCCAGTGTCCTTGGAAAGTATGGAGCGGATCCGATCGAGCGGATACCGCTTGAGTCCTCCCTCGAGATAAGCGGCCTCAAAACCGAGTTCTGCTAAAGAAAAGGTAACAATGGAACTCTCGATACCGGTATCGCAATAGATCAGGTAACGTTTATCCCGGTCGAGTGAGGCCGCATAGGAGCGGACAACGTGCAACGGGACATTCATGCTGCCGGGCACCGCCCCTGCGGCATACTCGTCCGGATAACGGGCGTCCAGCCAGATGGCCCCGCTCGACACCCAGTCACGGGCCGCATCGAGGGTGATGGTCGGCACAATCGGCTTCTTGATAAGTTCGATAAAATCGGGCTTGCCGAGGCGCATCAACTTGCCGCCGGTGAGGGCTTTGACGCTGGCGTTGCGAAGCCCTCCCGAAATCAGCGCTTCCTCGCCGAAGGGTTCGCCCGGTTTGAGGGTGGCCAGCCTGACGCTCTGGTGGCTACCCGACAAGTGCCGAAGTACCTCAAAACGCCCCTCCTGAACCACGTAGTAATAGTCTCCGGGATGGCCCTGGCTCACGACCAGGTCGCCCGCGGCAACGCCGATGGACTCGAACTGGGCGAAAATCCGCTGTAAATTTGCTACCGGCAAGCGCGAAAATACGCCTGATTGAAGCATTCGGGTCATCCAATCCATGGCGATTTCGCAGGTTATATCGTTGACCTGCACGGAATTATCTCCTGTCTGGCGCGCCTCATCCAAGTCCAGCGCAGACGCGAGGTGCTGCCGCTCCAGGCGTAAAATCCGTACCGCCGTCTTCGGAATCGCGGTGAGCTGCCGCGGTTGCAACTGCGCGAGCGCATGCGCGGCCTCGGGAGTGCCGCCACGGAGGCGGCTTACCACCTGCCCGTCACAGCAAAGATCGAGATCGCCTTCAAGCAAATAGCAGGCATGGTTATCCCGATCGCCCTCGCGGAAGACAGGACATCCGGGTTCGTAGGGGATAATCTCGGTATGCTCCAAAAGCGCCCGTTGCGCCTCCGGCGTCAGGCGGTTTAGTGGAATAAAGGTCTGCAGAACGGAGTCGAAGACGAGTGTATCCTTATCCATTGTTGTTTCCCTAGGCTTTTGATCGCGGCGCGGATCGCCGTAATACCCGGCACTATCGGCAGAAATGGTTCCCGCCGTAGGTATACCGCCGGCGAAGCCTCAGACTTCGGAGATTGTCGCAGGGCTTGGGCAGCGATCCGCGATTAAACGTCGCCGTCTACCAGTTGCAGGCCCACAGGTAATTCCTCCCCGAATAGGTAATTCCGCTCCGCGCTTGAGATCGCGTGATGCTCGCGGACGATTTGCCACTGAAGCTCGTTCGCCCCTTCCCGCTTTAACTTCTCAATAACCTCCTCGCGTATGTGGTCGTGGATGTCCAATGCACGCGCGCCAGTCACACGGCAAGCACTCGAGAACACAGCCACGAGCGGTTGCAATCCTTGGCGCTTCCAACCAAGCACCCTTAGCTTTAAGAAGTATTCCTCCACCACCGCCGCGGAGATCACGGTGTCGGCGGAGGTGTAGAGCGGCACACGGCTAAGTAGCCGTGCGAGCGCCCAGAAAAGCTGGGGTTGATTCGTACCCTTGCCCTTCAGTAGGAGGTCAAATAAATACCGGACAAGCTCGATCTTCGCGCTGACCGGTAGGCGTTCCAGGGAGCCAAGCAAGCGCGTACCTTCGGAAAATTCCTGCGGTCCACGTTTAAGCAGCGGCAGGGCCGCAGTGTACAGACTCATTTGCTGTTCCGCGGAAAGCCCCCCGGCCACGCGCCGCCACATCATCCACCAGTTGGACTGCGCGCTCTTCTCCTTTTTATGGCTGAGGCCAAGATTGAAGCAGCTCCAGATCTGCGACATGCGCCAGGCGTCAAGCTCGCTCCCGAAACCGGGGCGGAGAGTAAACCCGGCAAGGTAAAGCCAGGTGTTCTCGTGTGCGAGCGATCGGCCGCGACGGGTCATCCCGGGATAGAGCGCTTGCCACAAGGAACGTAATAGGGAAAGATTCCACTGCGTACGCTCCTGGCTGAAGATGCGTTCGAGGTCCTTCACCACTCCCTTAACATCCTCCTTCTCCGCAAGATCCTGTTTCTTACCGTAAAATCGATCGATTCTATCGATTCCGTCCGCAAGCGCTTCAGGCGCCGCGCCCGCATCACGCGGGACGGTCTCGCGCGGACTTTCGGCGCCCGCGGACCGCAGGTTGAACTCCAGCCGCCAACGCTTCGAGAGGTCGCGATGGACAAGTGCGAGCTGCAAGACTCCTAATGTGTTCAGCTCCACATCGACGGTGACAGCGACGTTAAGCTCGCGGGCCGTGCGCGGATCGAAGTCCCGATCTGCGAGCGTCAGGGTGGTGTAGAGCGGGGGGAGCGGGGAAAAATCGCCGTCCGTCAACGGCACAATCGCGCCGGGCCGATCGCCGCTCCGGTGGGTCGAGGTGTAGGCGGTGAAGCGTCCCGGTTTGTTTAGCAAAAGCTTGAAGCTATGCGAGGCGAGATCGACCCGCTCGCCTTCTTGGAAGCCTTGCGGTAATACGCAAATTAGGTTGGGGACGGCGCCCCCCTCGCCGCGTTGCAGCTCCAGATAGACGCTGCGCGCATAACCGGCCCGGATGCGCCGCCGTGACCGCGCCGCCAGCGCGCCGAAATACGCGGCGCCTCGGGCGATGGCGGAGCTCATGTCAGCGAGCGTAAGCCCCACGGGACGTTGCTCTTGCCAAGCAGCGATAATCGACAGCACGCGCTCCTGAAGAAAACGCGGCGACAAAGTGCCGCCCGCGAACAGGACCGCCTGGACCTGGACGCCGTTGAGGAAGGCCGCAAGGTGGCGGCTCACCGCCGAATCGGCCGCGTAAGGCAGCCCGATTTCACGCAAACCGATCTGCTGCGCCCGTGGCCGATCCTCAAGCACGGTGTAAGGGAAAAACCCGTCCAGGATCAGCTCATGCAGTTGTGCTCGTGAGAGCGTTGCGCTCAACGCCGACGCAAACAAACTCGAACCCTCCCCCGGCACCGATACATGAAAGATCGCCTCCCCCGGACCCTCGGTTTCAAGCAAGCGCTCCTTGAGCGCCGCGGCTTGCGGAACCAAATGCTGCCACTGGCGGCGGGACAAACGCGCCGCGGGATCCGTTAACACGCGCCGCTCCAGCGCGTGGGCGATAGCGAGATCGATGTTGTCGCCGCCCAAGAGAAGGTGATCGCTCACCGCGATGCGCTCGATGTCCAAGAAATCCGCAGGCGCGCGCGCCAGCCGAAACAGGCTCAAGTCGGTGGTGCCGCCCCCGATGTCGCAGACAAGCACGGTTTGATCCCGCTCGGCGAGATCCGGCAGCATCTCTATGAAAGGCGCAGCCATGGTCGCGGAGCGCCTGCTCGCCGCCGCGGCTTCGGTCCAGGAATAGAACGCCGCCTGCGGTTCCTCGAGCAGCCTGACTTCCTCCGGATACCCGGCCAGGCACGCGGCCTGACGCGTCAACGCCTGTGCCCCTTCATCGAAAGACGCTGGCACCGTGATGGTGATACGCTGCCTGTCAAACGCGCCGTCTTCATCTGCAAACGCCATGTCCCACGCCAATTTCAGATACGCGAGGTAGGATGCGCTCGCCTCCACCGGTGAGAGCTTTTCGTGCTCCGGGATTTCCTCGGAGGCAAACGGCAGGATCTTAGCCTCGCGGTCGATACCACGGTGCGCGAGCCATGATTTCGCCGAATGAATCACGCGCCCCGGCGTCGCGCTCATCTGCGCGCGCGCGTAGGCGCCCACGATGGCGCCGGATCCCGCTTGCTCCGAAGCATCCAGGCCGGCGAATTCGGCCTCGGTCACGAAGTAATAGAACGACGGCAACAGCAAACCGCGCCCAACGGTAGTCAAGGATTGGCGTTGCGGGATCGGCAATACCTGGGGAGGCGAGTTTTTTACCCTCAGATCGACATAGGACAGCACACAATTGGTTGTCCCAAGGTCGATACCGATGGAAAAACGCGGACGTGTTACTTTTGCGGACGTAAATTGAACTCCAGTTTCCACTTACGATCGGAGTGGCGGTGACACATCCAAAGCTCCAGGGTCCCGACTTCGGTCACAATCGGTCTCAGCGTTACCGGCACCACCTGCTGCGCTTCGCTCACGACGGGCGGTAGCGCGACGGTGAGGCTCGAGGTCTCGTCCAAGGTCTTGTCCGCATTCTCGACCTTCGTCCCGATCCGGTCTCCGGCGCGCACCGCCGAGCTGAAGAACCGAAATTCGACCGGCTCCCCGGTAACCAAACCGAACTCGGCGCCGGTAAGATCCCATTCGGTCCCTTCTTCGCTCCCCTGCGGGACAATACAGATCGCCTTCACGGGTGGCGTATAACCGGGCACCGCGGGCATGGGACTCTCCAAACCGATGTAATACGAACGCGACGTACCGGCCCGGATCTTGATCCCCCGTCCGGTGAGCTGCGCGGCCCCGTAGTAGGCGGCGCCCAAGGCGACCGCCGTGTCGCGGCCCACCCCCTTGATCTCTTTCACCGAGGCGCCCGGTTCCACCCACGAACCGAGCACCTCCAACACCCTCTCGCGCAGGACCTCGGCGTGGAAGACGCCGCCGTTGAAAAGCACCGCGCTCGGCCGTAGGATGGGCGCATCGCCGCTTTGCGCCCAGTCACCCAGCAATTGCGCCAGGGCTGGGTCGGAGCGCACGTTCTCGCGTGCGCGTGTCAGAAACCTCGCCAGGTGCTTGCTGAAGGCGGGCTCGGTCGCGTAATCCAAACCGAATTCCTGTAATCCCACGGACTTTCTCGCCTTGGGAAGCTCAGTCACCTCTGTCCTCGGGAAATAACCGTCGACGATCAAGGCCATCGCTCGAGCCCGCGACAGTGTGGTAGAGAGGGTATTGGCGAAGAGACTCGCGCCGCGCGTCGGCACCGCGATCGGGATCTCCGCAATCGCGGCATCACTCAGAAGCCGCTCCTTAGCGGCGCGCGCGGCATGGACCAAGGAGAGGAACTGCCAGTGATCGATCTCGTGACCTTCGGCAGACATCTGGTCTTTTAACGCATACGCCAACGCCAGGTCCATGTTATCGCCTCCGAGCAGGATGTGCTCGCCGACCGCGATCCGGTGAAGCTCGAGCGCCTGCGACAGCCCGGCCTCGGCCGCGGCGACCGCGATCAGGGTAAAATCCGCCGTACCGCCTCCAACGTCGCAGACCAAGACCAAATCCCCCGCGCGCACCTCCGAGGACCAGTGTTCCACCGTTTGCCGCGCTTCGGACCCCGCGATCCATGCGTAGAACGCGGCCTGGGGCTCCTCCAGCAAGGTCACGTTCCCGAGGCCCGCCTCCCTGGCCGCCTGGTGAGTCAGCTCTCGAGCCACTTCATCGAAGGAGGCCGGCACGGTAAGTACGATCATGCAGTCGCCGAGCGATGCCGTCCCAGAGCGCGCCACTAGCGCTTGCTCCAGCGCCTGGCGCAGGTGCTCAAGGTAGCGCCTCGAAGCCTCGAAGGGGGACAGCTTTCCTTCCTCGAGCTCCGATTTCCACGGCAGTATCGGCGCGTGACGATCCACCTGCGGATTGCAGAGCCAGGACTTTGCCGAGCTTACCAAGCGATCCGGGGCCAACGCGCCGCGCTCGCGCGCAAAGGCGCCAATGACAGCGGCGTCATCCGGGTTCCACGGCAGCGCCAGGGTTCCTCGCCCAAACTCGTTCTCGATCGATAAATACAGCACCGATGCCAGCAAGGGTTTTTCGCCGATCACACTGGGACCCAAGACTTGCGTGATGTTGATGGTCGCCGGGTAACCGCCATCGAGATCGCAGATAGAAACACACGAGTTCGAGGTACCCAGATCGATGCCGACGCTGTATTTCATGATCAAACTTAAAAACGAGTGGCCAGGCTACGCGGACGAGATCCGCCTAGAATGCGCCCGGGTTGGTTGCGGCAGGGCAAGCGCGAACGCGAGCCCGTCTTGGCGTGATTCAACGAACTTCGACTTCTACTGGCGTGATAATGTTCGGCGCCGAAGGATCGACCGGCGTCGCGTAGCGGGGCAGGGCGAGCTTTGCCGTCTTCCATCCTCGATGGAGCACGACGCCGTGAAATGGCGGAGCGCCGGTGACTTTTCCCACCAGCCGATAGTGATCGGGATCCGCACCCTTATCGATCGTCAATTTCTCCCCTTCCTTACCGCCGTGAACCGGCGCGATTTCAAAATACTCGCGGATGACCGCCGCGCAGCCCTGATGCACGACACGGGAGGCCGCCGCGACCTGTGTGTCGTTGAAGGTTGTGACGTCTTCCATCACGAAGTCGATAAAGCGCCCTTTTTCCTGTAACAGCGAGAGGAAAGCCAACACCTCCCCGTAGCCCGCGCCCTCCTGGATGCTCGGGGGCCGCGGCGCCTTGATGGGTTGGGTTGTCTCGGAGCTACCGGCATATTCGCCACGCTGCTTGCGAACCGCCACGAGGGCGTCGATCAGGATAAGCAGCGCCACCGCGGCCAATACTACATCCCGATAAGCTTCCAGGCCGGCCGGCAAGAAATCCGGTGTCATCGCCTTGCTGTAACTGACGATCAAAAACAGCATTAACACCGAGAGCACGAGACCCCTCTTGATGGGCTTAACGGTTTGACTCGCCGCCGCGCGAGGCGCCTGCCCCGCGGATTGGTTGGTATCCGCGCCCGGGGCCTCCACAAACCGGTGCCTAGCCATCAGCGCCTCGCAGAGCACATAGACCGATAGAACCGCGAGCGCTATCCATCGATAAGACTCGGCGACGGACCCGATCTCGGGCGGCAAGGGTAGAATGCCGACGCCGGCGATGAGGAGGATCAGGAAGGCGCCCAGCAGTATGCGTGTCGCGCTCCACTTGGACTCCCCCGGGCGCTGTACGGCGGTACGCCGTAGCATCAGTATGCCCTCGACGACCATATACGCCCCCAATCCCGCTAGCGTCATAGCCACGTACCCGGCATAGTCATCGATCAACGATTCCGGCATCAGCAACCGGCCCGCGGTTAACGCCACGGCGATGATAGCGCTAATCGCAAGCCTCATATATCCGGTGTGCATAGTGTAACAACCCCAATGCTTGATAAAACCTGGCGCGGCTCCCGAACTCGGGCCCCCGCCTACTATCTCTCGCGCTTTCTAACCGGCATGGAACCGCGATCCCGCGCAGACTTTAGGATAACGCAGCCACTCCGCCATTGTTAGGCGGTCCGCCTCTGCCGTGACGCTCGGCGGCCGCTGTTGCCGTGCGCCGTGGCTTTGACCTAGTATCGTCGGCAGCCTCAAGCGAAGTGGAACCGATGCAAGATATCATCGCCGTTATATTCGATTTCGACGATACCCTGGCCCCGGACAGCACCTCGAGTTTGCTCGACAGCCTCGGCATCGACGTCAAGGCGTTTTGGGCCGAGCGCGTGTCCACATTGATTCGCGGCGGATGGGATCCGGTGCCGGCGTATCTCTATAGCATGCTACAAGAATCCAACTCCGGCGATCCGGGGCTCACTATCACGCGCGAAAAGCTTATCCGTTGTGGCCGCCGGATCCAGCTGTACTACGGCGCCACCCGTATATTCGATCGCTTGAGAAAGCATGTTCAGTCCGTGAACCCCGCCATCGCCGTCGAATTCTACCTGGTGAGCAGCGGCCTGCGCGAGACCTTGACCGCTACCAGGATTGCGCGCCAATTTAAAGACATCTGGGCCTGCGACTTCGAATACGACGCCGAAGGCCGGATCCTGTTTCCGCGCAACCTCGTGAGCTTCACGGACAAGACGCGCTACATCTTCCACATTGCCAAGGGCATCGTCGGGCCCGAAGCGCGCGGCAAACCCTTTGATGTCAATCGTAAGCTGCCGCCGGAACGCCTGCGCGTCCCGATTAGCCAAATGATCTTTGTCGGCGATGGTTACACGGATATCCCCTGTTTTTCGCTCATTCGGAAGAACGATGGCGTCGCCATCGGCGTCTATGATGGGGAGGATCGGGCGCGTTGGGGGCGCGCGTGGGGATTTATCGAGGAGGGACGCGTTTCGAATCTGGTCCCGGCCGATTACCGTAAAAACTCGGCGCTGACCAATTCGTTGCTCATGGCCATCGACAGCATGGCGAGAAAAATCGAGCTGCGTCGCAATACCTACCAAGGATAATGGGACCGACCGAGAGCACCGGATAATCGCTTCAGCCGCTTACTATACGCCATCTTATCGCGATCAAAAATAAGGAGAAGAACATGTACAATAAAAAAATACTAAGCCTTGATGACGTTAAAAGGGTCGTCGTCGCCGCCGAAACCGAGGCCGCGCGTAACCAATGGAACGTCGTCATCGCCGTCGTTGATGATGGCGGCCATCTGATGTACTTGCAACGCGAAAGGGTCCAGCTCGGTAGTGTCGAGGTAGCGATTACCAAAGCCCGCGCTGCCCTCATGTTTCGGCGGCCGACGAAATTCTGGGAAGAGATAGTCGCCGGCTGGGCTACCTGTCGATGCCGGGGATGCTGCCCATTGAGGGCGGCGTACCGATCGTCTATAAAGGCGACATCGTCGGCGCGATCGGTGTGAGCGGCGTGAAATCCTCCGAAGATGGCCAGATAGCTGAAGCAGGAGCGCGCGCGCTCTGAATACCGCACTGGGACGCCGCAAAGTGGTGCGCGCCGAAGAGATATGGCGATGAACTTGACTATAGCCGTCCGGTCTTAATTTTCATGGGGGGGAACGCTTACGCCAAGAAGCAGTTTTATGTCCGCGAAAAGAAAGGCTCGGCTCGCATGCGGCCCATCAAATGCATGCACGTAATTGCCGCCTTTAATTGCGGGTAACGCCCGAGGTTTCTTTAAGGGGACACACTTTATGAACACGACCGTCAGAAACTTGATCCTTTTTTTCATCGTTGGGTTCGTGATCGCGTTAGCGTTCAACAATTTAGGTCAGCACGCCACGGTAGATAGCCATATCGAATATTCCCAGTTTATCGCCGATGTGAGGTCTGGGCGTGTCGAAGAAGTGGTGTTCGACGCGGAAACCATCCGCGGTAAACTGTCTGACGCAACCATCTTCGAGACCTACAGTCCCGAGACGGACAATGCGCCGTTGATTGGGTTGTTATTGGATCATGGGGTGGAGATCGAGGCGCGGGCGCCGGAGAATCAGGGTGTTTTG
>MUGK01000005.1 GCA_002007425.1 Chromatiales bacterium USCg_Taylor | reverse complement strand
AGCCCGTACCCAGTGTCATCTGTCTGCTCATTATCGTCCTCGGCTGTATTCGGTGCGCCTACCGATCAGATCGCGGACTTTTGCAGAGGTTCCCTAACTGAGATAGACTCGTGTCCGCTGCATCTAAGGCTTTCTCGATGGCTTTGGCGAGTTTGTCTTCCTCGACGAGAACCGCTTCGGTGTTGGCGCCTACGTGAAACTTTATTTCGTCCAGCGCTTGCAGGTTGGTCGGATCTGAGACACCGATAAACAGGCGATTTCCTCGTTTGAACAAGGGAAACCCGTGGTGCTTCTTGATCAGATTCTCCGCCACCATCTTGGTTATTTCAGGATCGAACTCGAATGCATTGATATCGAGGAGCGGCACCCCGAATTCTTTCGACGCCACCCAGGCGATGTCGCTGCTGCTGATGAGTTTACTTTCGACTAAGAAACTGACGAACGGGACTTTTCTCTTGGCGGCTTCTTGTGCGGCTTCGTAGGTGCGTTCTTCGTTTAGTAAACCCGCTCCCGCGAGTGTCCTTGCGAGGCCGGCCAAAAGCGGTTTATTCGGAGTCACTGACATACCCGTATGCTGAAACATTTGTTTCACTTGCTGAACGCGTTTTTGCCGCTCGCGCCGTTGTGTTCGTTAACTTCTGAATTGCTACGTTTAATTTGTCACTCAAGTGCGTAGCGTCACGGGCGCCCCTGTTTGGTCACGTTACACTCTAGGACTGAAACGCTGCTCAACGACCCCCCTAATTCTCAGGACATGTATAAAGCGACACACACCTAGTTTTTCTTTAATTTACGGATGAAATTCCTAACCTTAGCACGTCTAAAGAGAACGGATGTGGGTTGCCCAGGATTTATACGAAAGCGAAATGAAGACGGTGAGAAAACCCGGGAAGCGTCATGCTATTCACGAAACGGTCCGACCGTCGATCGTATTGAATCATTGCATGCTGCCAGAGAGAGGGTGTTCCATTGATCGACAACTAACCGCTCCGAAACAGAATCTGCCGTACGCTCTCGCGACTGCTAAGTTTGGAGGGGAATTATTGAGTCTGCGGATGTTATTCTTTGAAAGGCTCGGCATGCGGTTCGGTATGAGCGGAAGAGGTTTCGGATGCATTGGAGATCGATGTGCGGACGCCGGTCGCTCTTAGAGCCTCTTGGGTTTTGGCGCGTGTGTCGTCTTGCTGGATGCGGCGGTCGCCGGGGACGCTATCACTTAGCATTACCATGTGCTCGTCGCATAGGTTTAGGGAGCTTTTCGCGAGATGCTCATACACCGCTCGATAGTTTACCGTTAAGCTATTAAAAAGATCGGCGGCCTTCGAAAAATGATCAGTCACCCTCTGGTGGTATTCATCAGAGTCCGATTGCGACTTTTCAAGGGCCATCCTCGTCTGATCGAACTCCGTCCGCGTCTTATCCAGATCGGCTCGCATGTGTTCGATTTCTGCTTTGAGCGCTTTTATGCGTTTTGCCCCGGTTGAGAAAAAACGGCCGACCACGATACCGAATACGAATATGATCGGCATGGTCACCCAGAGCCACAACCTAAGATCTTCCATACAACATCTCCTTGATGTGATTAACGACTACGGCGGGACATACGCCGGCACCGCACGTATATCGAGTGTATGTCTCGTTTATAAGATTTTCTATTAACACGTCAATCGATGTCAGCATGAAATAGCTCATGGGAAGGAATGTAGACCTCCAGACGGCGGGATGCGCGGATAGTTTCTATAATCATGCCGCAACAAGCCGACCCGAATGAATGAATGTATGTAAGCCTGGATAAGTGCGTTGTAGAATAGTAACACTGTCTTCATTTAAAAATTATGTCGTTACGTTTGTACAACCATTAAAATGAAGCGGTAAATTGTGTTGTCAATACAACTCATCGGCGTGAATCAGGTTAGCATCTTAATGCATCCTCAATACGGTGGCGATGTCGAGTAATCCATTGAAGCAATATTTAACACATTCCTTGCGGTTGTTATAAAGAAAGGGGATCGAGAAATTCGTTGGGGACGACTCCTAAACTCGGCAGCAGCGGTGGCGTTCGCGGCGAGTCCTGCCAATGGCGTCGTGATGGTCGTCGGCAACAACGGGTGAGGAGTCAGCTTCGAGGGTAGCGTGAGCGGCATCTATATCAACTAGGATTTCAAGAAGCTACCAACTGCTGCCATAGGACACTCCGAAACGGGTTCGTTGGAGGCAATCGACAAGGACGACTCTCCGGTGCGAAGCGTTCGCGTTCTTCGCCTTTAATGTGCAGTCATGATCGGGCTGGCCGGCACGGGCCGCATCAGCTTGCGCCAGTGATTCAGGCGGGCAACAGCAAGAACCGCCTCGGCGGCAGGGTACAGGATCGGAAATCGATGTGCGCGACGTGCGCTTGGGGACCTTCGACCCACTATTGTCGACGATTTTTGGTGGCAACGCATTCTTGGCAGGGCAGCAAGTCTGGAGCGTGGATGCCTATCATGACGTGACTTCCAAGTTCAAACTGGTCTGGGAGATCCGATGTTGAGCGGGAATGGTTTGACGACCGGGAGCAAGACTCGGAGGTATTTGGCGTCGGCGGATTTTTCAGCCGATACTTTGACCGTTGCAGTTTAAAGAACAGCCTGAGGACCACGAAGGCAACTCACCAGCTAGACAGGGCGCGTCTACCCCCGGTGGATGCGCCTTTTTTCTTGAATCCACTCGTTTCCTCCACGGAATCCGCCGGAGCGATCGTAGTTGAGCCGGCTACCGGACTCGAGTACTCTTTTTCGCTACGACCCGAAGTGTTTCTCGCATTTTAACAGGCATTGTCTTAGACATGGCAACCGTGAGCTTCCGCAGTTTATTTCTTATCGCGTTGATTGCAGCGATGTTTCCCGTTCACGGGTATAGGTTATACAAGATCCCGGATTGGTTTAAATCGGAGCGCGTGCCGAAAACAGTCTTGGGAATTGCGCGATCAAATACGTGCGCCTTGTCAACCAGGGCCACTGCATGGCAAGCCACCGGCTCCCAGTGATCAACATCATGAATGATTTCTGAGGCATACCGGAGTGCCAGGCGCCTCGTTACTTTTCAGGCTATTTCATGGGTAATGGCTCTCAAGGACGCGATCCCAGCGGACATGCGCGATACGGTTCTTATCACGGGGTGTAATAGGGGCCTTGGCCTGGAATTCGTGCGCCAATACGCTCAAGCCGGATGGCGGGTGTTTGCGACTTGCCGTAATCCTGAACAGGCTATAGCCCTTAATCGAATCGCTTCGGCGTCGCAAAAGCACGTTACCGTTCATCGCTTGGATATTGCGAACCGAAAGCAAATCAAAGAGGTAGTGTCCGCAATCGGTGACACGCCGATCGACTTATTGCTTAATAATGCCGGTATCGACGGGCAAAGAAATGCGCAGTTCGGCGCCACGGACGAAGCGCGGTGGCTGGAAGCCTTCCGGGTCAATGCGGTCGCTCAAATGAAGATGATGGAGGCATTGATCGACTCAGTTGCGCGCAGCAAGAAGCGAATGATCGTTTGCTTAGGCAGTAAGATGGCGAGCATGTCCGAGAACAACTCCGGCAGCAGCTATGTGTATCGTTCTACCAAGGCGGCGCTCAACGCCATCGTTCGTAGCGCGGCGATCGATCTGCGGCCAAAAGACATCGCCGTCGTGGTAATGCACCCCGGTTGGGTCAAGACAGATATGGGTGGCGTTAACGCCCAGATCGACGCACCGGACAGCGTCCGCCGGTTACGCGAGCTAATCGATAAAGTCACGCTCGCCGACAGCGGCAAATTCTTAAATTTGGACGGCACGCTTATCACCTGGTAATTGACTCTACGGCGGTGACTGGGACCCTGGTTGGCCGGAGCGCGGCACGTACTCGATATGCGAACCCGGTTCCTTCGCGATAAGGTCGCTGGTGTTGATCGATAAGCTTTCGCGATCTAAAGTCTGCGGGTAATGAGTCCTATTATTATTGCGTGCTCTAATCAACACCCAATACCCAAAGACGTTAGCGCGGCTTTTGTCAATAACATCGAGATTGGTTTGGTGGATAAACGTATCCAATGACAGGTCGGTTCTAAATCCAAGAAGGCGCGACAAGGGGGCAAGAAATCGTTCGATACCGCCCAGCACTCGATTTCGGCTCTTAAAATGGTTTAGAAAAAATAGTTCGCCACCGGGTTTACAGACTCGGCGCATCTCGTTTACGAGGCGTTCGGGATGGGGCACGACGGAGGCCACATAAATCGCGGCAACCTTGTCGAAAGTATGGTCGCTGAAATGGGTCCGTTCCGCATCCATCACGCTCAGAGCGACAACGTGGTCGAGGCCAAGGCGTTCCTTGCGAGCGAGCGCGCGCTCAAGCATTTCTGAGGACACATCAATTCCCGTGATCTCGACGTTCGGTGGGTATAAATCGAGCGTGAGCCCGGTGCCGACGCCTACTTCTAGGATTCGGTCCCCAGGATTGCACCCCATCTTCCTGATCGCCGTGTGACGCCCCTTCTGCATGACCGGACCAAAATAGACATCGTAGAACCCCGCGTAGCGCCGATAGGCGTTGCGTACCGCGTCAAGATCCATGTGAGCATGCCCGTTTCGCCGCGATTTCTTCCCGCCCAACGCTGATTTTATGCTTTTTTTCATGACGACCTCGTTATTCTCGTGCCGCGGGCTTACCTCAGCCGACCCCACATGGTCCCTGGGACCCAACGATTGCTCGGCTCGCCTCCAGGGGGACAAGTTTAAATTTTTAGTTATAATGGCGTTGGAACACTTGGATTTCAATGGGTCTCGTTCATAACCAGTTACTGTTTCGCTTTGAAACGGTTTTACGCATCAAACGCTACTGTGGGCTACGGTAGTCGCAATCGGGGTCATGGTTTTTTGCGAAGCCGCGTTTGCGAGCGAAAAGAAAATTGGCGAACGGGTGAGGTAACCGGCAAAGTGGCCGATACTTTCCCTACTTAAAAGCGCTCTACCTCGAATGCCAAACTGACGGGTTAGCATCGGGTTCGCGTCCTATTCCCGGGCGCAACCGGTCGCGGGGCTGCCTCGCGCTGCAGGCGCTCCAGATATCCAACGCGTACAAAATGAAGCATGCCTCGGCGCTACCGATTGCAGCTAAGGGCCTTGTGCCAAGCCGCCGAGTAGGATGCTCACCACGCGGTAGAACAATCCGCCGTAGCCAGCCATTAATCCCAATCCGGCAAGCTTTTTCATCTTAAACTCCTCTTGCTCCGATTCGTTAATGGCGCGATGGCCGTAGAGGACGCCCATGATCGAGCAGATGAAAAAAATAGGGATAAAACCCACCATCCCGGCGAGAAAGGAGGTAATCGCGAGCTCCGAAGCTGCGGTTATCGGTAACTTGGATTCTTTCCCGAGCCGCATCCAGCGGAACCATGATTTCGCCAGCAGCAACACGAGGATTGGCCACATCAATATCAAGTCGACGCGCAGCCCGTAACTGGGAATGTTTAGCTTGATCGCCCATTCATAGAGTGAATATGCGATGATGGGTATGATGGGATAGTAGAGCACCCACGACGCCTTGTTCTTCACCTCAACGCGAATCAGAACCGGAATACAAAGCAAAACGACAACAATCCCTAGCGCTTGGATCTCGGCTTTAGTGAGCGGCATCGTTACAATCTCTACTCGAAAACGAGGCGCGAACAATAGCAACCTGGGAAGTCCTCAGCAAGCACGGAGCGCATTCATCGGGGAATGCATACCGGCACCGGCGTCTGTCGCGCGCTGCGGCGTGCACGTATTTTTTCGTTCAAGGAGCAGTCGAGCATGACAATGATCAAGCATGTCTTTTTGAGGGGTGGATTTGCGCTTATGGTTGCCGCGTTTCCAATGGCAACCCTGGCCGCGGAGATCACGGTATACAAGAGTGCGCAGTGCGGATGCTGCAAGAAATGGGTCGAGCACATGCGTCAAAACGGCTTTGAGGTTACAGCTGTTGATGTGAGAAACTTGGACGAGATTAAAAGAAAGCATGCGGTGCCTGGACACCTCGCCGCCTGTCACACCTCCATCGCCGGGGGTTATGTGGTCGAGGGACACGTACCGGCGGATGCGGTCAAACGCCTGCTGTCGGAACGCCCCAAGGTCATGGGGATCGCCGTGCCAGGCATGCCTATGGGCTCTCCCGGCATGGAAGGGGACCGAAAAGACTCCTATGAGATCATGTCGTTTGACACCGCGGGCGAGACCAAGGTGTTCGAGCGGCGTTAAATCGGAGCACGCTGAATCGCTGTTTCTCGCGTACGCTTCGGGCGTAACACGACGGGCAGGATGTTGACGTACGCAAGCGTATCCGCTGCTACGCGTGGCGCAGGCAGTGGACGGCTATCTCCGGCGGGCAGTTGATCCTTACCTCCACGATGGATGAACCCGCGCCCGTTGAGGTATAACCTTGGAGATCGTGGTAGCGCCAGGCGCCACGCGCCATCCGCCGGGGGCATTTGGCGTCATAAATAATAGGCCATTGTCCGGGCAGACAGATTTGACCTCCATGGGTATGCCCGCAGAGCAACAGGTTGAAACCCGCATGAGCCGCTTGCTTGTATATTTCGGGTGAATGCGCGAGCAGGACAGAGACGTTGCCACGATCGATGTCGTCGCAGGTGCGCTCCAGATTATCGGTGCGGTAGTAATGAGGATCATCGATACCGGCTAAATGCAGCACCGCCCCGCCCCGATTGATGGCGACGGATTCATTTAACAGTACGCGTATCCCCAGGTCCTCCATGGCCGGCACCATTTTCAGCGAGTCGTGGTTTCCCAGCACCGCATAGATGGGATCCTTGAGTTGCGAGCGCAAGCGCTCTAAGCCTTTCAGCGCTGCTTCGCAGCTTCCGAAGGTCTTATAGCGATAATCACCGGTCATCACGCAAATATCGTAGTCGATGCCCTGAACGCGCTCCGCCAAAACCTGCGGGAAATCCCCGTCCATATCGATATGCAAATCGCTGAGGTGCAGGATCTTCAAACCTTCAAACGCATCCGGGAGTCCGGAGATCGGGACCGTGTTATGACGCAGCTCAATACGACGCGCATTGCGGCGTCCGCGTTCCAGCAGCAACGATATGCGCAAGCTCGTGCGGATCAGTGAGTGCACGGAATACCAGTTCTCCAGATGGAAGAACTTCAATCCTTGACCAAATACCCTGGCTTGATCGTCGGACTCGATACCGAGGCGCTGGCGAAGGTGAATGGGAGCAAGGCGGCCATTTAGCCGCTCGATGAGGTCCTGGTCGGACGGAAGAGTTTTCGCCGAGATTTGGGAAAAGAGCACACGGGGGTGCCGATCCACAAGTGAATTCTGTTGGGCTATGGCGACGGCGTTTAGCATGTGTCTATGTACTCGGTACGGTAATAGTTGATTGTAGACTAATGCAGCAGTTTAGATAGCAATATTCGTACTCGAATACATGCACGACGGCCCCAAGCGAATTGGGTTCGTGGTTGAATTGTCGTTAATTAGCTCTGTTGCGACGTGACGGACTCGACTCGATCGCCGTTAATGAGTTCGGCGCATAATCCCGATGCTAGGCCCGGAATGTGTCCAGGTTATTACGTCGCTTCAAAAGCGAGGATTCGATAACGGACCCATCCCACTTCGCTGACCCATGCAGCATACCGCGTCGCGCGCTCCGCGCCTCGATGGCCAATGATGCCGAGAATGCGCAGGAGCGCCTTGTAAGTCGGCAAGGTGTTTTTGGTGATGTCTTCGTTGTGGATCAGCCGGAAACCGCAGTAACGGGCCAGTAGCCGATATCCCGTCACCGAGCTGGGCGAAAAATAATTGAACCATCCATAAAATCGGCCCATTGCGCGGGCGTGCGCCAGGAGCCAGAGCGCCAAGGGTAGGACTGCGGGAGCTAAAGGGACAAAATCGGATATGACTAATCGGCCGCCCGGCATCAAAACCCGGCGCGCTTCTTTAAGAAAGCGCAAGCGGCTAGGAAAATGAAAGATGCACTCAACGGCCGTTACGACCCCGAAGCTATGATCTTTGAAAGGCAATATGCAAGCATCGCCGTGCACAAAGCTTAGATCATTTCCGTTTCGTTCCTCGATGAGTTGGCGCGCGCGTTGTAGTTGTCTGAGCTCGATGTTCAACCCCGTGACGCTGATGCCTCCCAAGCGCTCGTTTAAGTACGCCACCGTACCTCCGAAGCCGCAACCCACGTCGAGGAGCGGATGTTGTGGGTCGACCCCAGCCACGTTTACCATACGTTCGGTCAAGGCGTTCTGGGCTTCAATGAGGCTTTGGACCGAGTCATCGGCTTCACTAGGCGTACCGTAGTAGCCCCAGTGCACATGGCGGGTCCCGAGGGCTTTAACTAAAGGGTCATCGGATGCCACTGCGATGCGTTCGAACAGGGTATCGAAATAGGGCAGCCGGACGCGAACGGCTGCGCTCGGGGGTTTTCGGGCCATGAATGTTCTTAACATGACTTGGACGTTCTAAGCCGGCGAGCGCTGGCGGTCCTCCAACTTCTCTTCGGATCACGAATTAAATGATTAACCCAGGAAACGCGCTTGCGGAAATCCTACTCTATAAACGGGAAGAAGTTGCGGCGCGTAAGGTAGGCCGACCGTTCGATGAGGTGCGGGCGCGCGCCAGGGATGCCGGCGCGACGCGTGGTTTCACCGCGGCGATCCGCGAGCGCATCGCGTCCGGACGCCCGGCGGTCATCGCGGAGCTGAAACGGGCATCACCTAGCCGTGGGATCATACGAGAGGATTTCCAGCCCGCGCCGATCGCGATGAGTTACGCACGCGCTGACGCGGCGTGCTTGTCGGTGTTGACGGATAGTCGTTTTTTTCAAGGCACCGATCCGCACTTGAAGGAGGCGCGCGCGGCGTGCGCGCTGCCGGTCTTGAGAAAAGACTTTGTCATCGACCCTTATCAGGTGTACGAAGCGAGAGCCCTTGGCGCCGATTGCATTTTGCTGATCGTGGCGGCGTTAAACGACTGGCGGTTGCGGGAGCTGTCCGCTTTGGCGTGCGAGATCGGGCTCGATGTGCTCGTTGAGGTTCACGATCGCGAGGAACTCGAACGGGGGATGATGCTGCGCACGCCGCTGATCGGCATTAACAATCGCGATCTGCGCACATTCACGACCGATCTGCAGACCACTATCCGGCTCCTGGTCGATGTTCCGGATGATCGCATCGTCGTCACCGAAAGCGGGATCCGCACGCCCGAGGACGTGCGGTTGATGCGGCGCCATGGGGTCAACGCCTTCCTTGTCGGTGAAACCTTCATGGCGGCGCCGGATCCGGGCGAGAAGCTCAAAGAATTATTTAAGAATCATTAGATTGCTGGCCATAGGTTCGGAATCGTTCTAAGACTTCCGCCATCTCGGCATTCGATAAAATCACCGGCGCGCCGATCTGTAACGACAGGCAATAGAGCCGGGCGAGAAATTCCACCTCCTGGGCTAAGCGCGTAGAGTCTTTTAAGGCGATGCCCACGACCATCATCCCGTGGTTCGCCATCAGGCAGGCTCGTCGGCCTCTTAAAGCGCCGACCACGTGATCCGAGAGCGCTTGGGTTCCAAAGGCCGCGTACGGTGCACACGGGATGCTGCGATCGCCGGCCACGGCGACCATGTAGTGAAACGCCGGGATCCCCAGGCGGCAACACGCCAACGCGGTGGCGTGAGGAGTATGGGCGTGCAGCGTAGCCCCGATCTCGGGCCGGGCGATGAAAATGTCGCGGTGAATGCGCCATTCGCTCGATGGACGCAGCTCTCCGTCGCGTATTTCCCCTGCGAGGGTGACTTCGACGATGTGCTCGGGCTTGAGATCCGCATAGGGTATCCCGGTCGGCGTGACCAGGAAGGCATCCGCGGTTCGGACCGCGAGATTGCCCGCGGTGCCGACGTTTAATCCGCTGGCACTGAGCTCTCGGGCCGTGGCGACAATGGTTTCACGAAGCGCCTGCATGGTCGAAACCAGTCGATTTTAGGCGATACTCGCCCGAGGCAATGCGTTTAAACCTCCGCGTATCCGCAAACCATGGGCTCCGTGACGCATACGCGGCATGCCGTAGACGAAAAGTCGGTCGCATGCGGACATCGTGGTCATCAACGCAGGAACATGGCATATGCCGGGTTCGTCGTTTCCTCCGCGTATACGAGCCCGAGTCCGTTCAGAAACGTGTCGAAATCTTTCCGCTCGCGCTCCGAGACCTGGATCCCCACTAACACCCGTCCATAGGCGGCTCCATGGTTGCGGTAGTGAAACAGGCTGATGTTCCAGCGATCGCCCAACTCGGTTAAAAAATGCAGCAGCGCCCCGGGGCGTTCTGGGAACTCGAATCGGAACAAAATCTCGTCGGCGATCGGTCCGGCGCGCCCTCCCACCATGTAGCGGATATGGACCTTGGCCATGTCGTTGTTCGAGAGATCGGCCACTGGATAACCCTTTGCTTGGAGAGAGGCAATCAAGTCGTTTTTTTCCGTGACACCGTGACGCAACTGGATCCCGGCGAACACCTGGGCGTCGCGCAGGTCGGCGTACCGATAGTTGAATTCGGTGATCGATCGCGCCCCGAGCGCGTGGCAAAACGCCCGAAAGCTCCCCGGGTGTTCGGGAATGGTGACCCCGAGGAGCGCCTCGCGCTGTTCGCCGAGCTCCGCGAGCTCGGCGATATGGCGGAGCCGATCGAAGTTGACGTTAGCCCCGCTAAAAATCGCCACGAGGTTGCGTCCACTGAGCTTGGCGCCGGCGACATACTGTTTCAAGCCGGCGAGCGCCAGCGCCCCGGCCGGCTCGGGGATTGAACGGGTATCTTCGAAGGTGTCTTTGACCGCCGCGCATATCTCGTCGTTAGTGACCAGCAGCACTTCATCGACGAACTTCCGCGCGATCCGAAACGGTTCCGCGCCCACCTGGCGGACGGCCGCTCCGTCGGCGAAGATCCCGATGTGCTCCAGCACGATACGTTCCCCGGCCTTGAGCGCTTCTCGCATGCTGGGGGCTTCGTCGGATTCGACCCCGATGATCTTAATCGCCGGGACCAGTTGTTTGACGTACGCGGCGATTCCGGCAATGAGTCCGCCGCCACCGACGGGCACGAAGATCGCGTGTAGATCGCCCGAGTGCTGTTCGAGGATTTCCTTGCCGACGGTGCCTTGGCCAGCGATCACCAAGGGGTGGTCGTAAGGGTGAACGAAGCACAGCCCGCGTTCCTCCTCGAGCCGATGCGCATGCTCGCAAGCATCGTCATAGGTATTTCCGTGAAGCACGATTTCGGCCCCCAGACGCCGTACCGCGGCCACCTTTATCTCGGGTGTTGTTTTCGGCATCACGATGATCGCGCGAAGATCGAGACGCTGGGCGGCCAACGCCACCCCTTGGGCATGGTTCCCCGCCGAGGCGGTGATGACACCGCGTTGGCGCTCGGCCGGGCTGAGGTGCGACATCAGGTTGTACGCGCCGCGGAGTTTGTAAGAGAATACCGGCTGGAGGTCTTCGCGCTTTAACCACACCGTGTTATCGAGCCGCCGCGACAGCTCGGGCGCGAGGTCGAGCGGTGTCTTCTTAGCGACGTCGTAAACGCGCGCGGTGAGGATAAGCTGCACATACTCGTCTATCATGACCATTAAGATACCATTGAACGGGTTGTGCACGTGACTCAGGACGAAAAGAAACGCCGCGCGGCCGAGGCCGCGATCGAGCATATTGAAGCAGGCGCCGTCATCGGGCTGGGTAGCGGTACGACGGTGAATCTCTTAATCGAGATACTGGCAGGGGCAAAACACCGGATTGAGGGTGCCGTTGCCAGCTCTCAGGCAACAGAGGCGCGGCTGAAGGAGCACCGCATCCCGGTCGTCGACCTCAACCACACCGGCGGGCTGGCCCTGTATATCGATGGCGCGGATGAGGCCACTCAGCACCTCCAATTGATCAAAGGGGGCGGCGGCGCGCTCACGCGCGAAAAGATCGTCGCTGCCGCGAGTCGGCGATTTCTATGTATCGTCGATGACAGCAAGCTCGTCGATGTCCTCGGCCGCTATCCTCTGCCGATCGAGGTGCTCCCCATGGCCCGGAGCTACGTCGCCCGCGAGCTAGTGAAGCTCGGGGGTCAGCCGCAATGGCGAAGCGGTTATATCACCGATAACGGCAACGTTATCTTGGATGTGCGTAGTCTTTCGCTGCTTGACCCCGCCAAGATGGAGGCCGAGATCAATCACATTGCGGGTGTCGTGAGCAACGGGATCTTCGCGCGCCGCCCCGCGGATCTTCTGATCATTGGGACGGATGCGGGCGTTAAGACGCTAAGCTGAAAGAATGCCGCGGGTATTGATTACGCTCGGGCTGCTGCTGGTCGCGATCGGCCTCCTCTGGCCGTGGATGACGAAGTTGGGTTTGGGGCGGTTGCCGGGCGATATCGTCATTGAGCGCGACGGTTTCAAGCTCTATTTCCCGATCGTGACTGGTCTGCTCATCAGTTTAATCGTCTCGGCGATATTGTGGCTGTTTCGGCGCTGATTAGACGGTTTTCGGGAGATCGTGTCGCGGCTAACGCTGGTAGTTCCCGGGCTCTTTGGGCCGCACGCGGATCGATTACGGCTTGACGCTGGCGCGGAGCATCGTTTCCGGGCGTTAGCGATCTTGCTCGCGCGCGCGGCGCGGGTGGACGACGGCGCGTGTTATGAGACCCTCATTTGCCGTCTCTTCGGCGTTGAGGAAGAGCCAGAGTATGATCTCCCGGTCGCGGCGATCACTCATCTCGCCGATTTTATCTCCGAGCACGGCGGTGGGTGGATGCGCGCCGATCCGGTACATCTGCAACCCGACCTCGGCAAGCTGATCCTGTTCGATGGCCGTAGCTATAGCCTCGGTATGAACGAAGCCCGGCGGCTCGCGAGTGATCTCAATGCCGCCTTGGCAACCCGCGCGATCGAGATCAAGGTGGGGCGCGATCCCAAGCGCTGGTATGTGCGGCTCGAAGATGCGGCAGCGGTTAAAACGTGGCCGCCTTCGGCGGTGGCCACGCGGGACCTCGGGGGTTTTTTGCCGAAGGGCAGGGACGCTAAGCGGTGGGTGCAGCTCATGAACGAGGTCCAAATGGTGTTGCATGATACCGCGGTCAACCGCGAGCGGGAGGACCGCGGTGAGCCGGCTATCAACAGCCTATGGTTTTGGGGGGCGGGAAGCTTGCCGCCTGTCGCCGCGGTTCCCGGTCGCGCCGTATGGGGCGCGGAACCCATCATGACCGGCCTAGCGGTCCTCGGCGGTTGCGCGCCCTCGCGCCTGCCCGGAAGTTTTGGAGCGCTGCTGGAGCAAGCCGGGTCTGCGACCGAATGCTTAGTGGTTTTCCCCGAGGAGCAGGGCGCTCACGATCACCAGGTCTGGCTTGAAAAGGTCGCGCGCCTTAATCGAGACTGGTTCCAGCCGCTCCTCACGAGATTAAGACTGGGTCGATTAAAGCGGGTCGATCTTTATACAGAAGGCTGTCATTTCGAGATTACCGTGAAGAGCCTGTGGCGATTATGGCGGCGGCCCGGACCAATAACACCGTAGACACCTGGTTGCGAGTCGGGCGACGGAAGGTGCATGGCGCGCGCGCTGGCCTGGTGGTCGGTCTGGCCGTGCTCGCGGGGTGTGCGGGAAACCTCGCGCAGCTCGAACCGGCCGTGGCGCCCGGCGGTACACCGGGGATCGTTGCGACCGCCTTGAGCCTGACCGGGGTGGCGTATCGTTACGGCGGGGATTCGCCCGAGGAAGGTTTCGACTGCAGCGGTTTCGTTAGATATGTCTACGCCAGGCATGGGATCGTGCTCCCGCGCGATACGGCATCGATGGCGGCTGCTTTACCGCAGGTGCCCTTGGCGGTTCGTCTACCCGGCGACTTGCTGTTCTTCCACACCGCCGCCGGCCGCCATGTTGGGATATATATGGGCCAAGACAAATTTGTGCATGCGCCGAGTGTCCGCACCGGAGCGGTGCGGGTGTCGGATGTCCGGGCAGGCTATTGGTGGCGCCGGCTGGCCGGGATCCGGCGGCCGGTCGTTCCCTTATGGTCTAGCGCCTATCGGGCGCGGCTCCGGCGGGTAGAGGGGCCCACGCCAAGCACCGATAGATAATGCTTGAGGCGCGGGCTGGCGGATACCGGCGATGAAAATTGCGTTAAAATGTAGTTACTCACGCTAAGACTCTGCCCAACGCACCTGAACCAGCATTTTATGAAGCAAGCACTGCAGCTACGCTTAGGGCAGAGCCTCATCATGACCCCCCAGTTGCAGCAAGCGATTCGCTTGTTGCAACTGTCCACCGCGGAACTGAGCCTGGAAATCCAGGAGGCGCTCGAGTCTAACATGATGTTGGAGGCCGTCGATGATGAGCACGAAGACGGCTACGGGAGCTCGAAGTCGCAGGACACCGAAAGCCTCCCATACGCGGAGACGGCCGCGAGTGAGGTCGAAGATGTGGCCGGCGCCGCGATCGCCCAGGATATTCCCGAGGAACTTCCGGTCGACAGTGCATGGGATGATGTCTATGACACGTCGATGCCTCAAGCGGCTTCGGGGGACCACGCCGGTTTTGAAATTGAGAATCAGCGCGCCGCGGGCGAATCGCTGAAGGACCACCTGCTGTGGCAAACCAATCTGGCGTCGATCAGTGATATGGACAAAGCGATTGCCTATGCGATCGCCGATGCGCTGGACAATGATGGTTTCTTAAGAACAAGTCTTGAAGAGCTGCGCGAATCCCTCAATCACGACCAAGTCGAGCTCGACGAAGTCGAGGCCGTTCTGCATTGGGTGCAGCGCTTGGATCCCCCGGGGGTTGCAGCCCGCAGCCTGCAAGAGTGTTTGGCCATTCAACTGAGTCAGCAAGACGGCGGTAGTCCGTGGGTGGAACAAGCCAGGCATTTAGTGGAAAAGCACTTCGACTTCCTCGCCGAGCGTGATTACGTACGCTTGGCGCGGCGCATGAAGTTGAGCCAGGAGGAACTGCAACAGGTGGTCGCGCTGATCCAGACCATGAATCCGCGGCCCGGGGCGCACCTTCAGGATGCCCGGGTGGAATATATCGTACCGGACGTCCACGTACGAAAAAAAGCCGGTACGTGGCAGGTTGAATTGAATACCGAGGTCATTCCGCACCTGCGCGTTAATCCCTATTACGCGAGCATGGTGCGCAGGGCCGACAATAGCCAGGATAACACCTCGCTGCGCACACACCTGCAAGAAGCACGATGGTTTATAAAAAGCCTGCAAAGCCGAAGTCAGACATTATTGCGTGTCGCAACGGCCATCGTTGAGCGTCAGCGCGCGTTCCTGGAACTCGGTGACGTGGCGATGAAGCCGCTGGTCCTGCACGATATTGCCGAGGTATTGGGCATGCACGAGTCAACGATTTCGCGCGTAACCACCCGCAAGTACCTGCACACGCCCAGGGGAATTTACGAGCTCAAGTATTTTTTCTCGAGTCATTTGAGCACTTCCGCGGGCGGAGCGTGTTCGTCAACAGCCATCCGCGCTGTCATCAAAAAACTCATCGCCGCCGAGAACTCGTTGAAACCCTTGAGCGATAGCAAGCTCGCGGCGGTATTATGGGAGCAAGGAATTAACGTCGCCAGGCGGACCGTCGCTAAATACCGCGAGGCCATGGCCATTCCGCCCTCGAATGAAAGAAAACGCCTCGTGTAGCGGCGCCACCAGCCAATTCTAACTGTCGGGAGTTGCAATGCAGATAAACGTTACCGGTCACCATATGGAAGTTACGGAAGCGATCCGCAATTACGTCGAGACAAAATTTGAAAGGATGGAACGGCATTTCGATCACGTTACGGCAATTCATGTCATTTTGGCCATCGAGAAGCAGCGGCAACGCGCGGAAGCCAAGATGCACGTCGCGGGAAGTCATCTGTTCGCGGACGCCGAGCACGACGATCTGTACGCGGCAATCGATGCATTAGTGGACAAATTAGACCGCCAGTTGCTGAAACACAAAGACAAAATAACGGATCATCATCGCGGGGACGGCGGGCGCAAAGCGTAGAGGGGGTGCTTACGGTTGTAGCGCACGGAACAAGAGTATAAGCGATGGGTATGGACGAGATCCTGGTCCGCGATCGCGTCGCCGTCCAGGTCGATGTAGGCAGCAAAAAAGGCGTGCTCGAAGCCTTGGCAAGGTTGATCGCGGATCAACCAGAGAAGTTAACCAGTGACGAGGTGTTCCATAGTCTGATGACGCGGGAACGGCTCGGTAGCACCGGATTGGGACGCGGGGTTGCGATCCCGCACGGCCGGACCGCGCACGGTGATCAGCCCTGCGGGGCGTTTATTTATACCAAGACCGGCGTTGATTTCGACGCCATCGATGAGCAGCCCGTCGATCTTTTTTTTGCGTTACTGGTTCCGGACCGATGCCACGACGAGCATCTAAGGATACTCGCCGAGCTTGCGGAAATGTTCAGCGATGAGGAGTTTGTGTCCCGGATCAGGGCATGTGCCGGCGCCGATACGCTCTTTGAGCTACTGAGCGCATGGCCGGATCGCCCGCGAAGCTATGTCGTCGGTCACAATTAGCGATTTATTCGAGATCCATTCCGAGCGGCTTGCGCTCGAGTGGGTGGCCGGGCGCGCGGGCGGGGGGCGATCGATTAAGTCCGATGAGGTGCACCCCGAGACCAGGAGGAAGATCGTCGGGGACCATATCAGCACTCTGGAAACAAGGCGCGATCACAGCGCGGACCTGGGCTCCAATAAATCCTTGGTGGGCCACCTGAATTTGATTCATCCGAACCAGATCCAGGTCCTGGGATCCTCCGAGATCCAATATCTGTCGGGGTTGCGCGCGATCTCGCGCGAGGATGCGATCCGGCAATTGCTGAGTCACGAACCCCATTGTATCGTCGTCGCCGACAGTCAGCTAGTACCCGAGCAGCTAGGCACGGCCTGCGAGGAAAGCAGCACGCCGCTTTTCACCTCGACACTCGCGAGCAATAAGCTGTCCGATGACCTGCATTACTATCTCTCGAACCTTTTGGCCGAGGTCGTGACGCTGCACGGGGTATACTTGGAGGTGATGTCCATAGGCGTATTGCTCACCGGTGAGAGCGGGGTTGGAAAGAGCGAATTGGCTCTGGAGCTCATCACGCGCGGACACCGATTGATCGCGGACGACGCGCCGGAGTTTTCGCGCATCGCCCCCGATATCGTCAACGGTACGTGTCCGAAGGGCCTCCTCGATTTCCTCGAGGTGCGCGGGCTTGGCATCTTGAACGTTCGTGAGCTGTTAGGCGCGGGGGCCTTGCGAAGCAACAAGTATTTGCGCTTGATCATTCGCCTGGAGCGATTGGAGGGTGAAGGCTTGATTAACCTCGATCGCCTGGAAGGAAGCTATAGTGAGCGCCGGGTCCTGGGACTGGATTTCCCGGAAATCGTCCTCCCCGTGACGGCTGGCCGTAACTTGGCGGTATTGGTCGAGTGTGCCGCCCGCAACCACATCTTGCGCATGAGCGGTTATAACTCGGCGGACGATTTCATGCACAGACAGCGCGCTTTGCTCGATAAAGCGGTTTGAGGGTTGCCGTGGCCCGAAGGTTGATCATTGTCACGGGTATGTCGGGTGCGGGAAAGACAACCGTGCTCAATGTCCTCGAGGATCTGAGCTATTACTGTATCGATAGCCTCCCCATCGGTCTGGCGCCGGAATTGTTCTCTCAAATTCGCTCGGCCGAGCAACCGCTTTACGAAAACGTTGCTATCGGCATTGATGCCCGTAATCCCGCCGATGCATTGACGAGCTTCCCGCGGTTTTTGCGGCAACAGCAAAGCAGCGAGCTTGCGGTGGAGCTTGTATTCGTGGAGGCCGGCGACGAAGCCTTGCTCAGGCGCTTTAGTGAGACGCGCCGCAAACACCCGCTCTCCGCAACGGAAGTGTCGCTCACGGTCGCCATTCACGAGGAGCGGCGTTTGCTTGGGCCGCTTGCGGAGCACGCGGATTTACGCATCGACACAAGCCGCACCTCGGTCCACCAGTTGCGGGCTCTGGTGCGGGAACGAGTCGCACAAAGGCAAGCCAACATCATGTCGGTACAACTCATCTCGTTTGGATTCAAGCACGGTCTGCCCGCGGACGCCGATTTCGTTTTCGATGTACGCTGCTTACCCAATCCGCATTGGGAACCGCGGTTACGCGACCTCTCCGGACGCGATCCTCCGGTCATCGAGTTCTTGGAGGCGGCGCCGCTCGTCCACGACATGACGGCTCAGCTCCGTGCGTTCTTGGACGCGTGGTTACCTCGGTTTGAAGCGGACCAACGCAGTTATTTAACGGTCGCCGTGGGGTGCACCGGCGGGCACCATCGGTCGGTGTATATCGTGGAACGCCTGGCGTCCCATCTTAGCTCGCAAGGACGGCATGTTCTCGTAACCCACCGCGACGGGACAGGGCTCCTATGAGCGTCGGCATTTTGATCATCGGACACGACAACGTCGGTGAGTCGCTTCGCGATAATGCGGTAAAGACGTTCGGAGCACAGAGGCTTCCGCTCGCCGTCGTCAGCATCGGACGCGACTGTGAACCGGAACGAGCGCACGCTCAAGCCAGCGCCATGATCCAAGCCCTAGACCAAGGCGACGGCGTGCTCGTCCTGACGGATATCTGTGGCGCCACGCCGTGCAATATCGCGACCCGGCTGCTGGGTGAAGGGCGCGTTAAAATCGTAACCGGCGTCAATCTGCCCATGTTGCTCCGAGTACTGAACTATGCCGATCTAGGCCTGGAGCGACTCGTCGACAAGGCCATTACCGGCGGTCGCGACGGGATCGTGGAAATAAGCGATACGGATTAGCGGTGGATGATGTTCCGTAATGTTCGGATCATAAATAAGCTCGGCTTGCATGCCCGCGCGGCCGCGCGTTTCGTGCAACTGGCGTCGCGCTTTCAATGCGAGGTCACGATTCGCAGAAATGGCAAGGAAGTCAACGGCAAGAGTATCATGGGGGTCATGATGCTCGCCGCTCATAACGGAGCCGAGATCGAAATCCTTGCGAGCGGACCCGACGAGCGGCAGGCCATCGCAAGCTTAGAGGATCTAGTGGCTAACAAATTCGGTGAGTCGGAATGAGCATTTCCCTCCACGGTGTTGGCGTCTCTCGAGGCATCGCCATGGGACGGGCTCATATTCTCCAGCGCGACCAGGTCGACATTAGCGAATACTGTTTGAAAGAAGAGTATATCGTTGAGGAAGTACGCCGGTTCGAGCACGCCGTGCTCACCGCCAGGCAGCAATTGCGCGCGATTCGGGACCATATTCCACCCGCGACCGCAGCCGACATCGCCGCGTTCATCGACACCCATCTATTGATGTTGGAGGACTCGGCCTTAACGCAAGAGCCCGCGCGGCTGATTACCGAGCGGCGCTGTAACGCTGAATGGGCCGTGAAAATACAGCGCGATGCGTTGGTAGCGGTCTTCGAGGAAATGGACGATCCCTATCTAAGGACCCGCAAGGATGATGTTGATCACGTCGTCAATCGCATGCAACGCATTTTGCTTAATCAGGGCCCGATGCGGCACGAGGTCCCCGATAGCCGGCTGCGGGGCTACATCGTGCTGGCGGATGACCTCACACCCGCGGATACGGTGCTCATGCAACATCACGGCATCGCGGCGTTCGCGACCGAGCACGGTGGCCCGACCTCACATACGGCGATCCTCGCGCGTAGCCTAGGCATCCCGAGCATCGTGGGCCTGCATCAAGCGCGCCGCTACGTGCGTGAAGAAGACCTCGTCATCATCGATGGGATCTCGGGCGTGCTTTTGGTCGATCCGGACCCCGAGACGATCCGGTATTACGAAGGTTTGCAGCGGCAAGAGCGGGTCCACTTCGCCGAATTAATCAAGCTGAAGGGCGCGCCGGCGATCACCGGGGATGGCATCACGATTTGCCTGGAAGCCAATATCGAGTTGCCGAAGGATTTCGAATCGGTACTGAACGTCGGGGCCTTGGGCGTGGGCCTATACCGCACCGAATATCTCTATATGAACCGGGATCGTCCGCCGGCCGAGGAAGAACAGTTCCAGGTATATTCCCAAGCCTTGCACGCCTTGCAAGGAAGGCCGATTACGATTAGAACGCTGGATCTCGGGGCCGACAAGCAGGTCGATAGTAGCACCGGGCGGGAACGGCGGGTGCTTGCGAATCAGGCGCTCGGGTTGCGCGCGGTGCGTCTATGTCTCAAGGAGCCGGGACTGTTTCTGCCTCAGTTACGCGCGATCATTCGGGCCTCGGCCCTCGGGCCGCTGCGGCTTCTCATCCCGATGCTTTCAAACCTCCAAGAGCTTTACCAAGTGCTTGCGATCATCGCGGAGATCCGCGCGGAATTTCGATCAAACGCCGTCCCCTTCGATCCCGACATGCCCATCGGCGGCATGATCGAGGTGCCCGCGGCGGCGATGTGCGCCGATCTTTTCGCCAAGCAGCTTGATTTTCTCTCGATAGGAACCAATGACCTCATTCAGTACACGATGGCGATCGATCGGGTCAATGACGAGGTCAGTTATTTGTATGATCCGGTCCATCCGGCGGTGCTGCGCTTGATCCGCATAATCATCCAGGCGGCCAGGGATCACAAAAAGCCGGTCGCCATGTGCGGTGAGATGGCCGGCGATCCGCGCTACGTACGCCTTCTCCTCGGGCTTGGCTTGCGGGATTTCAGCGTGCACCCGGCGGTCTTGTTGGAAGTAAAGAAGATCGTCAACAATACCCGCCTCGCGGAGGTCATGTCTCTTTCCGAGCAAGTGCTGGCGGCGAGCAGTAGCAGTGAAATAAACGACTTGCTCGGACGCATCAACGCCGGATTGAACTAAAGCGCCTCGGCAGAACCCCACGTATGCCGTCGGAGGCATGCTCGCGGAAGGTATTGATACCCGATGACCCAAGCATCTCAAAATACAGGGCAAGAGACCGCGGAGATCCTACGAGGCATACTGCAAGACGCGCTTTCGGAAGGTGATCTCGTCACCGTCGGTAGACATTTGGCGGATCGCCATCCTGCCGAGATCGCCGACCTGATCGAGTCCCTTCCCCCGCACCAACGCCTACAAGTGTGGCAACTTATCTCGCCCGAACAGCAGGGCGCTGTCTTGGCCCATGCACAGGATGCGGTGCGTGCAGGCTTATTGGAGCACATGGGTGCGGACAGAGTAGCGGATGTGACACGCGGCCTTGCGAGTGACGACGCGGCCGACATCTTGCAGGACTTGCCGGAATCGGTGCTCGATAGCGTGTTGCGGCTTATGGACGAGCAAAACCGTATCCGCGTATCTTCGGTTTTGTACTACCCGGAGGATACCGCCGGTGGTTTGATGAATACCGATGCCATCACCGTCCGCAGTGATGTAGACCTCGACGTTGTCATTCGCTATCTGCGCTGGCGCGCCGAGATCCCGGAAAAAACCGATAACCTCATGGTGGTCGATCGCAACCACAGGTATCAAGGTTTGCTGCCGATTACGGCCCTGCTTACCAATGATCCCGATCGCAAGGTCGAGAACGTGATGGTCAGAGAACCGGAAGCGATCCCCGCCGATCTCCCGGCGGCCGAAGTGGCCAAGAGGTTCGAGCAACGCGACTTGGTGTCGGCGCCGGTGGTCGATCAAAACGGCCGCTTGATCGGCAGGATCACCGTCGATGATGTGGTCGATGTGATCCGCGACCAAGGTGACCATTCGCTGATGAGCCTCGCGGGTTTAGACGAAGGCGACGACATGTTCGCACCGATCGCGGTGAGCGCGCCGCGCCGTGCGGTGTGGTTGGGGGTCAATCTGATTACGGCGTTTCTTGCGGCCTGGGTCATCGGGCGCTTTGAGGCCACGCTGCAAGAGATCGTCGCGCTTGCGATCCTGATGCCCATCGTCGCCGGCATGGGGGGCGTCGCCGGCAGTCAGACACTTACGATCATGATTCGGGGTTTGGCCTTGGATCGGGTGGGCCAGGACAACTTGGGATCGCTGCTCAAGAAGGAGATCGCCGTGGGTGTTTGCAATGGGCTGCTCTGGGCCGTCGTGGTCGGGATGGTAACCGCCGCGTGGTTTTCGGACGTGGGGCTCGGCTTGATCCTCGGTCTTGCGCTCCTGACCAATCTAGCCGCCGCGGCCGTGGCTGGGACGCTCATTCCGCTCGGCCTGAAGAAACTTGGAATCGATCCGGCGCTTGCCGGAGGGTTGTTTTTGACCACGGTGACCGATGTCATCGGATTCTCCGCGTTTCTGGGCCTCGCCGCCGTGTTTTTAACCTAGGGCATGCACCGCGCCGGTTACGCGGACAAGGCGCGCTGTTTCTGCTACGATGGCGCCCCTTACGACGTTCAAGCTATCCATGCGTATTCACGTCCTCGGTTCCGCCGCTGGCGGCGGTTTTCCCCAATGGAACTGTAACTGCCCGAATTGCAAGGGTCTGCGCACAGGGTTCTTGCGCGCCCGCGCGCGTTCGCAATCCTCGATAGCGGTCTCCGGCAACGGCGTCGACTGGGTGCTGTTCAACGCCTCGCCCGACATACGCACCCAATTAGTCTCCGTGGCGGCCTTACAGCCCGGCCGGGGTGTGCGCGACACGGGGATCTGCGCCATCGTGCTGGTCGATGCCCAGATCGACCACACCACCGGTTTGATGATGCTACGCGAACATAAACAGCCGTTGGACGTCTATTGTACCAACATGGTTTATCAAGATCTGACGACGGGCTACCCACTGTTTCGAGTCCTGGAATACTATTGCGGGGTCGAATGGCGTACGCTGTCCATCGACGGCGAGCCGTTCACCGTACCCCGCGCCGCAAACTTGCGCTTCACCGCCGTGCCTTTGCGAAGCGAGGCGCCCCCTTATTCGCCCCACCGCCACAACCCGCACCGCGGCGATACGATCGGCGTCAAGATCGAAGACCTCGATACGTCAAAAGTCCTGTTTTATGCGCCAGGCCTCGGCGAAGTCGACGACCAGGTATACCGCAACTTGTCGGACGCCGATTGTGTGCTCGTCGATGGCACCTTGTGGACCGAGGACGAGCTCCTGCGGTTCGGGATCAGCACCAAGCTCGCAAGCGATATGGGCCACCTCGCGCTCTCGGGGGAGGGAGGCATGTTGAGCATCCTGGATACACTGTCACAGCCGCGCAAGGTGCTTATCCATATCAATAACACCAACCCGATCCTCAACGAGGACGGTCCAGAGCGGCAGGCGCTGATCGAACGCGGCATTGAGGTGGCGTATGACGGCATGGAGATCGTGCTGTGAATGATGCGCCCGTCAGCGAGCCCGTCGCGTGGACGCCGGCCCAATTCGAGCAAGAACTGCGTTCCATGGAACGGTACTATCATATCCACCATCCCTTCCATGTGCTCATGAATAGCGGCAAGCTCGATGAGAATGGCGTGCGGGGATGGGTCGCGAACCGCTTTTACTATCAGGTGAGCATCCCCATCAAGGATGCCGCCGTGCTATCGAACTGTCCCGACCGCGAGGTGCGCCGTCAATGGATCCAGCGCATCGTCGATCACGACGGGGCCAGCGGCGATGAGGGAGGCATCGACGCCTGGCTACGGCTTGGCGAGGCGGTGGGGCTCACGCGCGAGGGGCTGTGGTCACACGAGCGGGTAGTGCCCGGGGTGCGTTTCGCGGTCGATGCCTATGTGAACTTCGCCCGCCGCGCCACCTGGCAAGAGGCCGCCTGTTCCTCGCTGACCGAACTATTCGCCCCTGCGATCCACCAGCAACGCCTCGACCGTTGGCCCGAGCATTATCCCTGGATCCAACCCGCGGGCTATGCCTACTTTCGCCAGCGGTTGCGGGAAGCGCGACGCGATGTCGAGCACGGGCTGACGATCACGCTCGACACTTTCCGTAGCCGCGCCGAGCAGCAGCGCGCGCTTGGAATTCTAAAGTTTAAGCTCGATGTGCTGTGGACGATGCTCGATGTACTATGGCTTGCGTATGTGGATCACCGCCCGCCGTATTTCAATGTCGTGCCTTGAGCGATGAGCGCGCATTTCGCCGACGACTGTATCCCTCAAATCGCCCCCCTGTTTCGCTTGCAGTGGGAGGAGGCCCAGCAAGCCTATGTCATTCTGTATCCGGAAGGCATGGTCAAGCTCAACAAGACCGCCGGGGAGATCCTCACGCGGTGCGACGGGAAAACCCGCTTGAGCGCCATCATCGACGACCTCGAGCGGCAGTTTTCCGGGGCTAAAATCGGCGACGAGATCCGGCATTTTATGGAGACCGCGCATGAGCACGGCTGGGTTCGAATCACCGGCGCGGCCTAAGCTCCTATGGCTGCTGGCGGAGTTGACCTATGCCTGTCCGCTGCAGTGTCCTTATTGCTCCAACCCCGTCGATTACGCGCGCACCAAAGGGGAGCTCAGCACCGAGGACTGGCTCGCCGTACTCCGCCAAGCCCGCGCGCTAGGCGCGACGCAATTGGGCTTCTCCGGCGGCGAACCGCTGGTGCGTCGCGATCTTGAAATTCTAATCAGGGAAGCTCGATCCTTAGGCTTTTATACCAACCTTATCACCTCGGGGCTCGGCATGGATGAGTCTCGCCTGAAAGCGTTCCGCGAGGCCGGATTGGACCATATCCAGATCAGTTTCCAGGCGAGCCGGAAGGATCTCAATGATTATCTGGCGGGAACGGAAGCGTTCACGCACAAGGTCGAGATGGCGCGCGCCGTAAAGAAACACGGCTACCCGATGGTCCTGTGCTTTGTGACTCATCGCGATAACATCGACCAGATCGAGGCCATGCTGCGTCTCGCCAACGACCTCAACGCCGACTACGTGGAGCTTGCCACGACGCAGTATTACGGCTGGGCCTTTCACAACCGCGATCGCTTGCTGCCCAGCCGTGAGCAACTCGAGCGGGCCGAGGCCATCGCCCATGCCTATCAGGAAAGCATGAAAGGCAGGATGAAAATCTTTTATGTCGTTCCCGACTATTATGAGAACCGCCCCAAAGCCTGCATGAACGGCTGGGGCGCCGTGTTTCTCTGCATCGCGCCCGATGGGACCGCGCTCCCCTGCCATGCGGCCCGGCAACTCCCCGGGCTGGAATTCCCGAATGTCCGCGACCACGGCATCGAGTGGATCTGGAACGAGTCGTCCGCCTTCAACTGCTATCGCGGTTTCGAGTGGATGCGCGAGCCATGCCGCTCCTGCCCGGAGCGCTTCAAGGACTTCGGCGGCTGCCGCTGCCAAGCTTACATGCTCACCGGCGACGCCGCGAACGCGGACCCGGTTTGCGATCT